>JBJFHK010000281.1:0-93838 GCA_051893535.1 Eubacterium sp. | reverse complement strand
AGAGTCAGGGACTTGTCTTCAACCGTTGTCGTCTTGGAAGCGTCTGTTTTGTCCGGAACCGTTCCCTTAACGTGAACCGTTACACTGTCCGGTCTGACATTATCCTGATTCTGATTGTCGTCCCAGGAAACCCATACCGGGATGCAGACGTGCTGCGGGTCATACTTATTGGTGATGGTGTAATTGTTATCGGATGTTCCGATGGAAGTCTCTGTGTACGGATAAACGTTGTCATCATCTGCGACAGTGAAGACGAGCTTTCCGTTTTCATCTGCGTACTGTGACGCGTCCATGAAGTCTTCTCCGGCAAAAGCAAACTTCCAAGAGCTGGAATCGCTGCTGTCTGCGTCCTTCGTGGAAACAGCATGGGTTGCGATCTTATGGCTGTTTGCGTACAGACTGACGTTGATGCTGTCCGGGCGCTTTCCATCCTGATTGCTGGTATCGTCCCATTTCTTGACACCCTGAATGATGCCGAAATGTGCAGCCTTAACGGCAACCGTGCTGGTGTATCTTCCCGGTGCTACGGCAACGATATGGTTCTTTCCGGACTTGTGTGCCTCCCAGCGGGCATTTTCTGGATTTTCTTTGGTTGTTTCTGTATCATCAAACCATCCGTTGATCGTATCGCTGCAGTCTTTTCCGGTCAGCTCTCCACTGCCGTTATTTCTTGCCTTGTTATTCTCGCCGCCGTCCAGCTTCCAGCCCGAACCGACCTTTTCGAAGGTAATGGTTCCTGTGGAATAGATATCGTCTCCTGCATTTATAGCATGGTTGTTATAGACAGCCGCGCCTTTCGGAAGGATCAGAGTTCCCTGATTATAGATTCCGTCGCCGTTAGTAGCAGCCATCTTTCCGGCTCTGCTGCTCAGATCCCAGGAATAGTAATCATTCTGATAAGAACTGATGTCCGGAAGTCCGTTATCGATGATGCTCACCTGCGCGCCGTCTGCAATGGCTGTTCTGGAGTCCGGTTTAACATGCAGGCCTACTTCATAATTGTTGTTAATATTCAGGGCAGATGCGCTGTCAATCGATGCAGCACTTCTAAGTCTCATCCCGGCAAATAAATCAGTATCCCAAGTGTGCCAGCCGTTTTTAGAGACATTGAATGTGGAATTTTCAGCAGTAAATTTTCCTGTAATATCAACTCCAGTGTATCCGTTTTCCTTACTGTTCAGCGTAGAATCCGTGAATACAGTTTTATCCGCTGACAGACCATGTCCACTGTTTTTCAGGAAATTAACCGTGGAATTCACTGCGGTAAAAGTTCCCCCATTCGATGCATTACTTGAACAATTCTGCACCGTAAAATCGGAATTCTCGACATCAATTGTCGGACTATCAACATAGCCACGGTTGGTTCCATCGATCAGGAAGTGGCTATACGCTTTCACTGATAAAGCTAAATGAGAATTTCCTCCAACCTGAATTCCCTGTCCCGTTTTTCCTTTCGTATTTTTACCTTGAATCGACAAACTAGATTTATTTTCCACATTAATAGCAGAGGAACGGTTGTCCTGTGCATAAATTGCGGTATTGGCCCCATCAGAAGAATCAAAAGTAAAATCTAATGATGCACCATTTTTCACATTGATGGTTCCAGCCAGGCACATGATCAGCCAGCGCTGACCTGGCTCTTGTCCCTTAAAGGCGTTACTGTCACTTGTGACATTAAATTTAACACCGCTTCCATCTAATGTCAGAGTGTGATAAAAATGCCATCCGTAGGTATCCATAGTCAGGGTTCCGGTTCCCTTAAAGGTAATATCCTTATCGAATACCTTGGTGATTTTCAGCTGGTCTGCTGAAGCCCCGGACTGTAACACTACCGTGTCTCCGTCTTTCGCGGCGTCAATCGCCTCCTGCACCGTATCATAGGCGGTGCTGCCTATTTTAGCTGCTTTCGCCGCAGTACCCCCCCCGGTATTTCCAGTGTCCGCAAATGACACACTTACAAAACTGAATGTAAGGATCACTGCCACGGACAGGAAAAGGGTAAACAGCGTCTTTCCGACACTGCATGCCGAGTTCTTGTTTTTCATCATCTGCTCCTTTCCCATTAATCAGACTGCGGAAATACTCGTCTCGTACTTTTACAAGTCCTGTCCTCCGGTATTTCCAGAATACGTACATCTTGCGAAATGAAAGAAAAAAGCCATTCTACATGCGTATTGCACGTAAAATGGCAGCTGGCTGTCTCTGTCAGAACACTCTTTACGGAGATTCATCAGCCCTTTCCGGAAAATTGATCATCAATCCATAAAGTCTGTAAAATAAAAATCTGTCAGGACCCTTTAGTTTTGCGTCTCAATATTACTATTGATTTGCCTTTTTCATTTTCACTCTCATTTCATCGTTATTGCAGAAGCAATAACATTTTCATACATTAATCATATCACTAATTTTGAAAGCCAACAATACAATTTACATATGAGACGAGTAAAAAACATCCCGGTACCCTTTTCAATCTTGAAATCAATAATGGTCAGTGATGTTGTGATCTTTGTTCACTTTTACGAAGGTGGACAGAAAAGGATATGCATACGAAAATACGGGGCAGAAGCCCTGCCCCGCTCCGCTCATTCACCCAGGTCAATTCCGTACTTGTCGCAGAATGAACACAGCTCTTCTGCTGTTAATCCGGCAATACTTGCTATCATCTCAACAGAGAGACCATTCTTAACCATGTTGCGGATCATCTCACACCGGTTTTCATCGCGGCCTTCTTTTAACCCCTCTGAACGACCCTTCTCTATACCAATTTCTAAGCCTTCCCTGCGGCCAAGTTCAATTTTCTCTTCCAGTGTCATATACTGCCGCCTCCAATCCTCATTCCCAGTTGTTTTCTGCACCTGGGCTTCCAGATTTCTGGTAAAATCATCCGTCGGGATGTGATTACTCAAATAATTAAGGAATGCCTTCAGTTCATCAGAGAGCTCTTCATCTTTTGTTCCACATGAATTTAAAAAGATTCTTCTTGTTCCGTCGTCAAATTCCACCTTCTGGTGATTCCTGCACATCGGAACGATCTCATACAATGAGTATCCACACTTCAAAGGATCAAAGGTACTGATGAAAATCACATAGCTGCTCTTCAGCTTTTCATATGGCTCTCCCGCTTTTATCTGCTCCGTATCAATGACCGACTGATAATACCGGGAACGCCTCAGCAAATTTCCTTGATTATCATTCTGCATTTCAATATCGTACACAGTATTCTGATCATCTTCAAAGTACACATCGAAGCGTACCCCTTTGCTGTCCGGGGTTACCCGTATACTCTGCTGATCATTCAGATACACTATCCTTTCTATCTTTCTACCCAGGATTCTTTCCACTAACTCTCTGCAGAGTTCTTTATTTTCCGATAGCACTGTACAGAAAACATAATCATCTGTGAACCGCAGACTAGCAAAATGCTCTTTGTCAAAATACATCCTAAGCCTCCTTGAATACAATATCGCTGATATATTTCAAACCGGTATCATGACACCATTGTCCATTCAGTACTGTCCGGATAGTATAACAATGTCCAAGAGTAAAAGCAATCACATATTTTAATCACGAATAAGGTAATACACATTTTATTCTGTATATTTACAGCCAGACGGCCGCACATACCCACATAAATTACAAAATCAGGGAAATCCTGCATTCTATTGATAACCGCAAAGAGCCTTTTCTACCGGAAATGCAGGATTTCTGATTTCAATAATCAGACTGGATATAATCGCATTCTGAATGGATGGCAGGGTGACAGAGCATCTCGAAAGACCGCAGGCGCAACAGAAGACAGATGAAAGAAACCGTGAGTGACTTGACGCACTTGTGTACATTACATGTTTGCGTCAAGTCCCACGGTTTCTCAGATGTCTTCATATTTGCGCCCGGTCTGGAGAGCCGCTCTGGAACCCTGCCACCAAACAGATGCGATATTATAAAGTCTGATATTGAAATGAAATATCCATCTGCGCCCAGCCTGAAGAACAGCTCTGGAATGCGGTCATCAGTCTGGGAATGCGGTCTTCCCTATTTTATAACATTATACTGATTCCCCCGGAAGGCCGGGTCAAACCTGCAGATACTCCGGAATTCGCAGTATTTACAAGCCGTATCATCCCCGTTCTTCATCGGATGGATATCGATGATTCCTTCATGCATCTCTGTGATGAGCTCGGTGACTTTGTCGGCGACATCGTTCTGGAGTTCCTGGAAATCCTCTTCAGAAATCAGAGTACCGCTCTTCCCCAGTTCGCCATTTTTCAGCATTTTTACGGCAACAACAGAAGAGGATTCTTTTGGTGCAAGCTCTCCCGCAACTTCCCGGACGGTTTCCGGATCGTCCAGGAGCAGACCGTTCAGCTTGAAATGGCTCTGAATTTCTTTCTGGACCTGCAGTTTCAAAGCGTCCGACGGTGTCCCCGCCGCCGGCTTATTTTTGACGTCAACGCGCGGTTCCTGAATGTGGAAGTAGAACACGCCTGCCGGCTGGCGCACCTGTTCTTCTGCGGCCTGCATGTAGACCATGAGCTGGAGGCTGTATCCGGCGCGGATTTCCCCGACATCCAGCTTGTGTTCGCTCGATTTATAGTCGATGATCTTGATGCGGTCGTTCTGGAGGATGTCCAGACGGTCGATCTGGCCTTCGATCAGCACGATGGTGCCGTCATCGAGTTCGATGCGGATCGGCGGGATCTCTGCGCCCGGGCCGAAGCGCACCTCAAACTGGCTTGCCTGCACGGCACCCTGACGGACGTGCTCGACCAGGGCTTTT
This sequence comes from Eubacterium sp., assembly GCA_051893535.1. Classification (GTDB taxonomy): domain Bacteria; phylum Bacillota; class Clostridia; order Peptostreptococcales; family Anaerovoracaceae; genus Aminicella. The sequence continues at coordinate 89,061 of JBJFHK010000281.1, read as the reverse complement.
ACGGTATCAATACAGGCTTCCTGCATGCGTGAAGAACGGTAACGCTCGCGGCCGCCAAAGAAGAACAGGCCCTCCCGGTACACCTCGGATTCCTGCCGGATGGACTGCTGAACAAGTTCGCGGCAGTCCTCTTCACTGACGCTGTCCCAGATTCCGCGGCGGCTGAGTTCTGCCGTTACGTCCATGATACAGCGGTGGTACATGTCCCCGATTTCACGGCCGCCGGCTTCGAACACCCGGCGCTCTTCCGGCGCCAGACCGAACTGGACGTAGTAAGAAAATGGACAGCGGGAAAAGCGCTCCAGGCGGGACGCGCTGAGAGCCAGATAGTCCCGGTTTTCTTTTCTGCGGAAAAGAAGATTCGTCAGCTTCGGATCCAGCCGCGGCGGCTTGTTCTGGAAACGCAGTCCTTCTTCCATGCGCGCCGCCGCTTCCGGCATGTTTTCCTGGTACCAGCGCTGCACATCACCCCAGATCGGATCGATTTTTGCGCCTTCCCGGTATGCCTGGTTCAGTTTCTGTGTCAGGTGCCTGAGCGTGCTCAGTTTTCCGCCCACTTCGGCTTCATCGGAATCTTCATTCAGAATGTCTCTCCGAACCGGAATTTCCGGGAAAAGCTCCTGGATCGTTCCGATCAGTTCCGATGCGCGGGTTTTGGCCCCCTCCATATCTGCATTTGACCAGCTGATCCAGAGCACATCCGACGGCGAGCTGAAGTTCCGATAAATCGCCAGTTTTTCCTCCTGCACGCGGACGCTGTCGACTTTACAGATTTCCTGTCCAAAATCCGCCAGGGATTCCAGTTCATCCATGCCAAACAGGCCGTCGTCTTTCGGTCCTTCCGGCAAAACTCCCTCATTGGCCCCCAGCACGATCAGCGCCCGCACGGAGGCGGTACGCGTTCTCTGCATGGTTCCCATGACCAGATCATCTGCCGTGGACGGAAGAATGCCGATTTCCACCTGCTGCAGACCCGCTGTAAGAAGCTCGATAAACAGATCCGGCTGGAATTCATCTTCTCCCGCCAGCGCGTCGATCTGATCCAGAAGGCCCACGATCATGCTCCAGACCTGTGATGTCTCATCTGCCGCTGTCTGCAGGCCGTTTTCTTCCTGCAGAAGCATCAGCCGGTCCATCCGGTCTTCCAGGTGCATCGTCTCCGTCAGGAAGCCGTAAAAGGCGCGGATAAACGCTTCATTTGTCTGTTTCCGCTTCAGGATTTCCTCAAGCGGCATGAACAGCTGCGCCACCCGGTCTCTGAGCGCGTCCAGCTTCTCCATGCCCTCTTTTCCGTATTCCAGTTCTCCCTTCTGAAACGGCTTCTTCCACATACTTCCGCGGATCCTGTACTTCAGCACGTAATTCTCAAGCCGTTCGATCTCATCATTGGAGAAATCGGAAAGCCCGGATTTCAGCGCCCGCAGGATTTCTCTGCTGTTCCAGCGCTTCTGCACGGCATTGAGCATCGCCAGGATGCAGACGGCAGCCGGCGCGTCCAGAATACTCCGTTTGCTATCCAGAAACAGGGGCAGGCCGTACTCTTCAAACACGCGTCTCGCAGATTCTGCGCGGGAGGAATCGTTGCAGACGACAGAAATATCCCGGTAGCGGTATCCGCAGTCTCTGAGCAGGTGCAGAATGAACGCGGCAGCGGATTCTGCCTCGTTGTGCGGATTGGCGGCCTCCGTCAGCAGCACATGCTCCGTATTTTTCCGGTACGGCGTGATGACCGGCGCGAACAGCTCCCTTTCCAGATAAGTGAGCGCAGCTGACGCTTTCTCCCTGACCAGAGAAAGCCCGTCCGGCAGCACATCCGGTATCCGGGCGATTTCCCCGATCGGGCATCCCTCCGCATCCGCACGCTTCAGGAGATTGGCCTGCACGGTCTGGGTCAGCGAAAACAAGTCTTCGTCCTTGCACCGTTCATCTTTTGTCAGAACGACATTCACCGACTCTGCGGCGTGCATGATGCCCTGCAGGACGTCCAGCGTCTTCGGCGCAAAACTGTCGAATCCATACACCCAGACGCGGCTTCCGGCAATCAGTTCCGACCGGCGCATCTGCTGCGCGTAAAGATCGACATAATCTTCCGAATCAGTGTACTTCCCGGCAATTTCTTCCTGGTATCGTGTGTAAACCAGCAGCAGGTCCGCCATCTTCCGCTGCAGAAGACTGCCTTCCGGCACTTTCTTCATGAGCGCTTCCAGCGTTTCCGGCGTAACTCCGTACTGCTTCATCTGGGAAATGAAGTCGTTCGTCATCTCGATGAAGGAGCTGCGGTCCCGGCTCGCGCGGAAGACCTCCAGATTTTCTCCCTCCTCGGACATGATCCGGGTCAGGAGCATCTGCCGCCCGTATTTATCGACAAATGGCAGCCGGGCTGCGCCCGTCTCTTTCAAGATGGTATGGCCGAGATGGGAAACACTGTAAATATCAACGCCCAGCAGCACGTCCGTCTCCAGATACTTCACTGCCTGCCGCTCCGCTTCCAGAGTGTACTGATCCGGGACAAGGACCAGAACGCGCCGGTCCGGCCCGTATCCCTGCTTCCGGATACTGCGGTACATGAATTTTTCCTTATCCAGGCTGTCTCTTCCGTAATATATGTTTAACATAACTGCTCCTGTTATTATTGAACTGTTTCATCGATCTGGATGCCCGGCGGCCGGCATGGGCAGAACCGGCGGTTCCTGCCGAGCGTATTCCCTGTGCGGCAGCGATCCCTGCGGACACCGCACCTGCCTGCACGACCAGAGCGGCCAGCATTCCGTCAAGATTCCGCACATTTCAATGCCCAGAATTTCAACACCTCTGCTATAGTGCCATCCTTCCGGTATCGAGAACGCAGAAATGCATATCCTGCAAAAGTGAAGAATTCCGGATAAGCCAGCTGTCTTCCCGGCATCCTCAGTGCCGCCTTAATGATTCGCAGTATTCCAGACAAGCCTGCCACTTCCCCAGCTCGATCAGCGCAGTCCGCCGTCTGAAACGTTTACGATTTCCGTATGGTATTATCTTATCATATATCTGCGGCCTGCAGAAAATTATCGGCGGGAAATGCGAATCCGGGCTCTTAGGCCTGCTGGCGGCCGCTGATTGCAGGGCATTGCATTGTACGGTGATATACCTGGAGGGCAGCGATGGCTGGAGAATTGACCCAGCATTGACCCAGCCGAGAACGGAATCTGGGATTTTGGGGGAGCGCTAAGTGTATATGCCGGCAAATGTGAGCACGCTGCACGGTGAAATAGAGCAACCGTGCCGATGATTCAGAGCATCATTGCCGGTGTGCTGAGCAAGTCATTAACATAGCCCGGTTTGTTACACTTTTATCCAACGGGCAGCAGACTTTCAGAGCCCATACTATGTTCAATAGTTAATAAGCAGTGTTGCACGAGTTGTAAATACTGGTTACGATGGCAACGACGTGAATGGCGGCTGGCAAGTTGTAAGTTTTCTCGTTAATTGAGCATAAGTATTGATCTCCAAAAGAAATAGTCGTACTATTGAGCGCTATCATTATCATACGAGATTGATAACGGTCTGCTCAACACGCCGGCACAAATGTTCTATTTAACCGGCACGGCTGCTCTAAAATGCCGTGCAGCGTGCTCTTCGTGACCGGCATATACAGCAAAGTATACAGTATACTTTGCTGTGTCGATATTCACCGCACTGTATCCTTCATCAACATCGTTAAGTAATTAATCAGCTGATTACATTTAATGAATTCATATACATACAGGTACTGTCATGTTTATTCATTGTATTTGATATTGTATTTTCTTGGTTCGTCTAAATCACGATTATAAAAAAAAGTGCAGACTCATACTTTTATTACTGTCAATTTATCTGATAAATCCTGTCTGTTCAAGGAGAAGATTTGCCTGTTCACTTCGTACTTTGACAGCAGACTAGTTAATTTTGGTATACTGTGTACGCATTTTCAGGATTATCTGGAATCAAGCTGAATGTATTCTGTTTTTGCACTTAAATTTTCCACAAACTGTCATTTCTCATATGTAAATTCAGATATTTTATCAGTGCGCCCAACTTTGATTCTCCATCAGCATTCATGCATATATATTCGGTTCTGCGCTTTCTCTAAATAAAAGCATTTAAACGAACCGGCGAGAAAAAGTTCACACAGGCATCACAATTCCAGGCCTTTTGGCAAAATCTGTCTGCATCGACTTGAATGCGCATTTTGCAAACAGGCAGTTTATTGGCCTTCTTTCAACTTTCTCTGATTATCTGAAATATTCTTCTCTCATTCTTCTGACAAGCCATAGTTTCTCTTCTGTCATGTGCTGACAGGCCATAGTTTCCCTTCTGGTCATCTGCTGGCAGCCAACTAATTCCATGCTGCCGCTTACTGGCAGATAAATACCCCTCCGCATGCGTACCATGCGGAGGGGTTCATCTTAATTCTGCAGCTGTTTCAGTTCTTCGTTGATGAAATCGTCGATGTCTCCGTCCATGACGGCATTAACGTTGCCGGTTTCCGCGCCGGTCCGGTGGTCTTTCACCAGGGTGTAGGGCTGGAAAACGTAGGAACGGATCTGGGAGCCCCAGGCGATCTGGGAAAAGTCGCCCTGCAGCTCTTTCAGGGTTTCTTTGTGCTCCTGTTCTTTCAGTTCCATGAGTTTGGCATACAGGATTTTCATCGCGACTTCTTTATTCTGGTGCTGGCTGCGCTCATTCTGGCAGGTGACGACGATGTGCGTCGGCAGATGCGTGATGCGGATTGCAGAATCCGTCTTGTTGACGTGCTGTCCGCCCGCGCCGCTGCTTCTGTAAGTATCGATACGCAGGTCTTCCGGGCGGATCTCTACGGAGAGATCGTCGTCGATCTGCGGAGTGACTTCCAGAGAAGCGAAGGAAGTCTGCCGCTTTCCCGCGGTGTTGAACGGAGAAATCCGGACGAGGCGGTGTACGCCCTTTTCGAATTTCAGCAGGCCGTAAGCATTTGCGCCATTGACGAAGAAGGTTGCGCCCTTGATTCCGGCTTCTGTGTCATCCTGGAGGTCTACGATTTCAATTTCGAAGCCCTTGCTGGATGCCCAGCGGGTGTACATTCTCAGCAGCATCTCTGCCCAGTCCTGGGCATCGACCCCGCCGGCACCGGCGTGAATCGTGACGATGGCGCTGTTATGATCGTATTTCCCGGTCAGGAGAGTTTCGCGGCGGAATGCAGCGAATTCCTTCTTGATCTTCTTAAAGGAGCGGAGGATTTCTTTTGCTTCCTCTTCATCCTCCATCTCCTCTGCCAGCTCGATGTATTCTTCTACATCATTCAGCTCCTGCTCAAGCTGTTCGTACTGCTCGATTTTCTTATCGACTGCAGTTTTTTCTTTAATTACTTTCTGTGCGGATTCCGTGTCATCCCAGAAATCCGGTTCCAGAGTCTGTTTTGTAAGCTTTTCCGATTCCCTCTTCAGACCAGCCAGGTCAAAGGGACTCACCTACCTCTAAAAGTCCGGCCTTCAGATCCGGGAGCTCCTGTTTTACAGGCTCCAGCTTAAGCATGACCATTCCTCCTCTCTTCTTCGAGGTCCTTCTTCATGCAGCAGTTCTTATACTTCTTTCCGCTTCCGCACGGGCACGGATCGTTTCTGCCGACCTTCGGACGCTTTCTCTTATAGGTAACCGGCTTCTTCTCTCTCTCCGGAATCTCATTCTCTTCTGCCGGAGCACCCTGAAGATCGGAACGGTCATCAACATACTCGTCCTTGCGCTCTCCGCTGATTTCTGCAACGGCATGACGCTCGCTGCGTGTTTCAATCGTAACGCTGTAGCAGTATGTAACAGTCTCTGCTGTGATCTCGCCGATCATGGCATCGAACATGTCGAATCCTTCCTTTGCGTATGCGGCAACAGGATCCTGCTGTCCCAGTGCACGCAGGCCGATTCCTTCACGCAGCTGATCCATGGCATCGATATGATCCATCCAGAGATTGTCTACAACACGGAGCAGAATCATGCGCTCAACTTCACGCATCTGCTCTTTTCCGATTTCCTCTTCCTTCTTCTCGTAGAGCTTCTCGAACTCATCGTAGAGATCCTCTTTCAGGGAATCCTCCGTCATCGTGGCGAGCTCATCCGTGGAGTACTCTTCCTTCGGAACGTACATCGGAGTGATGCGGCGCAGGGCCTTGTTCATTGCGGCAAAGTCCCACTCCTCCGGATACTTGGACGCTACGACTGCCTGCTCTACGGCATTGTCGATCAGTGTATGTGTCATGCCCATGATATACTCGCGGAGATCCTCACCGAACAGCACTCTTCTGCGCTCGCTGTAGATGATCTCTCTCTGCTTGTTCATGACGTTATCGTACTGGAGGACGTACTTACGGATACCGAAGTTTCTGCCCTCAACCTTTTTCTGCGCACTCTCGATGGACTTGGTCAGCATGCCCGCTTCAATCGGCTCATCCTCTTCCAGTCCCATCTTATCGACGAACTTCTGCATACGCTCGCCGCCGAACAGGCGCATCAGATCATCTTCCAGAGAAATGAAGAACTGAGTTGTACCCGGGTCTCCCTGACGTCCGGCACGGCCTCGCAGCTGGTTGTCAATACGTCTGGACTCGTGACGCTCTGTACCGATAATGCACAGTCCGCCGAGCTTGACAACCTCATCGTGCTCTTTATCGTGCTCTTCTTTAAACTTCGCTTTATATTCGTTATAGGTATCTCTGGCCTTGACCAGCTCCGGATCATCGGACTTGGTGAATCCAGTAGCAAAATTAATCTGCTCGTCCGTGAATCCGTTCTTGCGCATTTCCTTGCGTGCATCGAAGTCCGGGTTTCCACCCAGCAGGATATCGGTACCACGGCCTGCCATGTTGGTCGCGATGGTTACCGCACCCTTGCGTCCGGCCTGCGCAACGATTTCCGCCTCGCGCTCATGCTGCTTCGCATTCAATACGTTGTGCGGAATGCCCTTCTTATCCAGCATGTCGCTGATCAGCTCAGATTTCTCAATGGAAATCGTACCGACCAGAACCGGCTGTCCTGTCTTGTGTACTTCCTCTACACGTTTTGCAATCGCCTTGAACTTACCCTTTTCTGTCTGATATACAGAGTCCTGCAGGTCCTGACGAATAACCGGCTTGTTGGTCGGGATGACAACAACGTCCATGTTGTAAATATCACGGAACTCGTCTTCCTCAGTTTTCGCAGTACCAGTCATTCCGGCGAGCTTGTCGTACATTCTGAAGTAGTTCTGCAGGGTGATGGTTGCCAGCGTCTTGGACTCGGAACGGACCAGAACATGCTCCTTGGCCTCGATGGCCTGGTGCAGACCGTTGCTGTAACGGCGTCCGTACATCAGACGGCCGGTGAACTCATCGACGATGACGATTTCTCCATCCTTGACGATGTAGTCTTTGTCTCTCTTCATCATGTATTCCGCACGGAGAGCTTCCTGTACGTTGTGGTTGATCTCCATGTTCTCCGGATCTGCGAAGTTCTCCAGGTCGAAGTATTCCTCAGCCTTGGCAACTCCGGCATCGGTCAGGGCGATCTGGTCGTCCTTCTCCTCGATCTCGTAGTCGTCCTTCTCGGTCAGTGTTCTGACAAAATCATCCGCCCGGCGATACAGATCTGTGGACTTGGTTCCCTCACCGGAAATGATCAGCGGGGTTCTGGCCTCATCGATCAGGATGGAGTCGACCTCATCGACGATGGCGTAATGCAGCTCGCGCTGAGTCAGCTCTTCCTTATAGGTAACCATGTTGTCTCTCAGATAGTCAAAACCGAACTCGTTGTTGGTTCCGTAGGTGACATCTGCGCGGTAAGCGGCCTTTCTTTCTTCTTCGGAAATGCCGTGAATGACGCAGCCGACGGTCAGTCCCAGGAAGGTGTAAACCTTTCCCATCCACTCGGAGTCACGCTTTGCCAGGTAATCGTTGACGGTGACTACGTGGACGCCCTTTCCTTCCAGCGCGTTCAGGTAAACCGGCAGTGTCGCTACCAGGGTTTTTCCTTCACCGGTTTTCATCTCGGCGATTCTTCCCTGATGCAGGACGATGCCTCCGAGGATCTGTACGTGGAACGGCTTCATGCCGACACTTCTGTAGGCACCTTCGCGGGCAACGGCGAATGCCTCCGGCAGAATATCATCCAGCGTCTCTCCATTCTTCAGACGCTCTTTGAAATACGGTGTCTTTGCCTTCAATTCCTCATCGGAAAGCGCTGAGATCTCGTCATCAAACGCTTCAACTTTCGCTGCGATCTTTTCGATCTTGCGGATCTCTTTCTTATTCAGATCGCCGAAAATTTTCTCCATTAAACTCATTCTGCCTGAGTCCTCCTTTTCTAATCCTCTTCATCCGGTTTCGGGGTTACGCGCAGGTTGACTTCAATCGCCTTCCGGCTGTCCGCCTTGGTAACTCTTCCGGTAAATATCTGCTTATTTGTTTCATACGAGAACGTGTCACCGGTTTTCGGCAGGCGGTCAATCTGACGGACCACCCATCCGTTTACCGTTGTCTCGTCAAAGTCAATATCTTCATCAAAATAGTCGAAGACCTTTTCAACGTTCGCCAGTCCCAGTACGCGGTAACTTCCGTCCTGCAGCGGCGTAATGTCTCTGGCTCCGACATCCTCGCGCTCATCGTAGATTTCTCCGACCAGCTCTTCAATTATATCTTCCATCGTGACCAGTCCTGTCGTACCACCGTACTCATCCACGACAATCGCGATCTTGCTCTTGTCATGCTGCATACGCTGAAGCAGCGAGAATGCTTTGATGGATCCCGCTACGAACACCACCGGCTTGATATAGTCGGAAATCGTCTTCGGCTTGTGATAAACGTAGTTGTGGAAGTCTTTCTGGCTGAGCACACCCAGAATCTTATCCAGGTCGTCCTCATAAACCGGCAGCTTGGAAAATCCGGTCTTCCGGAAAACGTCATTAACCTCTTCCTCCGTCATTTCCACATCCAGCGCCTCGATGTCCACACGCGGCGTCAGTACGTCCCAGGCCTCCAGCTCGTTGAATTCAATCGCGTTCTGAATCAGCTCGCTCTGGTCAGACTCAAGACTTCCTTCCGTTTCCGCCTCTTCTACGATGGTAATCAGCTCATCCTCCGTGATTCCACGTTCCGCTTCACCCTTAATAAGATGAAGCAGCAGCTTTTTCCACTCCCGGAACAGCCAGTTAACCGGCGTGAAAATCAGCACCAGAGCATGAAACAGCGACGCGAAGAACATCGCCAGTGATTCCGGAAATTCCTTTGCCAGAGTTTTCGGCGTTACCTCGCCGAACACCAGAACAATGATCGTCATCACAACCGTAGAGATCGTCGCGCCGTATGAACCGAACACGCCCACGAAGAATACTGTCGCAACCGCTGTATTCGTGATATTCGCGATATTGTTGCCAACCAGAATCGTTGACAGCAGATCATCATAGCGGTTGATCAGTTTCAGCGCGCGTTCCGCCCTTTTATTTCCGTCTGAAGCCATATTCTTCAGTCTGATCTTATTCGCCGATGTAAATGCCGTCTCCGCCGCGGAGAAGCAGGCCGACAGCAGGACCAGAAGAATAATGACTGCAATATACATCCCCATTTGATGGGATTCCATAAACTCCATCCCTCCCCAAAACGACAGCCCCAGCATGATGTGAATAATATGCTGACAATAGAAAGCCGTCATCCAGATATACTATCATACACCGCATAGAAATGAAAGAAGAAATACACTTCTTCAAAAACTCTACACCTTCCAGAGCGGTTGAGATCATGCGGTTTTTCCGTCCGCTGACCACCGGATCGTGGTATACTGAAACCGGCGCAGACACCGCCCCCGGCAGCTGCGGATTCATTTTTGTCCCGGCCTGTCCCGGACAAAACCCGCCGCGGATAACTTTTTGGCCCTGCGGGCCCTTGAAAATCCGCGTTCGCAAGGGAATACCCTGCCTGCCGTGCAATGTGTCTATTATATCCGATGACTGAAAATTATCGATCAAGAATATGTAAAGAGGAAGAATTATGTCGACCAAAAGCGATTTACTCGATTTATTGAAAAAAAATATAGGAAATGCTGTCAGCGGCCAGCAGGCCGCCGACCAGCTGGGCGTCTCCCGTAACGCCGTCTGGAAAGCCGTATCCCATTTAAAAGAGGAAGGTTATCCGATCGAAAGCCGCACCAAGGCCGGCTACTGCCTGACGGCACTTCCGGATCAGCTGACCCAGGAAGCCGTTGAAAAAGACGTGCATGCCGACATCGATGTCATCGTAAAAGATACCGTTACGTCAACCAATGACCTCGTAAAAGCCGGAAACTGGGGAGACCGCCCGGTCGTCATGATCGCGAACCGTCAGACCGGAGGACGCGGACGCCTCGGCAGAAAATTCGAGTCTCCCGGAGGAGTCGGCATTTATATCAGCTTCGGCATGAAACCGGATTTCTCTATTGCTCATTCACCTTTTGTCACCATGGCTGCTGCCGTAGCGGTCTGCCGCGCGGTGGAAAAAGTCGTCGGGATCGAAACGAACATCAAGTGGGTCAACGACATCTATTACAACAGAAAAAAAGTCTGCGGCATCCTCACGGAAGCGCAGACCAACATGGAAACCGGCGTCATCGACCGGCTGATCATCGGCATCGGAATCAACTGTTTTCCGGGCAGTTTCCCGCCGGAAATCGCGCACAAGGCCGGTTCTCTGGCCGACCACATCGGCGCCTTCAGCCGCAGCGCTCTGGCCGCGGAACTCGTCAACCAGGTCTGCAGCATCATGAATGATGTGGAAGACCGTTCATTTCTGACGGAATACCGCCGCCGCTGCTTCATCCTGGGCGAACAGATCTACGTCCACCCGCTCAGCAGTGATAAAGAGATCCCGGCAAAAGCGCTGGCCATCGAAGACGACGGCGGCCTGCTGGTGGAATATCTGGACGGAGAAAACGCCGGGACGCGTGAAGTTCTGCGGACTGGAGAAATCTCTATCCGCCTGCATGATCAGGAAAACGTGCCGAGGATATGACGATGAAAAAGACGCGATGCACAGTAATTGTAAAGAAACAAGTCTGTGCAGCGCGTCTTTTTTCTATTGTCTGTTCGTTAGACGACAACAAGGTTCCTGGGCACCCATCCGACGCTTTAGCGTCGTGGAAGGGTGGGGTTCTTATTCCGTAAGAAAGTCTATCAGCCTGACAATGTTAATTCCATCAATCGATGCCGTTGACGGTGTGTTCAGGGTGATGATCGTTTTTTCGTAATTATCCCTTACCATCCGGAGCGGCGCCAGCTCACGCTCCTTTGTACCTTCGGCTGTCATATCTTCTGTTACCTGATAGTAGATTTTCTCGTCATCCTTCCAGGCAATAAAATCAATTTCCTTATTATCGATTTTTCCCACAGCCACATCGTATCCCCGGCGCATCAGTTCCAGAAAAACGATATTTTCAATAATATGGCCAGTATCCACATCTCGATAACCAAGAAGATAATTCCTTAGTCCGATGTCAACAATGTAGTATTTTCCAAGCGTTTTCAGTTCTTCCTTACCCTTGATGTCAAAGCGCTTGATTTCATAAAAGAGATAGGATTCCAGAAGGGCTTCCACATAAGCGGAAATCGTCTGCGTCGCCGGTTTCCCTTTCTTCGGCCTGTCATCCAGCATTCTCTCCGACACCAGAGTATTGCTGATAGAAGACAGGGATGTATTATTACCAATGTTATCCGCCAGAAAGAGAACGATCTTTCGGAGGAGAACCGGATCAGTAATCTGCCTGCGGCCCCGCCGCTTCTCCCTTTCCAGAATATCTCTTACAACGACCGTCGAATAGATTCCATCGAGAAGGGCCAGTGCCCGATCCTGGAAAAGACCCACATCTTCGATTCCCGGCATCCCGCCATAATGAAGATAGGCTTCGAAGAGTTCACTCCATTCCACAGCTTCTCCGTCAGCATCATATGCCCTTTTCTTCAGCTCCCCGCCAGGCGTCTCATAATCCCTGATTTCGTAATTGTTAAATACAGCGAATTCGCTGAATGAGAGCGGGAGCATCTTTATTTCAACATATCTTCCTGTCAGATAAGTCGAGTACTCAGAAGAAAGCAGATAGGCATTCGAACCTGTAATATAGATATCGCAGTCGAAGTCCACACGGAACGAATTAACTGCATCCTCCCACTGATCTAATCTCTGGAGCTCATCAAAAAAGAGGTACATTCTCTTATCCGGAAGTACTTTCCCTTTCACATACTGATAAAACGCATCAACATCCATCCGTCGGAATTCCATGGATTCAAAGTTCATGGAAATAATCTGATTTTCAGAAACCCCGGTATCCAGGAGATGCTTCTGCATCAGCTTTAACAGGCTGGACTTTCCGCAGCGTCTGATCCCCGTGATCACTTTCACTGGTTCCGTATCCTGGAATCCTATGAGCTTGCGCAGATATAGGTCTCTAGGTTTCAATTCTTCCATCCTTTTCTGCATAACTGACCTCCCTTCTTTGTTTAATCATACCCTAAACTTTTAATTTCGTAAAGTTTTCGTTATAAATACCCTAAACTTTAAATAAAATAAAGTTTTCGTTACGAATATGCAATTACAAGTGCAGGCCATACGTGCAGAAACAAAAACGACCGCCGCCCCGGGTGAATTCTTAATCCCTGAGGCAGCGGCCGCTGCATACTTTCTTATTTATCTTCTTCCATTATTCCCTGGTCCAGCGTCTCCGCCGCGCCAAACATCTCATAGCTCTGCGGCCTTCCATCTTCCAGGCGGACGACGTATCCGAGTCCCGGTGCCGGAACCCATTCCCAGATTTCTTCATCTGGGCGCTCAAACCAGCTTCTCATCAGCTGGGAAATGACGCCGCCGTGGCATACTGCCAGGGTTGCAGGGCCGCTGAGAACCGGCGGCTCCTTCTTTTTCGGCATGTCTTTCGGGAGCAGAACCTGCGGCAGACCATTGTCTTCTCCGCGCTCTTCCAGACCGTCCTGCAGTTTTGTTTCCGTTTTCCGGATACCGGCCGCTCCGTTCGGGCCGCTGGCAGCTTTAGAGCTAGCTTCACGAGCCGCCTTCTCACAGAATCCTTCGTGCTTGGACAGGAGAATGTCACCTCCAGTCAGGACGCGCCGCGTAAAGCTCCCTCTGGAATCGCCGCCCTCCAGATGTTTTTCATAGGTCGTATCATTTACCCATTCCATGAACTCCGGATCGTTCTGCAGCTCCTGGAAGGAATGTCCCTCAAATTTTCCAAACTGGTATTCCTGCAGTTCCCGGATCGTGCCGTGCGGAAGATCACCGTACACCGCCTGCAGCGTCTGATCTGTACGCTGAAGTCCGGTTGTAAATACCTGTGTGCAGGCCGGAAGAGCCGGATACACACCGCGCCCGCGCAGTGCTTTCAGCTGCTGCACGCCTTCAGCTGTCAGCGGGATATCAATTCCGCCATAAAACCAGTGCTTCTGATTTCCTTCTGTAACTCCATGCCTCAGCAATACAATCTCCGACTGCATATTCTCCCTCCGTGCAAACTTCCAATTACCCTCTGACACTCAGACCGTCCGGTCTCTGCTGACTTTCACCGTTTCGCCGATGCCACAGAACACCCGTACAGCCTCGTCCGCGCGGGAAGCCAGGAGCTGCAGACATTTTCCCGTCTGATCTCTCCACTTCCGCATTTCCGCGTCAATCGGCACGATTCCCTGCGTGATGTCCGTGCAGATCACGATCTGATCCTCCCAGCAGCCGCTGTCCAGCACATCCTGAAGCTCGTCCTCAGGATTCCGCTTTTCCCTGATTTCCCGCAGAATCCAGGCTTCCAGATGATCCGCCGCAGAAAACGACCCTGCCGCGGCCGTCAGCTCTCCGGCGCCGCCGGTACATTCTAAATTCCTGTATTTATCAGGGTTTTCGCAGTTATAGATCTGAGCATCCGTTAACTTGTATTTATTTATAACATATTCTTTTTTGCCTTGATACGCACCGCCGAAAATAAGGATCATTTTTCCTCCAAAATCTTGTATTTACAGGGTTTTCCAGTGTATTCACATGAAATATCCGGGATTTATTTGTTCACTTTAACACATTACAGCATTAAATCATTCCATAATTTCTCTTTATTTATGCCGCATCTGCAGTCGGATTCCCGGGAGTTTCACAGAGGCCGGGCTGCCTGACCGGGCCTCTTGCGCGTTACATTTTGTCCCTACATGTAGAAGAAGGCCAGCAGGATGATTCCCGCCAGTTCGCTGATGCAGATGGTGTATCCCGCAATGTCGCCGTTCATTCCGCCCAGCTGTCTGCGCGCGTGGCGGCAGGCGAGCCATCCGGCTGTCCACATCACCGCAAGCATCACGGCGGCAAAAATCAGTCCGCAAGGGACCAGCCCGATTTTTATGGATAAACTTCCGAATGATTCCGCGATTCCCTGATACAAAAATTTATCCGCCATATTCATGCCTCCTGCGGATATCACCACGGATGCGGAGTGGGGAATCAGCAGCTTCGTTCCGGCCCATATTTTGCCGAATCCGTGCAGAAGCGCCGCTGATGATGCGGAAATATGCATTGCCGCGTAACCTGCGTAGGAAGGACGCACACCACGCCGGATCTGAAGCGCGCGCAGATACTTATACGCGCCGAACAGCGCCTGCTTCCGGACGGCCAGCGCACACAGAAGTATACAAAATACAACCTCCAGAACGAGGACCAGAATATATATCCCGATTCTGTATTTCTTCTTTCCCGGATCGGAATTTCCCTGAACGTACTGACTGGACCGGATCGGATCGTAGGTCAGAACCATCCGGCCGGCACAGGCCCGGCTGAAGACCGGAATCAGAATCAGGAAATAGGGAAGGAGGGCCGCGGCGTTCTGAATATCCAGGCTGTCCGTTGTCGCCCGTCCAAGGGCTGAAAACAGGCTGACGGAAGCCGCAAACCACACCAGCAGGAGAGACAGCAGGCAGATTACCGCAAACGCGCCGACCCGTGAGTCCTTCAGAATCCGCTGCCGTTCCTCTAGAGACCTGCGCGACATCACCGCGTCGCTGACGTCCATAAATCCGTCCAGATGCATGTATCCACAGAGCCGGAAAATGAGAAACTCCGCCGATGCTGCCAGGAGCAGGTAAGGCAGCCCGATCCAGCGCAGCAGGGTCAGGCAGACAATCCACACAACTCCGATCACCGCACCGATGACCGGCAGAAACATCAGCATCCGGTGGTTCAGCCGGCTGTCCCAGTGCTTGTAAGGGCAGGGGATCACCGTGAAATTTCCCCAGGCCATAAACAGCGCCGTGAGGTTTTTCTTGTTGTTCTGTTCATTATTCTGTTCGTCCATATTAAAAATTCCTGTCTGTCTCCGTTATTTTCTGTTCAGTAACCTTATTATATTATCCTGATGCAGAGCGGTACTTCACAGTCCCGGGCCTGCCTTCCTTCCCACGCCGCAAAAATCAGCCTTTCCAGCGTTTTACAATTCCGGCCGAGACCTCTTCAACAATCCCGCACCGCTCCGCCAGGGCGATTCCAATCCTCCCCATTGCCCGCCGGTAAGCCTCCGTCACCGGATCATACAGCGCCGCATCAGAAAACACATTATCCGACACAAAAATCGTATTCTCCGTCCTGTCCGCAAACGTCAGAAGCTGCTGCAGGACCTCGTCTCCGGCCGTCTGACTGATCTGGCCTCCGCGGAACATCACATTCGCCAGAAGTGCCGTCACGCTGTCCAGCAGAAACACGCCGTCCGCATCTGCCGTTTCCAGGACCCGCGGAATGTCGTAAGACTCTTCCAGTGTCTGAAAACCCCAGCCTTCACGCGCCTTCCGATGCCCGCGGATCCTCTCCAGATCCTCTTCATCCTGCGGATCCATCACCGCAAGATAATACATCGGGACTCGCTTCTCCTCCGCCATTTTCCGCGCAATCCTCTGCGCACGCATCGATTTTCCGCTCTTTGCGCCGCCGCCGATGAAATAATGCATTTTACCTCCGTTTACTTTCTTTTGGGGACAAAATTCAGCTGTTTAGGGAATCACGCCCGTTTCCCGCCTGACTTTCCGCTCCTCCGGTGTAATCGTGCTTCGTCATCTTATCCAGATAATCACTGTCAATCTGGCCCTCTGCCAGCGTCCCCATCAGATCCATCGATGCACAGGCAGCTTCCATGACCTTAAACATCAGAGGACAGCCGCTGCCTTCGCCAAGGCGCATCTGCAGATCCAGGGAAGGGTGCAGACCCATCGCGGAAACCGCGGCCAGATATCCCGGCTCTGTAGAGCAGTGCGACGCAAACAGATACTCTGCCGTATCCGGTGCAATCTCGCAGGCCGCAAGCGCTGCAGCCGCGGAAATAAAGCCGTCGACGACCGTCGGAATCCGGTGGGCAGCAGCAGAAAGATAGGCGCCTGTCATCGCGGCAATTTCAAAGCCTCCAAGCTGCCGGAGGAGCTCCAGGCCAGCAGAGGCACGGAATTCCAGAATCTGCTGCTGGTCCGCCGAAATCGGAGTTTTCACTGTTTTTCCTTTCACCTGTGAAAGGAAATCCTGCAGGCCATAGCCGGCTTCCGCCATGCAGCGTTCAACCGAATCGTGAACAACCTGAACCTTGCGTTTCAGGCCCTCATCGTTCAGACCGCCGCCTCGGCCCACCAGTTTTTCTGCCGGCATCCCGGTCAGGCAGCAGAGCAGGGCAGAGGACGGCGTGGTGTTTCCGATTCCCATTTCACCGACTCCGAGAAGCTGCACGCCTGCGGAAACTGCCGCGTCTGCGGCTTCCATTCCTGTAAGAACCGCCTGCAGAAGCTGCTTTTCACTCATGGCAGGCTCCTTCAAAAGATCTTTTGTTCCTGCAGCGAGTCTGCGGTTGACGATTTTCCCGGTGATTTTTCCGTCTTCTGTCAGCATCTGATCGGTGTAATACTCCGGCGGGGCAGGGATGCGCATTCCCAGATCGGTCACCAGAAGGTCGATGTCAAAATACTTCGCCAGTGATCCGATTCCGGTAATCCTTCTGGTAAAATTCACCGTCTGGCTTGTCGTCACCGTCTGCGGCGCAGAGGCAACCCCTTCTGCGGCAACCCCATGATCCGCCGACATCAGCAGAACCGCCTGCTTCTTCAGCGGATTCCCATGCGGTCTTCCGGTAATTCCCGCAATCTGAACAGCAATATCCTCCAGCCGTCCGAGACTTCCCGGAACCTTCGCCAGCGACCGCTCACGCTCACGGGCAGAATCCATGGCCTCTTCATCCAGAGGACGGATGCGCCGCAGCGTTTCCAAAACTTTATTCCGCAGTTCTTCTAATTCTGATTCCTGACTCATTTCCTTTACTCCCGATGAACCTGTATATGTTATTATTGGCATTCACTATTTAAACGCTTACAATGCGCTGCCGCAAAGATGCGGCGATATTGATTTAAATCTTCTGCACCGGGCTTTGTCTGTATACAGTATCCTAAAGTTCCGATTTCTCCTGCGAAATTCGAACGATCCAAACTGCAGAAAAACACTCCCATGGCAGACTGTATCCATTTTATCAGAATCTCGGAAGAATACCAATGGAGAGGAGAAATGCCGGAGATCCTGCCTGCAGGACAACAAAAAAGCTTTCTCCCGGACACCGCATAAAATTTATACAGTGGGAAAAAGCTTTTTCTGCGGCAGAAACTGCCGCAATCAAATATGTGTATAAGAAAAACTGACAATCAATGACAGACGAATGGACAGGGGATCTCCCCATCCGGCCGCACAAGCCTGACAATGGCACTGTCGGCTGCGCGGCAGTACGAAAAACTTATTCCTTCATTCTGCGACGCACTACACCGGTCAGCTCCTTTATAAAGGTCTTTCCGACAGGTCCGAGCACGTCTCTTGAGATCATACCGATTCCAAGAGTTCTGGAAACGGACGGCTCAAGTTCCCGGTAAGTCAGATCTCCAGGCAGAAAATTCTTCAGAACCAGCTCTGGCATGATGCTGATGCCGATTCCATTTCTAACCATAGACATGATTGCGAAGTCATTTCGCAGTGTAAACTCAATGTTGTAGTCGATATCGGAATTGGTTAATACCTTCTCTGAATCGCTGTCGAACACAGAATCAGAGATGACAAAGGAGCACCCATCAAGTGCGGACATGGGAATTCTCCCATACTCGCTTAATTGATCATCATCAGGCATGGCAACGACGATCGGGTCTTCATACAGTGGAATGAAATCTACCGATTCATCATCCGGTCTGCTGATAATTCCAAAATCCACATTATGATTCTTGATATCATTGATAATCGACTGCTGTCCGCCTTCGACAATTGCCGTTTCTATGTCCGGGTATTTAATCTGGAAAGAACTCATCACATAGGGAAGCCATGCAATCGAGCAGCTGATATGTGTCCCGATTTTCAGCGAACCTTTCTTGAGCCCGTTCAGATCATCGATTTCTGAATTAAATCTTTCCAGGTCAGCAAGGATCTGTTTTACATAGGGGAGAATCAGCTTTCCCGACTGGGTAAGTTCTGCACCGTTACGCGTCTTGATAAAACATGAAAAACCAGTTTCTTCCTCGAAAGCCTTCATCATCTGCGTAACTCTGGACTGTGTGTAGCCCAGCGCTTCTCCGGCCCGGGTATATTGTCCTTCTTCAACGATTGCATTAAAAACCTTAATCTGCTGTAAATTCATATTCTCTCCCTGCACATCCGAAGCTTCTGGCAGATAAGCAGTAAAATGTTCCTGCAGCGCCGTTCTGCCACGAAATTTTCTTCAATCACTTATGTATTACTCAGCGGTATTCGATTTTCTGGATTTTGCAAAATCCCTGAGGAATGAAACTGCTGTGTAGAAAACTACCACGACAACAACCCAGAGCAGTACCGTGATTGGCATGTTCTTGACCAGGAAAAATGCCAGAATGACACCGACCGTTCCCAAAATTGTATCTGCCCATGTTGCAGTAACATCATAACGATGCTCTTTCAGGAAGGTAGGTCCTGCGCCAAAGGTCATCAGGAAGGCACATCCTCCCATCATGATCGGAAAAGCCGACTGAACGTTCATCCCCAGAACAGAAACCAGTGCAAATGTCGGTGCGTATGCTCCTACACCGATATTCATGAGCGCTCCCAGGAAGAAGTCTACGACAATCGCAATAACAAGCTTATATCCGTAAATTCCGGTGGCCGTGCCGATCATGCCGAATGGACCGATTCCCAGCTGCTTGAAAATCATGACGACTCCTACCGCAAGAAGACCAATTCCCATTCCGGCACGGACCTTCTCAGCATCCCATTTCGTAACAAATTTAGCTCCGACACGTGCGCCGATGACCATGGCCAGAAGCATACTGATAAGCGTAACAATATCAATTTTAACTAAACTGAAAAACAGAATGGCTTCTACCAGCACCGGTACACAGTTGCCGACATTTAATACTCCCGGAATATTGATATCATCCACGGAGCCCCTGAGTTTATACGCCGCCGTTGCTGTTGCATAGTCACCGATTCCCAGAACATCAAAAAAATTAGATAACAATGCAACCAGGCTGTTATAAATAAGAAATTTGCGCTCCTTTTTTATCTGCGCCTTACCGTCCTCCGTGCGCAGTATCTCCCTGAGACTTTTTATCTGCAGGAATAAAATATAGACAATGCCGATGCCACAGAGAATTTTCAAAATCTTAATTACATTCATCGGTTTTTCCTCCTCATAAAACATGTAAACGATTCGACGGATTGATCTTTCATAATTTGAGTATATGAATAACATTAGCATTACTCAAATTACTTTTTAATGTATTAACATTAGGAAAACTAATGTAACGAGCGTCGCGGCCGGAACCGGGCAGAAATTCCAGGGCGGAGGCTTCGTTTATGCATATTATCACTGAAAAACAAATCTTGAATTAACCATCGGAATGAGCAGACTGGGCAGGGAAAATTCTTTTTACAGCAGATTTCTAGAGAATAACAGCCGGACAGGATTGCGGGCAGTTTTGTTATCTGATACAATTATTTTCATTATGATTTATGCGGCCGCGCAATATCAGAAATACCCCTTGCGCATTGGATTTTGTCGAAGGGGAGTGGGGATGCATCGTATAATTATGCATCGATAATTTCAATTCAGTCCGCATCACGCAATATGCTTTCTCAATCGAAAAAAACAGGTGGCAGGGTTCATGAAAATCAGCAAACGCACACAAAGCAATCTTATTCTCTTACTTACAGCATTTATCTGGGGCTCGGCGTTCGTGGCGCAGAAGGTCGGCGGGGCACTGGGGCCGTTTACCTACAATGGCGTCCGCACGCTGCTGGGCGGTCTGGTCCTGATCCCGGCTGTCATTCTGTCCGACCGCGCAGATTCCGGCTGGCAGAACGCCTCGAAAGAGGAACGGAAGCTGCAGTGGAAGGTGGTTCTGGCCGGAGGTCTTCTCTGCGGCCTCATGCATTTCATCGCTTCCACACTGCAGCAGATCGGAATTGAATACACTACTGCCAGCAAAGCCGGTTTCATCACATCGCTTTATGCGATTCTGGTGCCGCTGATTTCTGTCTTTCTCGGAAAGCGCATCCGCCCGCTGGTGTGGTTCTGCTGCATTCTCAGCGTTGCCGGTCTGTACCTGATCTCCATGAAAGGCGGGCATTTCACTCTCCAGCTCGGCGACCTGCTGGTGCTGCTCTGCGCACTGTTCTTCGCCTTTCAGATTATGGTGATCGACCATTATTCGCCAAAATGCAACGGGGTCAAGATGTCATGCATCCAATTTCTGCTCTCCGGCACACTGGGCGTCATCTGCATGTTCGTCTTTGAAACGCCGCATATCGCCGCCATTCTGCACTACTGGTTCCCGATCGTCTACGGCGGTGTACTTTCAACGGGCCTGGCCTACACTCTGCAGATTATCGGCCAGAAACACACGCCGGCCACCGAAGCTTCGCTGATTCTCTGCCTCGAAGCCGTTTTCGGCGCCCTGACCAGCACGCTGCTTCTGCACGAACTGCTGTCCCCGCGCGAATACCTGGGCTGCGCGCTGATTTTCGGCGCCGTGATCCTGTCCCAGCTGCCGGAAGGACTGGTGAAGAAGCCGGCGGCGATGCCGGGGAAGAAGCAGTAAGAGAAAAATCCGAATACCTGCTGCATTTCACCGACCCTGCTTCCAGACACTTGCTGCATTCAAGCCGCAAAACCGGCAGAAATACAAGGCAGACAGGCATGAAAACGGGGGAAAACGGGGGAAAATGGGGGCTACAAGTATACTGTATGCAATTTAACGAGAAGGATAACAAAAGAGGGACGCTTGAGTATAGATGATACTCAAGTATACTGTATACTTATATAATGCAATAATATAGTGAATTTCAGTATGCTGTATACTACTTACGGTGTTTCATTGTCATTCATCCGATTCACGACTGGGAGCAATGCGATTATGAAAATAAATGGAAGTCATCGAAGCCGAACTTTCGGATAAACAGCCATTTTCCCTCTCATCCGAATTAAGCGCAATCGAGTTCGGATGGGAACATAAACCTGCTTTCATCCGAACTCAAAATTTTGCATTGTTTAATTGTTTGTACATTACACATCTGTCTGCTGGCTATTTGCTGCCGGCAGTGTCTTTCACCTTTATTTTCTTCCATTTTCTTCTATTTTTCTCCAAATTAATGAGAAGAACCGCAGAACTTTCTGATTGTGCACAATTGACTTCGGGAATTTATCCTGTACCAGATCTATATCCGAACTATCCGGCGCTTATAAGTTCGGATATACTGCCAAACGCCCATCCATCCGAAAGGTAAAAAAAATCTTCGGATGGGGGAAAAAATGGGCGGATTTCCGAAGTTTCTACTTATCAATCGTCGGGAATCCGTCCGATTTTTGTTACAACTGCAAAACACGACAACACAGGATATCTGTATTGCAGCATTTTGTGTGCAGTATACACGCGCTTCCCGTTTCTTCCCGTTTCTTCCCGTTTCTTCCCGTTTCTTCCCGTTTCCTCTTATTCGTTGTAACTGAATACCAAAGCAGCTGCATGCCCAACAGGATATTCCCACCAAGCTGTACAGTACATAGTATCCCCGCTTTCCCATTCCACTTCATCCCCGACCTCCCTTGTCTCAGCTGACCGGGCCATACGCCGTTCCTGTATCAGCCTCAGGTCCATGTTATCATTTTCCCGATTTACCATCTTAAATAAGTTAGGTAATTTATTCCATCTGTATGCAATTTATCACTTTAAAATTTTAGCATTTTAAAGCGGTAAATTGCACATATCCCCAAAACAAATCTCGTATTTTCATTGATATTACAACATTTATCGATGTATCTTCCCAAATTTATATCAATTGTAAAAAATAATCGTAAATTATCTTCAAACTCTGCCCTGAATGGTGTATAGTGTACTTCAGTATGAACCATAGGTCAGTTAATGATATGTTCAGAGCAGGCGGATCATGTATATTGTATACATCTTTTCTTCCCCGCTTCTCTTTTTCTGCACCTGACTTGCAGCTGCCTTCAGCTGCAATATCAGCTTCCGCTGTCCGGCCTGCGGGTTTCCTGCAGCATCTGCACGATACCGGCTGTGCCGGACTCGCTGTCAGCCTGACCGGTTCACGATTTTCTTTATTCATTGCGTTTTTACATAAAAGGAGGATGAAATGACCAAACGGACACAAAGTACGATTCTGCTTTTTATCACGGCATTTATCTGGGGCTCTGCCTTTGTCGCGCAGAAAATGGGCGGCGCGATCGGCGCCTTCACCTATAACGGAATCCGTACTCTGCTCGGAGGCCTGATTCTGATTCCGATAATTATTTTCGCTGGCCGCGCGGACATTGGAGAGGCGCAGAAGAGCAGGGAAGACCGGCATGCAGAATGGAAGATTCTGCTGATTGGCGGATTTCTCTGCGGACTGACGCATTTTCTCGCATCCAGTCTTCAGCAGTTCGGCGTTGCATATACATCTGCTGCTAAGTCCGGATTTATTACTTCCTTATACGCTGTATTCATCCCGATTTTCTCCGTGCTGATCGGAAAAAAGGTCCGCCCGGTCATCTGGATCAGCGCGGTGCTGAGCGTCGCGGGCCTGTATCTGATTTCCCTGAAAGGCGGCCGGATGACCTTCCAGAAAGGCGATATCCTGACACTCCTCTGTGCGGTATTTTTTGCCCTCCAGCTCATGCTGATCGGACACTATGCGCCAAAATGCAATGGAATCAAACTTTCATCCATTCAGTTCATCATCTCCGGACTGATGGGAATTATCTGCATGTTCATCTTTGAAAATCCGCAAATTTCTGCCATTCTGCACGCATGGAAGGCCATTGCCTACGGCGGAATCATGTCCACCGGAGTCGGTTACACACTGGAAATCCTCGGGCAGAAGCACGTCCCGGCAGCAGAGGCCTCTCTGATTCTCTGCCTGGAATCCGTGTTTTCCGCAGTCACAGGTATTCTGCTGCTTCACGAGATGCTGTCGCCGCTGGAGTTCACCGGCTGCGCGCTGATCTTCGGAGCCGTTGTTCTGTCACAGCTTCCAGGTAAGAAACCGGCAGAGTCTGCGGTTTCCAGCGAACACAGCCAGGCAGAAGAGACCGCCTCTTCACAGGATGAGAATGAGCGCCGCGCAGCCTGATTTTTCAGGCCCGCGGGCTTTTTTCTGTGTCTCTGCGGCATACAGTATACGCAAATTAAATCAAATCCATGGCTGTGCTGCAGATCATTTTCAGCTATTTATCGTTCACTTTCATTCCAATCAGCTCCTTTCCGTTCCCGGGAAGCTGGTAATCCCGTTACCTCCGCTAATTTCCATCTTTTCCATGAATTTACTCCCAATACTTCTGATGAATTGTGTATAATAGATTTATTCGTTATCATGCGTGTGTTTCTGTTCATCCACGGCGGCTCTGCATGAGCTGTCCCATGTGAATTCGACACGGCAGGGCATGCGCGGCCTATTTTTCATTCGCTATTTTATAAGATAACAAAAGGAGCAATGTTCATGGAAAAGCTTTTCAAGCTGCAGGAACACGGCACGAATGTAAAGACGGAAATCGCCTCGGGAGTCACGACTTTCCTGGCAATGGTCTACATTCTCGCCGTCAATCCAAGCATTCTGTCTGCAGCCGGAATGAATCCGACCTATATCTTTACGGCGACCTGCGTATCTGCGGGAATCGCCACACTCTGCATGGCATTTTTCGCCAACTACCCGGTTGCCCTGGCTTCCGGAATGGGACTGAACGCGTATTTTGCATACACTGTAGTCCCGGAAATCGTCAAGAGCGGCGTCACCAACGCCTGGCAGGTCGCACTGACCGCAGTATTTGTTGAAGGTATTATTTTCATCCTTCTTTCTCTGACAAACTTCAGAGAGAAGCTGGTCAATGATATTCCGTCCAACCTGAAGCACGCAATCACTGCAGGAATCGGCCTCTTCATCGCCATCGTCGGCCTGAAGAACGCCGGCGTCGTCACCGGAGACAAATCCACACTGATCAAGTTCGGCTCCCTCGGAACCCCGCAGGTTGCCCTGGCACTTCTGGGAATTCTGATCGTCGCTGTTCTCTATCATTACAACGTCAAGGGCTACATTCTCCTGGGCATCCTGATCACCTGGGTTCTGGGCATGATTGCACAGGCCACAGGCTGGTATGTGGTCAACCCGAAACTGGAAATGTACTCCCTGTATCCGTCATTCACCCTCAGCAGCCTGATCCCGAAGGACGGAAACATCTGGAAATTCGACTTTGCCTGGGCCGGACACAATCTGCTCCAGTTTGCGATCATCACCTTCTCCTTCCTGTTCGTCGACATTTTCGACACGGTTGGAACGCTGATCGGAGTCGCAAACAACGCGGGACTTCTGGACGAGAACGGAAACCTCCAGAACGCCAAGGGCGCCCTGCTCGCTGACGCAGTCGGAACCGTATTCGGCGCTATCATGGGAACATCCACAGTAACTTCTTTCGTTGAGTCTACTGCAGGCGTAGCCAACGGCGGACGCACCGGTCTGACCTCCGTCACCACAGCGGTACTGTTCTTCATCTCACTGTTCTTCAGCCCGATTTTCCTTGCGATTCCATCCTTTGCCACAACTCCGGCACTGGTATGGGTCGGCCTGCTGATGCTGCAGAACATTAAGGACGTCGACTTCAGCCACGACATCGCGGACACCGTCGGCGCATTCCTCGCCATCATCATGATGCCGTTCACATCTTCCATCGCAACCGGAATTATGTGGGGCATGATTTCCTGGGTAATCCTGAAGGTGATCACAGGAAAGGCTAAGGACATCAAGCCGGTTATGTGGATCTCCTTCGTGCTTTTCGCGCTCTACGCCGTGAAGCTCGCTATGGCCCCGGCCGCTTAATTACACATACACATATCGTACAGAAATCATCGGATTTCAGGGATATTCCCTGGAATCCGCTTCTGTCTTTACGGACAAAATTCAAACTGACAAGGAGGCATCTTTCACATGTATTACGAAATGACTATTGCAGGACATAAACGGCAGCTCCCGATCTGTCCGATCAGCGACACACTTTCCATCGCCGGATTCGTCATGTTCGGTGACTCGGAGATCACCGTTGACGCCGCAAAACTCCTTCTGGAGAAGGCGCCGGAATTCGACGTTATCGTCACCGCAGAATCCAAGGGAATTCCTCTGGCCCACGAAATGTCCCGCCAGAGCAATTTTGCCGACTACGTCGTCATGCGCAAGGCGCCGAAGCTCTACATGACCAACGTGATGTCCACCGACGTCAATTCCATCACCACGGACCACATCCAGACCCTCTGCATCGGCGAGCATGAGGTAAATCTGATCAAGGGCCGCCGGGTCCTGATCGCGGACGACGTCATCAGCACCGGCGAGTCTCTGCGCTCTATGGAGGCCCTGGTCAATCAGGCAGGCGGAAACATCGTCGGAAGAATGGCCGTCCTCGCAGAGGGAGACTCCGCAGACCGCACAGACATCACATTCCTGGAAAAGCTCCCGCTGTTCCATTCTGACGGCACACCGATTGAGTAGAAGGGGGATTCAATATGTCAGACATTAACTTTCACGCACTGCAGAACGGAAGCGACATCCGCGGCGTGGCAATTGCCGGGGTAGAAGGCGAGCCCGTCAACCTCACCCCTGCGGCCTGCTCCTTGATCGCACAGGGCTTCCTGGTCTGGCTTTGTCAGAAGACCGGAAAGGCTCCGGAAGAACTGACGATCACCATCGGCCGCGATCCGAGGCTCTCCGGCGAATCACTGCTGCAGGCCTTCACAGACGGCCTGAAACCGTTCGGCACGCGTACCATCGACTGCGGCCTGGCCTCCACACCGGCTATGTTCATGTCCACCGTATTTCCGGAAATCAGCGCGGACGGCGCGGTCATGGTCACCGCAAGCCATCTGCCGTTCAACCGCAACGGACTGAAATTCTTCAGTAAAGACGGAGGACTCGACAAAAAAGACATCGCAAGGATCCTGACTGCCGCCGAAAATGACGAGAAACCGGCTCCGCTCCGCGAAAAGGCCGCGTCCGTCAGCCAGAAGACTGAGTCATCTACCGCAGACACACCATCCGCTGCTGAATCAGCAGCTTCCGGACAGCCTGCATCTTCTGCAGATCGTCAGCCGGATCTGATGGACCTGTATTCCGCCCATCTCCGCGGCCTGATCCAGAAGGCCGTAGCTGGAGAAAAACCGCTCTCTGGCCTGAAAATCGCCGTAGACTGCGGAAACGGCGCCGGCGGCTTCTACGTGAACAAAGTTCTTCAGCCGCTGGGCGCGGACACTTCCGCAAGCCAGTTCCTGGAGCCGGACGGCAGTTTCCCGAACCATATCCCAAATCCGGAAAACGAGGCCGCCATGGCTGCAATTACAGATGCCGTAAACAAAAATCACTGCGACCTCGGCATTATTTTTGACACAGACGTAGACCGTTCTTCCGCTGTTGACGAGCAGGGAAGGGAAATCAACCGCAACGGAATCGTCGCTATGGCCGCCGCACTGATCGCGGACGAATATCCGGGCACAACCGTTGTTACGGACAGCATCACCAGCAACGAGCTCACCGATTATCTGGAAAACCGCCTGAAGCTGCATCATCTCCGCTTCAAGAGGGGATACCGCAACGTCATCAATAAAGCGGCAGAGCTGAACGCCGAAGGAACCGACGCGCAGCTGGCCATCGAAACCTCCGGCCACGCGGCATATAAGGAGAATTACTTCCTGGACGACGGCGCATACCTGGCGACACGCATCATTATCCGCCTGGCGCAGCTGAAGAGGGAAGGAAAAGAGATTTCTTCCGTCATCGCAGACCTGAAGGAGCCTGAAGAGGCAGTTGAAATCCGCATGCCGATTACGGAAGAGGATCACAACGCCGCCGGAACTGCGATTTTAAGCGCGGTAGAGGCCTGGGCAGAGGAGCAGGATGCAGAGACTCAGAATAACGATGCGGATAAAGATAATGCAGCTCAGAAGGCTGCCGGTACAGCTCAGGATACTTCCGATAAACCGCAAAGTACTGCTGATACAACTCAGGACGCTTCCGATAAACTGCAGGCTGCTGCCGGTACAGCCAGCAGATACGGCCTTCGGATTCATCTGGTAAAGCCTAATTACGAGGGCGTACGCGTCCAGTTCAGCGGAGATGTACAGGGCTGGTTCCTGCTGAGAAAATCCCTGCACGATCCGATCATGCCATTGAATATCGAAGCAGAGGAGAAGGGCGGCTGCAGACAGATTGCGGCGGAACTTTCCAAAGCGCTGGAAAATGTTTCCGGAATGGACACAGGTAAACTTACTGCATTTATTAATGATGAGCAGTAAAGTGGATACTTTCGGTCGATACAGATGAAAATTGCAGATCCCTGAAAAACAGCTCTGATCAGGCAGCGGACAGCCCGCCAGCCCGCCGCATTTATCACGCAAAACAGGCAGAAGCGGAAGGCCGCAGGAGAAGCCGTCCGGCAGACAGATCTTCTGCAATCAGGCAAATAATTTCCATATTTACCAAAATCGACCACAGATGTATGGAGATTCCAGCATCAATAATTAATCACACCAATACTGAAATACCCGGCTGAAGATCCGAACGAACGATCTAATCCGGGTATTTTTTATCCTGTTATATTCGTAAATCTACTCATCAATCTATTTCACCATCCAATCACACCTGTTTTCCGATCTGCTCCGGCTCACTCTGCGTATACAATATCCAGAAATTATTTTCCCATCTATGTAAGACAAATATGCCAGACGGAGAAATCAGCCATTCATATTTTTATCTGAATATTGTCATCTTATCTATATTACCAAGTCAGACAGAAGTAGAAAATCCAGCTGCGCAGCCGAAAAAGGCGGGGGGGATTGAAGATGAGATCTCTGTTTTCTCTCCGTCATTTTTTCAATCGACTTCATTCTGCCGGCTGCCAGATCCGTTTAAAAAATTCAAATTCGCTGCGATATATCACCGTATCAAGGCCGAGCTCACTCACTGCTTCCTGGCAGCAGCGATGAACATATTTCGTATCCGGCCCACATGGATTTTCACAAAACAAAAATCCATGCCGCAGTTTTTTCCACGAAAAATACGGACATCTGCAGACAGTCCGATCTTCCAAAAACATTTCCGGACCGCTTTTCCACAGTGTATATTTATCCACATCCCGGCCAAAAAGATATGCAGGCGAACGTGTGCAGCAGCAGAAATCCGGCTCCCAAAAAATCCGGCGCCCGCATCCATCCTGCCAGATCATCACCCAAATTCTGCCAGCCGATTTCATCCCGATTTTAGCTGCAGATCCGTATAAAGCACTCCGATCACCACCCTCTGTCAGACTCACCGCCAGGCTCCTGCCATCCACACCCTGCATCGGCGTTAAGCAATTCACTTGTCAAATCTTTTACCTGGTAGTATGATAAATATCGGCGAACGTAAATAAGCGATACGTGTATTGCAAATGCACGATGAAATACAATTACAAACATCTTCAGCAATGCTGCACATACAGGATCCAGGAAGATACCCGGAGAGTATATAAAGAGAGAAAACCCGTTATCTGCCAGAATCATTTCCGCAGAAAACATCCGTGGGCCCGCTTTATTTCCATTCTATATCCAAAGCAGGAAACAGATTACAGCACTCATCTGTATCTGCCAGAACCGGGCAGCATATCGGCGGCAGATGCAGCAGACTCTTTCCGGCTTCCATTTTCACCTGCTTATTCAGAACCCGGCACCGCGAAAGCTCGTCCTCCGCGGCCGATTCAGCTGCGTTCAGCCTATTTATTTTTACTAATATTTAACGATATTTATACACCCGCAGCAAATACGGAATTTGTAAATCAGGAGAATCAGATTATGAGAATTCGCAAGAACAAAGATTACGACCTGCAGCTCGACGGCATCGACCTGGAACTGATCGCCAGCGTTTCCGATGCGCTTGCACACCCGGTACGCCTGCTTCTGTTCCGCTACATTATGCAGCAGAACCGCAAAATGAAAAACGTCTGCACCAAGGATCTGACCAGCGTGTTTGATTACGCGCAGGCGACCATTTCCCAGCACATGAAACGCCTCGTAAAGTCCGGTCTGGTAGAAGTAAAGAAGGTCGACCGCTTTAATTATTACTTTGCCAACATGGGTGTTTTAATGCGTTACTTAGACGCATCCAAGAAATTTTCCATCGTAAAACAGTAAGTATATATTCGCAAATTATTCCTGCATTATTCCTTCATCTTATTTTCATTGCGGAAAACATTTCAATTGACCGTGGTGATAAACGAATGATGCAGGCATTTTATATGAAAATCTTTCATTTAATTCAGTCTTTTATATCTCAGGAATTGTCCAAGGAATAATATCCAAAAAGAAGCGCAGCACAATATTCTGTAATTTATTTTATATCACAGGCCGGAAGAACTGAACAGAGCCTGGAAAAATTACGCTGTCCACCAGGGCAGCCGGGGCAGCAGAGTAGATAGTAAGAGGCAAATGTTCTGCTGCTGTCTGACGAAAAGACAATAAAAAGCCTGCAAAAGACCACCTCAGAATTACCCTGCGCATAAGCACGCTGTCAGACAATTCAAAACGTGGTGTTTCCTTCGCTGCTGTTTACCAGAATCAGGGTGAAGTAGCCGGTTTTCTCTGGCGCATCGACGGCTTTCTCATAGCAGGCCTGATCGGGGAGGCCGCAGTTCACCACAACCGCGGCGTCATCCAGAAGTCCGGTGTTTTTCAGCTGCTCCTTCCAGAGTGCGGAATCGCGGCCCGGTTTCATTACGACCTTGGTGCCCGGAAAGCGCAGAGCCTCTTCAACGTCCTCGTACTGCTCCGGAATGATTATCAGCGGCTGGTCGGGCTGCGTCAGCATGCGGTTTGAGACAGCCGCCGCGGCGGAAAAACTGTTTACGCCGGCTGCGGTCTCCACCGGAAATCCGGCATCCTGCACCACGCCGCGGACATAGCCATATGTGCTGTACAGACTGACATCACCGATCGCCAGCATAGCCGTTGTTTTCCCGCTCCGCAGACAAGAGACGATCTTTTCTGCATTTTCACGGTGCTCGCGGTCACGCTGCTCCGGATCTCTGCTCATGGAGAAATCCAGGTACAAAATCTCTTTTCCCTCAATATCTGCCGCCTGCGCGGCGATATCCAATGCCATGGTATGTTTCTTCATAGTTCTCGGGACCGCCAGTACGTCTGCGTTCTCAATGCAGCGGACGGCTTTCAGCGTCATCAGTTCCGGATCGCCCGGACCCGTGCTGACTCCGTAAAATACTGGTTTTCCAGATGTAGCCGTATCTGTCTTGCCGGCATCTGCGCACTGGCTGGAAGCCGCATCCCCCGCAGCGGATTTCTCAGCCGTGGATGCGGCCGGACTGGCGTCGGGACACTGATTTTCAAATTTTTCCAGCCTCTTCAGGCAGTTTTTCTGATTCATTTTTCTTCTGTCTCCTGAAATTTTCAATACTTATGCCGATAAAATTATGTTTTTTCATTGCATTTGAGTTTGCATTTTTTTAGTTCGTTGAAATCTTGATTAATTTATATTTTGCAGACCCTCAGTTGCGATATTGTCAAATGATCTGAAAAATTTTCTCTCCGAAGAAGGAACAAAATGGCTGAAATACGCACTCTCGCTCTTTTTATACTGATGATTTTTCTATAGCAAAGCTTGAGCAGCAGGGATCTGACTGAAATTTACATTTCCTGTAAGCAGTAACAGCCCTGCTTCTGCAAATCTACGATATTATCTCTGCTGCATACTTATTCGGTTCTGCGCTTTATCAAAAAAATCGATTTTCGACGAACCAGCCTGAAAAAATTCACACAGCCATCACAAACCAACCCTGAAAACCAGACCCAGCTTTATTCCTGTCGAAGATCTTCTTGAACGAACACCTGAAAATTACCCATCCCTTAAGATCACAGAAAAAATCCAACCTCTGCCGGATATCCGTTCTCCAGAACTGGCATCTGCTTTTACCATCGGCACTATTCACTGCAATGACCACTCTACTTATGATACGGCTCATGCCGGATAATCTTGAAACTCCGGTAAATCTGCTCCAGCAGGATCACCCGCATCATCTGGTGCGGAAATGTCATATCCGAGAACGAAAGCTTAAAATCCGCTCTCTTACTGACATCCGGAGAAAGCCCCAGACTTCCGCCGATTACAAACACCAGATCACTGCGGCCTTCCAGGCTCCAGTCTTCGATTTTTTCCGCCAGTTTCTCAGAAGACAGCTTTTTCCCCTGAATTTCCAGCGTTACAACCCAGGACGACGGACGGATATGCGAAAGAATTTCTTCTCCTTCCTTCACTTTTACCGCGAGTTCATCGGCAGGGGAGGGATTTGCCGCCAGTCTGGACTCCTTCAGTTCAACGATGTCCAGACTGCAGTAGCTTCCAAGCCGCTTGGAATACTCCTTTACCGCGTCTCTCCAGTAGGACTCTTTTAATTTTCCGATACAGATTACTGTGATATTCATAGCTAAAGATAATATATAAATTTAAGGCGACAACTTAACTGTATTTTGTATACTCGCGCCACAGCCCCGCATATTTATATTTTTGAATGCGGTAACGCTGCAATTCCAGCTTTGCCTTCCCTGTACGTATTCAGTATTCACCCGTAAACACTGCCCACCATCAAGGTGTCAGGGCGTCGGCCTTCTGCAGCTCTCAGGGCGTCGGCCTTCTGCAGCTCTCAAGGCGTCGACCTCCTGCAGCTCTCAAGGCTAAATCGTCATCAGCGGGGTCGGCTCACTGCGTCTGGCCACGGAAAGGTTCAGATCCTTGCCGACGTAATAATCGTCCTCGAACAAGATGTTCCGGACGGTCAGAAAGGCCTGCTCCGGGGTATTGTTCTGATGGCTGAGATGAGCCAGGACGATTCTCGGCATATGGTCACTTTTATGCTCTTCCAGCAGCCTGCAGACCGTGTTCCCGGCGGTTTCATTGGACAGATGCCCGTGGTCGCCCAAAATCCGCTGTTTCAACGGGTACGGATACGGCCCGACGCGCAGAATATTCACCTCATGGTTGGCCTCGAGAACCGCTGTGTCCGACGGCTGGATATGCTGAAACATCTCATCGGTGACGATTCCCGTGTCGGTCATGATCGACAGCGTTCTGCCATCGCAGCGAAATGTGTATGCCACCGGATCTGCCGCGTCATGAGAGATCGGGAATGCCTGAATATCAATGTTTCCCACGGTAAAATGCTGATTCCGGTCAATGGCGGTCGCGCGCTCCTCCGGCAGCTTGTCCCGGACACAGTCCAGCGTCCCAGCCGTAGAGTAAATCTCCGCGTTCGACGCCTTGCGGCCCATCATGCGGATGCTTTTTACGTGATCCGTATGCTCGTGAGTCAGCAGAATGCCGTCCACATCCGGCGCCTCCATACCGCATTTTTTCAGCCCCGACAGAATGTGCTTTCCGGCAATCCCGACATCCACCAGAAGCGATGTGCTGTCCGAGCGTACCAGATAGCAGTTTCCCGAACTGCCGCTTGCAAATGAGCAAAACTCAAGTCCCATAAATTTCCGTTTCCCCTCTCTCCGATTTTGTATTAAGCAACACTCGGATTATACCACATTTTCCGCCCCTTAAGACCGCCGCAGCTCGCGCCGCGGGGAAATTCCCCTGCGCACTTCCGGAAAACACGGTATAATAGGGCCCGTGGACAAAATCCACCTGCCGCCGGCGACAGCAAGAGGCCGATGAACCGAAACGCGCCGCGCTGCCTGAAAACCTTGACGGCAAGAGGCCGACGAACCGAAACGCGCCGCTCGCTGCCCGAAAATCTTGACGGCAAGAGGCCGACGAACTGAAACGCGCCGCTCGCTGCCCGAAAACCGCAGCAGAAGAGCGGAAGATCAGATAAAAGCTGCAGCACCTGCAAAAGCACAGATACCGGCATCCAGACCGATATCTTATTCATAGAACTAGAACGCCAGAAATCAGGAGACAGAAACAATGACCACTTTAAGAATGTATACAGACGGAGCATGCTCGGGAAACCAGAGCGAAAAGAATTTCGGGGGATGGGGCGCCATTCTGGAATTCGGAGAACACCGCAAGGAACTGCACGGAGGAGAGAAAGACACGACCAATAACCGGATGGAACTGATGGCTGTCATTCAGGCCTTTTCTGCGCTGAAGAGGACGGGGCTTGATGTTGAGATGTTCTCTGACAGCTCTTATGTAATGAACTGTTTCCGGAACGGCTGGTATAAAAACTGGGAGAAAAACGGCTGGAAAACGTCACAGAAAAAACCGGTTGAAAATCAGGAGCTGTGGAAACAGCTTCTTGCTCTGGTGCGTCAGCACCATGTTCAGTTCTTCCGTGTAAAAGGACACGTGAACATTGATTCTCCGGCAATCAACAAGCAGAAACTGTACCAGAAATTCGTGAGCTGGAATGGAACGCGGTTTACGACCGAAGATTTTGAATACGTAACAAAAATGAACAACCGCGCTGACGAACTGGCGAATATGGGCACAGATGAAGCGAAATTACGCGGCTAACGCCTGAAAATAGTAATTTTCAGCGCTGTATTCCTGCACATCTCTTCTTTTCAAGCCCTGAAAAAAGTGTTATAGTTGCAAATGTGTTTGTTTGATGAAAAAAACATCGTTAAATAATCATCAAACTCATCAGAAACTGTAATCCTGGAAACGAATTAAGGGGTGTTTTTCTTGAAGAAGGGTTATATCTACATCGCCATTACTACCATCTTGTTCAGTTCCATGGAAATCGCGCTGAAGAGCCTGGGAAACGCGTTCAATCCGGTTCAGATGACGTTCACCAGATTCCTGATCGGAGGACTCGTTCTTCTGCCAATGGCTCTGCACCACCTGCACAAGCACCATCTCAAGATCACGCAGAGTGACCTTGCTCAGTTCGCTATGCTTGGTCTGATCGGTGTCACAATTTCCATGACGCTTTATCAGCTGTCTGTCGTCTATACACAGGCATCCGTTGTCGCGGTTCTGTTCTCCAGCAACTCGATTTTCGTTATGATCTTCGCGTTTATGTTCCTGGGAGAGCCGATTTACCGGCGCAATATCGTATCACTGGGTCTCGACCTTGTCGGAATTTTATTTGTCATCAACATTCTTCACATGAAACTCAGTATCGCCGGTGTCATCTTCACAATGCTGGCAACGGTTACGTTCGCGCTGTATGGTGTCGGCGGAAAGAAACCGACGGTAAAATTCGGCGGAACGGTAAATACCTGCATGTCCTTCCTGATGGGCGGAATTGAAATGATTGTGCTGTCGCTTCTGACTTACATTCCGGCTGTTGCGCATATGTTCAACGGACTGGGACTGACGATGTTCAGCAGAATCCCGATGTTCCAGGGCTACTCGCTGCATACGCTCCCGGCATTCCTGTTCGTCTGCATCGGCGTTACGGGAATCGGCTATGCCTGCTATTTCCTGGCTATGGAGAGCGTCTCCGTCAATACCGTGTCTCTGGTATTCTTCTTTAAGCCGGTTCTCGCACCGATCCTTGCCTTCCTGATTCTCGGCGACCCGATGCCGGCCACCAAGATTATCGGAATCTGCTTCATTCTGGCAGGATCTCTGACGAATATTCTTCCTCCGATGCTTGCCGGAAGAAAATCCGCGGACAAACTGGATCAGGAGGCTGTACGCGCAGAGTACGCACTGAGCGAAGTGGAGGAACGTGCGCTGGAAGAGAAAGAGCGCCTGAAGAAAAAGGAGTACGATCAGAAGGAGAGACGCCGCGCCGCCGCTGCAAAACACGCTGCAGCTGGAAACGCGTCTTCCCGTACAGCAGATTAATTTATTGCGGAACTGATCTGCAGCTGATCTGAACGAAAATTTCATGAGCAGCAGATTCCCGGAATTGAAATTGAAATGGAAATAGTGCCGCCGGCCAGAGCAGTGCAGACCGCTCAGGCCGGCGGTATTTTACCTATTTGATGCCAAACACCTGTTATCACAGACCATTCTTGCATGATGCATATTTATGCCGCTCAAATTTTAACATAATGTTCAATTATAGGCTTGATATTGCATCTACATATATCACAATATCGAAATGTGTTCGGAAATTGCAGGAATTCATCTTTTTTTCAACGGGATATCAGTTCCAGGTGGAGATAAACTTAAATCTGAAATTACATACACCTTCATGGCCACCCAGTTATTGTAATTTCAGGCGTTTTAAATAGAATATTATGCTAATTAATCCATAATCACAATTTACCTAGCAGATTATTTTCCCTTCTGGAAAACGTAAGCCAGAGAAAATATGCATATTTATCCAAATTGATAATAATAAACAGAAACAGCTGAATAACAGGCTGGCCGGCATTCTGCCCCGTTATTTTCTGCCCGTATTTCCGGAATTTCCGAACAAAATTTCACAAACTCCTTTTTCCGCAACAACTTCACCTGTCATTCGCAGAAAATCTGCCAGCAGATGCGGCGAAAAAGACAATTCGGCAGACACAAGTATGGGACCGTACAGGATACGATCTGCCGGCCTGACATTTCTTCCCGTCAGTTTCTCATCACCGCAGTCCTCCACTTGAAATTCGCACAGAACTCACAGAATCTTCCGCGGAAAAGGCACTTTCAAGCTGAGATTACTGTTATACTGAAATCATAATAAACATCATAAGATGAATCACTAGCGATTTAACACAGAAAACAGGATTCAGCGGGGGGCTGCAGAAAGCAGATAACTGCCGCCCTGCGGATCACAGATACATAGATTGGAGACAGAGAATTATGAGACTTCTTCTCGCAGAAGATGAAAAATCACTTTCAAAAGCACTGGTAAAGCTCCTGGAGCATGAAAAATACGCCGTGGACCCGGTCTACAACGGGCAGGATGCGCTGGAATATCTGCAGTCGGGGAATTACGACGCGGCTGTTTTGGACATCATGATGCCGAAAATGGACGGCCTCACGGTCCTGAAGGAAATCCGGAAAGAGGGAAATCCCATTCCGATCCTGCTGCTGACTGCAAAAGGCGAAGTCGAGGACCGGGTCATCGGCCTGGACAGCGGCGCCAACGACTATCTTCCCAAGCCATTCAACTTTAAGGAGCTGATGGCCAGAATCCGCGCCATGACCAGAACACAGCCGACAGCAGACAACGTCCGCCTGAAATTCGAAGATCTGACCCTGGACCGGTCAACCTTTGAGATCAGTACAGAAACCGGGTCCATGCGCTTAAGCAGCAAGGAATTTCAGCTTATGGAATTCCTGATGACCAGTCCCGGAAGGCCGATCTCTTCCGAGCGTCTGTTTGAAAAAATCTGGGGAACGGACAGTGAATCCGATATCAACGTCGTATGGGTCTACATTTCCTATTTACGGAGGAAACTCAAGGCTCTGAATGCCGCTGTCATCATCCAGTCCATCCGCAAT
This sequence comes from Eubacterium sp., assembly GCA_051893535.1. Taxonomy (GTDB): domain Bacteria; phylum Bacillota; class Clostridia; order Peptostreptococcales; family Anaerovoracaceae; genus Aminicella. Next base: position 52,150 of record JBJFHK010000281.1, on the reverse strand, counting down.
GAGGGCTATCTGCTCAGAAAAGGAGAATAACCATGATCCGCCGTCTTCGTGTCCGTTTTATCGCTGTTTCTATCCTGGCGATGTTTCTGGTCCTGTTTGTAATCATCAGCGCGGCCAACATTATCAATTACCACCGCATTTCTACGCAGGCAGACAGCATTCTGACCATGATTTCTGATAATCAGGGGCAGATTCCCACGGATTCTGATCAGTTCAGCCAGAAGAAAAACGGCATGAATCGGGAAACTCCCTTTGAATCCCGCTATTTTTCCGTCATCCTGAACAGTTCGGGAAAGACTGTATCTGTGAATATCAAACAGATTGCTTCGGTCAATCAGAAACAGGCGGTGAAGTTCGCGAAAAAAGTCCGGCAGTCCGGCCATACGACCGGATTTTATAAAAACTACCGCTTTATGATCACGAAAATCGGAAGCGGGCAGACAGCCGTGTGCTTCCTGGACTGTGGGCGGTCACTGGACAATTTCAAAGATTTCCTGACCGACAGTTTCCTTGTCTCCCTTGCGGGTCTGGCAGCCGTTTTCGTTCTTATTCTCTTTTTGTCGAAAATGGCAATGCAGCCGGCCTACGAAAGCTATAAGCGGCAGAGACGCTTCATCACGGACGCGGGCCACGAGATCAAGACGCCGCTGACGGTCATCGACGCGGATCTGGCGGTGCTGGAAATGGAGAACGGGGAGAACGAGTGGTGCAGCGACATTCACAGGCAGGTGGAACGCCTGACCGATCTGACCAACCATCTGATCCGCCTGTCCAAACTGGAAGAAGCTTCCCCGGAAGATCTTCAGAACTGGGCGGAAATGGACCTTTCCGCCTGCGTTAAGGAGATGGCAGAGTCTTTTCAGAGCCGGGCAAAGGTTGAACACAAGGAATTCAGCCTGGATATCCAGCCGGGAATCCAGTATTTTGGCGACAAAAAGATTCTGAACGAGCTGACTTCCATTCTCCTTGACAACGCGTTAAAATATTCACCGGAAGACGGAAAAATCTCACTTCTGCTGCAGAAACGGCGCAGGGAAATTATTCTGACGGTTGAAAACACAACCAATCCGCTGAATACCAGGGATCTGGATCATCTGTTTGACCGGTTTTACAGAGATGACGCCTCGCACAACGCGGAGACCGGCGGCTATGGAATCGGCCTTTCCATCGCGAAGGCGGCCGCAGAGATGCATCACGGGAAAATCTCAGCCTCTTCAGAAGACGGCCATTCACTGAAAATGACGGTCATCCTGCGCTGAACAGAGGCAGAAACTGTATAAACATGCAGGATAAGTCAGACTATAGAACAAGCATCAATAGAAAACAGGGAGGATACTATGACATTAGGCAGAGAAAAGATTCATTTTCTGAACACGCCGACGCCTCTTGAACGGATGGACCGCGTATCGGAGGACCTCGGCATTGAATTCTGGATGAAGAGGGATGACCTGACCAATCTGGGAACCGGCGGAAACAAGCTGCGGAAACTGGAGTATTTCCTGAAAGACGCCCTGGATCAGCATGCCACTATGCTGCTGACCGTAGGCGGCGCGCAGACCAACCACGGACGCCTGACCGCCGCAGCGGCCGCAAAATTCGGCCTGAAATCGGCGATTGTCTCCGTGGATGAATATCCGGGTGAGCTGTCCGCAAATCTGCTTCTGGACGGCATTATGGACTGCCACGTCTATCTGGTGCACCAGAAAGAAGGGGAAGACGCCGACGAACTGCTGGACAAGGCCGTTGCGAAAGTCACGGCAGAATGGGAAGCAAAAGGCGAGAAGGTCTATTATATCCCGATGGGCGGCTCTAATGAACTGGGCGCACTGGGCTATTACGACTGCGCCGTAGAACTTGATCAGCAGATCCGGGAGAAGGACCTGAAGAATCCGCATCTCATCGTCACTGCAGGAAGTCTGGGAACCTACACCGGTCTTGCCGCGGCCATTGCCAACGAACACCTCTCCATGAAGCTGTCCGGAATTTCCGTCCTGCCGTTTAAAGGCGCTGACAGCGAAGAAAAACGTAAAAACGGGCAGAAGGACGCGAAAGCATATTACGACCGTCTGAAGGCATATTACGGCCTCACAGAGGATATTCCTGAAGAGGGTTTTGATCTGATCACCGAGTACGACGGCGGTGCATACAATAATCCACTGAAGAGCGTCCGCGAGGCGATGTATTACCTGGCCAGAAAAGAGGGCATCATCACGGACCCGTGCTACACCGGAAAGACCTTCTCCGGCATCGTCTCCATGGCAAAAAAGGGCCTGTTCAGGGGTGAAACGGTCATCATGATCCACACCGGCGGAATTCCGGGAATCTACACGAAGCATCACCGCGTAGAGATGGAAAAAGAACTGATCGACCATATCCATATCTTAAATAAGTAAGCCGGGCCGGCACATCGAAAATTCTTTTCTTTCAGGCGATTCTCCGACGCTTTATATTTACTGTCGGAGAATCTGCTTTTTTTGCGCTTTCCGATGCTTTCGAATACCGGCGCAACATAATCTCAACACAAACACTCTCTATAAATCCACAGACCCTTCACCGCTTTCTTTAAGTAGATTTAAAGTTCATCCGGTATGATATAGACATCTTCAGAAAAGAGATCAGCGAAAAAACCGAAACAGGCGGTATTTTCCTGAAATCTGCTGAAGACGAAAAAGGAGGCTGTGAAAGCAATGACTTTGATTTATACAGGAAAAGAAAACAAGACGACAGGAATCGTCAGTGATACAGAAAAATTTTACGGAAAATATTATTACACACTGAAAGAAACCGAAGAATGGCTGGTAGACACAATCCGCCGCCACGCAAAGGAAACCCAGACTGCAGACGATATGCAGCAGATCCAGTACTGCAGCAGCAGAATCAAATCTGCCGGAAGCATGATCGGGAAGCTGCAGAAAAAAAGACTGCGTCCGGACGCGGAGAATGCGCTCAGTGAAATTCATGACGCTGTCGGCGTCCGCATTATCTGTCCGTTTAATGATGATATCTACGCCGCCGCAGAATGGCTGAAAAGCCTTCCGGGCATCAGGACTGTCCAGTTGAAGGATTATGTCAGACATCCCAAGGCCAGCGGATACCGGAGCTATCACATGATTCTCTTTATCCCGAAGAGACATGAAGGCCAGGTCTGCGGCGGGAGATACCAGGGTGAAGAGGGGGTTTTCGCGGAAGTTCAGATCCGCACCATCGCCATGGACTTCTGGGCCTGCCTGGACCACCAGCTCAGCTATAAGAAGGATAACAGCGCAGGCCAGGAACTCCTGCGTGCCGAGCTGAAAAGCTGCGCGGACGAAATCACTTCCGTCGACCTCTCTATGCAGACATTGAGAGACCTGATTCACGCAGACAGCGAAATCAGCGCATAGATGCGCACCTGCATATACACATAAGCATACAGACAAAAAAACAACTCCTGAAACGAAGAAAGCGCCGGCGGGTGATAAAACCTGCCGGCGCTTTCCTGCTGTATTTACTGTTTTACTCTCTATTTTCGATGCAGTTCTTCGCGGAACTGTTTGATGATATTTCTTTCTGCTCTGGAAATCGTCATTTGTGACACGCCGAGAGTCTTCGCGATGGAAGACTGAGAACGGTTGTAAATAAAGCGTTCCCGGAAGATATATTTATTCTGTTCACTGAGTTTTTCCAGCACGGTATCAATAATATCCGACATTTCCACGCGGTCGAAACCTTTTTCATCAAAACCGGTGTACTTCTCCAGAAATGCGCTTTCTCCGTCTTCTCCGGCGTCTTCAAAAGTCTTGTCCAGGGAATAGGTTCCATAAGCCTGAGAACCCTCCATAGACTCGATAATCTGCTCTTCCGGGAAACCGGTATAATCCGCAATTTCCTTGATTGTCGGCTGCTTCTGATTCTTGCTGTACAGTTCTTCCTTTGCCTTCTGGACCTTGGACGCAATTTCTTTCAGACGGCGCGGAACCTTGAGACTCCACTGTTTGTCACGGAAATACTTCTTGATTTCTCCCAGAATCGTCGGTGTCGCAAACGAACTGAATTCGAACCCTCTGGAAGGGTCAAAACGCTCCACAGCCTGAACCAGAGCAAGCGCTCCTACCTGATACAGATCGTCGTAATCCACGCCTTTATTCAGGTATTTGCGGATGAGAATGTCGACCATATAAAGATGACTCTCCACCAATTCATTCCGTTTTTCAATTGTCGGGTTTTCTTTATATTTGACAAACTCTTGCAGATCGGACATACTAAACTCTTTTCGTCATTGTAATTCGCTTTCTGCCATCTTCATCTTTGTCGAATGTCACGTCATTCATCAGAGACTGGATGACAAAAACGCCCACGTCTCCCTCCTGCGGACACTTGCGGCAGGGAGGATTCAGCTTTGCAAGCGTGTGCTTGCTGCAATCGTCTTTTACGACGATATCTATTTTACCTTTTTCTACGTTGCAGTCAACTTCATATTGATCGGAAAATCCGCTGAAGCCGTGGCAGGAAACATTCTTGCACGCTTCGCATACTGCGGTCTTAATATCTTCCGCAGCATCCAGATCAAAACCTGCCGTTGTGGCAACGGATGTAATTGCAAGCCGTACCATCGTCAGATATTCTGGTTTTCCCGGGATGATAAACTTAAGATGATCCATTGATTTACCCCTCATACTTTCCATTCGTTCTCTGCGGCTTATCCGCATGATTGTATATACCCAGTTTTTCAAAATTACAACCGGAAACAGCAGAAGGGGACTGCAGACTCTTACCTCTGGCACATGTAAATGCCGGCAGATACGGGGCAGTCCCGCTGCTGTTTATTATTCTCCGAATGAAAGTTACAGGTTAAAACTTCATGGTTTCCTGTTTATCTGCTTCTGCGGCATCTTCTGCAGCGGCATTGTCTGCCTCTGCCTTCTCGATGTCGTTTTCTCCGATTACCTTGGCCATGGCAACGATCCTGCTCTCGTCATCGACCTTCATAATCTTCACGCCCTGTGTCGCACGGCTCAGGATACTGACATCCGTCGCCTTGATCCGGATGACCACACCATCGGAATTGATCAGCATGACCTCGTCATCGTCATCAACGCAGAGTGCGCCGATCAGATAACCCGTCTTGTCGAAGCGGCTCTTATCGTAGGTCAGCATGCCCTTTCCGCCTCTGGTCTGACGTTTATAGTCACTGACAGCCGTTCTCTTTCCATAACCGTTCTCGGTAACGACCAGAAGCTTCTTTCCTCTGCCGACCAGATCCATGGAAACAACCTCATCGTCGCCTTCCAGGTTGATTCCGCGCACTCCTCTGGCATTTCTTCCCATCGGACGGACATCCTCTTCATTGAAGCGGATGGATTTTCCTTCACGGGTAACCAGAATCACATCGTTGTTTCCGGAGGAAACCTTGATATCGATCAGCTGGTCTCCGTCCTTCAGGCTGATAGCGATGATTCCGTTCTGACGGTGGGTGTCGAACAGATTCAGGGCTGTCTTCTTGATCACGCCCTTCTTTGTCACGGCAATGAGATAACGGTCTTCCGCCTCGAAATTCTTCACTGGAATTACAGCGGTGATTCTCTCACGCTGCATCAGATTCAGGAAGTTGATGGCCGGGGTTCCTCTGGCCGTTCTGGACGCTTCCGGAACCTGGTAAGCCTTCATCTTGTACGCCTTTCCGGTGTTGGTGAAGAACATCAGCCAGTCGTGAGTTGAAGTCATGATCAGATCCTTCACGAAGTCGTTCTTTCTGGTGGTCAGGCCGGTAATTCCCTTGCCTCCGCGCTTCTGCGGCTTGTAGGTGTCTGCCGGAACACGCTTGATGTATCCCAGATGGGTGAGGGTGACGGCAACGGTCTCATCCTCGATCAGGTCCTCTTCATCGATGTCATCGACGTCGCGCTCGATCTTGGTGCGGCGCTCATCGCCGTATTTATCCTTGATTTCAAGAAGTTCATCCTTGATAACGCCCATCAGCTTGTGCTCATCAGCCAGCAGGGAATTATAGTAGGCGATCTTCTTCTGAAGTTCCTGATACTCTTTCTCGATCTTCTCGCGCTCCAGTCCCTGCAGACGGGCCAGACGCATGTCCAGAATTGCCTGGGCCTGAATCTCATCCAGTCCGAAACGCTCCATCAGACGTTCTTTTGCGTCATTATATGCGCTCCGGATGATACGGATAATTTCATCGATATTATCAATCGCGATGCGCAGTCCTTCCAGAATATGTGCCCTTGCTTCTGCCTTTTTCAGGTCGAAGAGGGTCCTTCTGGTAACGACTTCTTTCTGGAATTTCAGATACTCATGCAGAATCTCTTTCAGATTGAGAAGCTGCGGCTGTCCATCGACCAGTGCGATCATGATGGCACTGAAATTCTGCTGCAGAGCTGTGTGCTTATACAGCTTGTTCAGCGTGATCTGCGGGTTGGCATCCCTCTTCAGCTCGATGACGATGCGCATTCCCTCACGGCTGGACTCATCACGGATCTCGGAGATTCCGTCGATACTCTTGTCCTTTACCAGTTCGGCGATGCGCTCGATCAGGCGGGCCTTGTTAACCATGTACGGAATTTCCGTAACAACGATCTGGGAACGGCCTCTGCTGGTTTCCTGAATCTCACAGCAGGCTCTGACCTTGATCTTTCCCTGTCCGGTTCTGTATGCCTCGCGGATTCCGGCCTTGCCCAGGATTCTGGCTCCGGTAGGGAAGTCCGGTCCTTTAATGATCGGAATCAGATCGTCGACAGACGCATCCGGATGATCGATCAGATAAACAGTCGCATCAATCGTATCGCCCAGGTTGTGCGGCGGGATATTGGTCGCCATTCCGACGGCGATTCCGTTGGAACCGTTGACCAGAAGGTTCGGGTAGCGGCTCGGCAGAACCACCGGCTCTTTTTCCTCTCCGTCGAAGTTCGGGACAAAATCAACCGTATCCTTGTCAATGTCTCTCAGCATCTGCAAGGAGAAATGGCTCATTCTCGCCTCGGTATAACGCTGTGCCGCAGCGCTGTCTCCGTCGATGGATCCGAAGTTTCCGTGGCCGTCGACCAGCGGGTAGCGCATGGAGAAATCCTGCGCCATACGGACCATTGCATCGTAAATGGAAGAATCGCCGTGCGGGTGATATTTACCCATAACCTCTCCGACAATTCTTGCCGACTTTTTATATGGTTTATCCGGCGTAACACCCAGCTGAGACATTCCGTACAGAATCCTTCTGTGTACCGGCTTCATACCGTCGCGTACATCAGGAAGCGCACGTCCTACGATTACGCTCATGGCGTAGTCGATGTAGGAGTTTTTCATCTCATCGTGGATCTCATGCCTGATTAATCTGCTGTCTTCTAAATTTTCCACCTGTTACTCCTTCTGCACTCTTTTTATACGTCCAATGTCGCGAGTTTCGCGTTCTGACGGATGAATTCACGGCGCGGCGGAACCTTGTCTCCCATAAGGGTGGTAAAGATTTCATCTGCGGCTGTAGCATCCTCCACCGTAATCTGGACGAGTGTACGGTGATTATAGTCCATGGTCGTCTCCCAGAGCTGGTTGAAGTCCATTTCTCCCAGTCCCTTATATCTCTGAATATCAACCTTTCCAGGCTTTCCTTCCAGAGAAGCGAGGAGTTCGTTCTGTTCCTTGTCCGAATAGGTGTAGTAGGTTTCTTTTCCCTTTTGCACGCGGAACAGCGGCGGCTGAGCCGCATAAACGTATCCGTGTTCCAGAAGCGGTGTCATGTAACGGAAGAAGAAGGTCAGGAGCAGGGTTCTGATATGTGCTCCGTCGACATCGGCATCGGTCATAATAATGATCTTATGATATCTCAGCTTGGTAATGTCGAATTCTTTTCCGATTCCGCATCCGAAGGCGGTAATCATGTTCTTGATTTCCTCGGAGTTCAGCATGCGGTCCTGGCGCGCTTTTTCTACGTTCAGGATCTTGCCTCGCAGCGGAAGTACGGCCTGACGCTTTCTGTCGCGTCCCTGCTTGGCGCTGCCGCCCGCTGAATCTCCCTCGACCAGGAAGATTTCTGAAAGGGCAGGGTCCTTTTCTGAGCAGTCGGCGAGTTTTCCCGGAAGGGAAAGGGTATCCAGGACGCTCTTTCTTCTGGTCAGCTCTCTTGCTTTGCGCGCGGCTGCTCTGGCTCTGGACGCGCGCAGGCATTTGTCCAGAATCCTGCGGGCCTGCTGCGGATGCTCATCCAGGAAGGCCGACAGGTTGGCGCTGGTCGTCGTGTCAACAAATCCTCTGATCTCGCTGTTTCCGAGCTTGGTCTTGGTCTGACCCTCGAACTGCGGCTCTTCCAGCTTGACAGAAACAACTGCCGTAATTCCTTCACGGACGTCCTCGCCGGACAGGGACTCGCTGTCCTTGATAAACTTGTTTCTTTTCGCGTAGTCGTTGAAGACTCTGGTCAGCGCGGACTTGAAGCCGGCGATGTGGCTTCCGCCTTCTGTCGTATTGATATTATTCGCGTAGGAGAAGATCGTCTCGGTGTAACGGTCTGTGTACTGCATCGCAACCTCTACCTCGTGACCCTCCTCACGATTCTCAAAGTAGATAATGTCTTCGTGGACGGCATCCTTATTCCGGTTCAGGAATTTTACAAACTCCTTCAGACCGCCCTCATAATGATAGACTTCTTTCTTTTCTTTTCCCGGACGCTGGTCTTCCAGAGTGATCTTGACTCCCTTGGTCAGGAAGGCTGTCTCTCTGAGATGATGCTCCAGGGTTTCAAAATCATATTCTGTTGTGTCGAAGATTTCCGGATCCGGCCAGAATTCTGTACGGGAACCGGTATGATCGCTCGTTCCGATGACTTCAAGCTTTCTGACGGTTTTACCCTTCGCGAACTCAATGCGGTAGAGCTTTCCGTTTCTCTCGACTTCTACGATCATTTTTGTGGACAGGGCGTTTACAACGGATGCGCCTACGCCGTGCAGTCCTCCGGACACTTTATATCCTCCGCCGCCGAATTTTCCTCCGGCATGCAGAACGGTATGAATGACCTCAACCGCAGGAATGTGCAGTTTCGGATGCTCATCGACCGGCATTCCACGTCCGTCATCTTCTACCATGATGGAATTATCCGGACGGATCGTGACTTCAATATTCCTGCAGAAGCCTGCCAGCGCTTCATCAATCGAGTTGTCGACAATCTCGTAGACAAGATGGTGGAGTCCTCTGGCACTGGTTGAACCAATGTACATTCCAGGACGCTTGCGGACAGCTTCCAACCCCTCCAGCACTTGGATCTGCGACGCGTCATACTGCTTAGCAGCCGCCGCTTCTTCTTTATTGGTCATAGTTTTACCACCTCAATATTCCTATAAAAAAAACGATCTGCGGAGCAATTTCCGCAGATCTATATTATACAATGAAACGGCCTTTTTTACAAGTTTAGGCGTCTTTGAATGCTTTTTTATTCTTTACCTTTCTTTTGAATCGTTACACGGCAATTTTACGCCTTCTGAGATTATATAATATTTAATATTAATATATTTATACATGTATTAGTCTACAGCATGGTCACATGACCGTCCTGAACAGAAAAAACCGTCGGATTTCCATAGGCCTGAATCAGATCCTCTTCTGCTTCGGTCATGGTAATGAAAATCTGGTTTTCTTCCAGCGAATCAATCAGGAAGGCCCGCCGGCTCTGATCCAGTTCGCTCATGACATCATCCAGCAGAAGAATGGCGTTCTCTCCGGTTTCCTGCCGGATAAAATCGAGTTCCGCAAGTTTCAGAGACAGCGCGCAGGTCCGCTGCTGGCCCTGAGAGCCGTATTTTCTTGCGTTGACGCCATTAACCAGGAATCTCAGATCATCTTTGTGAGGCCCCCGGCTTGTGGTTTTCATCTTGATGTCCGTATCCCTGGATTTTTCCAGTGCCTCTGTAAGACGGTTCTGACGTTCTGCGGCATCCTCTTCATAAGGAACATTGGATTCATACTGAATATCCAGCTTCTCCTGTCCGTTGGTGATGCTGTCGTGAATCTTTCCGCTGAACACATTCAGACGCTCAATGAAGGTTTTCCGCATCCGCATCAGATCCGCTCCGTACTGAACCAGCTGCATATCCCACAGCTCCAGCATAGAAGAGCGGACCGGCGTTTCTTTCAGGCAGCTGTTTCTCTGCTGCAGCACTTTCTTATACCGGCTCAGACAAAGATAATAGGCAGGCTGGATCTGCGCAAGTTCCTTATCGATGAATCTGCGCCTTTTCTCCGGCTCATCCTTTACGATCCTCAGATCTTCCGGTGTGAAGGCAACGATAAAGATGTTGTTCAGCAGTTCCGATGTTTTATGCAGCTGCTTTCCATCCTTCTTTATGTACTTTTTTGATTTCCGGCTGATGCAGATATCGATCCGGGTGTCCATAACCGCTTTTACGGCTTCCGCCCTGACCAGGGCTTCATTTTGTCCAAAACGGATCATCTCACTGTCTCTGCCGGCACGAAAGGACCGTCCCATGGAAATCAGATAGACGGCTTCAATCAGGTTTGTCTTTCCCTGTGCATTCCTGCCGGTGATCAGGTTGATCCGGGGATCGAATTTCAGATCCAGGCTCTCGTAATTCCGGAAATTTTTCAGTTCCAGTTCCTTTACATACATATGCGGCTCCGCCTCTGCTCTTAAGGGTTACAGACGAACCGGGAGAACCAGGTATTCGTATGCGCTGCCCTCAACCGGGGTGACAACGCAGGGATCGATGCTGCTCTTGAATTTCATGATGATGTCATCATCTTTGATGGCTTTCAGCATGTCCAGGAGATACTGGGCGTTAAATCCGATTTCCAGGTCATCTCCGGTCTTTTCAATAACCAGTTCTTCACGCAGATTACCTTCTTCTGCGCGCGCGGCGATGGACATGATCTGATCCTGGATGTCCATGCGGATCAGGTTATTCTTATCGTCTCTTGCCAGCAGGGAAGCACGCTCGATGCTCTGAATCAGCGCACTGCGGCTTACTTTGATCTGAATTGTATTGTTCTTCGGCATGATAGCACGATAGTCAACGAACTGACCGTTGAACAGTTTCAGTTCAACCATCAGGCCCGGGAAGGTGAAAACGGCCTTCTTGCTTTCCAGTTCAATGTTCAGCATCGTATCATTTTTAATATCCTTAATCTCTGCAATAATTTTTGAGAGATCATTCAGCAGTTTCGCGGAAATGACGATGGAATACGGATTGACTTCCGGTACGCTGTGATTGGCAATGGCCATGCGGTAGCCGTCCAGAGCAGCCAGGTGCATTTCCTGATCGTGAATATCAATCAGCACACCAGTGATAATTCCTCTGGAATCATCTGTACTTGCAGCAAACGAAGTCTGTCCGATCATGGTTTTGAACAGAAGTGCCGGAAGCTGGATGTGCTGAGCATCATTTCCCGGCTTTTCAAAACGCGGGAAGTCATCGGCATCCAGTCCGACGATGTTAAATTCGGAGTTCACGCTCTTAATTGCTGCATGAAGTTCGCCGCTTGTCGTAATAGTGATCTGAGATTCCGGCACACTTCTGACAATATCGGAAAACAGTTTGGCTGGAAGAACGATAAGGCCAGGTTCTTCAACATTTGCTTCTAATGTGTATTGAATGGAAATGTCTGAGTCTGAAGAGGCCAGAAGAACCTTTCCATCGTTTGAAGCTTCGATCAGGATTCCTTTCATTGCCGGTATGGTAGAACGTGTTGAAACTGCTTTTGAAACGATATTCAGCGCGCTTGCTAAATCCTGTCGTAAACAGCTGATTTTCATATGTTTAGCCTCCTTCGAAAAGCCATTTGTTTTATAATTTTAGGTAGTAATTGTAGTAGGGGATGCGGATACTGTGGATAACTCAAAAACACCTTGAAACGCACACAAAAATGCGCGCACACCCCATGATGATATTTTTGTGCAGAAGTAGAAGCTTATCCTCACTCCTGAATCTGTGACTTCAGTTTCTCTATGGTCGTCTTTACGGAATCGTCGTCCCGGATGTCCTGCTGAATCTTCTCGCAGGCATGCATGACGGTAGAATAATGGCGGTTTCCGAAAAGGTTTCCGATCTTGTTAAAGGAATAGTCGGTCATGTCGCGGCAGAGGTACATGGCGATCTGACGAGGGAAGGCGATGGCCTTGGCGCGCGTACTGGATTCCAGATCGGACGGCTCCACATGGAAGTAGCGGCTGACGATGGTTTTGATTTTCTCCGGCGTGACGCTGTTGCTTCCGTTCTGGATGACATCCTTCAGAATCCGCTTTGCGAAGGTCAGGTCGATCTTTTCATGCGTAATCAGTGAGAAGCTGACGATTCTGTTCAGCGCTCCCTCGAGTTCACGAATGTTATCCGTTATCTTTTCCGCAATCAGACAGATGACATCGTAGATATCGTCTGTGACCTCCAGATTCTGGTTTTCGGCTTTTTTCATCAGGATCGCGACTCGGGTCTCATAGTCTGCAGGAGACAGGGAAGCGATGATATTCCAGGAAAACCGGGAGGTCAGCCGCTCATCCAGGCGGGTCAGCTCATTAGGCGGGCGGTCGCTGGAGATAACGATCTGCTTCTGATCTTCAATCAGTGTATTAAATGTATAGAAAAATTCTTCCTGTGTCGTTTCCTTGCCTTCCAGGAACTGAATATCATCAATCAGGAGAACATCGATATGGCGGTATTTGTTCTTGAATTCCCGTGTACGGTTTTCTCCGATCGCCTTGATCAGTTCGTTGGTGAACATCTCTGTAGAAACGTAGAGAACATTCAGCTCCGGACTGTTTTCCAGAAGATAGATGCCGATGGCATGCATCAGATGGGTTTTACCAAGACCCGATCCTCCGTAGATAAACAGCGGGTTATAGGCCTTTGAAGGCTCTTCCGCCACAGCCAGGCATGCGGCATGCGCGTATTTATTGCAGGCGCCGACAACAAAATTATCGAAGGTGTAGCGCGGGTTGAATATACGCTGCTGCGTAAATCCCGGCTTCACCGGGCTGATCACCTGCTGGCGCTGCTGCTGTTCCTCCTCCATATGCTCATAATCAGAAGGCTTCTTGATCACAATGCGGTAAGGCTGATTCATCACCTTCTGAAATGATTCTTCCAGCAGAGGCTTATAGCGGTTGTTCAGTATATTCACGTAAAAATCGCCGTCTGACTCCAGATAGGCGATGTGCGTCTGCTGATCGAGCCGGCGGATTTTGGTCGGCAGAAACCACGTTTTATAGCTCGCTGCCGTCGTATTTTCTTTTATGATGGCCAGAACTTCCTGCCAGATTTCTTTATTATCCATTTCCAAACCTCTCTTATGAAATCACTTCCATTCTAAAGGATAGAGAGCGGTCTTACAAGCGGTTATCAAAAAGTTTTCCACACTTGAATTTCTGATTTTTGTCATAAATGAGCATTACAAAAAGTTTATCAACATGATGTGGATAAAAATATGCATAAGTTGTCTATAAGTAATCCACAACTATATATAGGACAAAAATCAATGCGCAAGGGAGGGAAGATTTTTGAAAGGAAGAAAAACGCGCGCAAAAAAACGGCAGAAAGGGCGGAAATCAGCAAGGTTCTGTTTGACACGCATAATTGAAAAAAGTATAATAAAGAAACGCGCGCATATATTGCAATTTAGATTATGCGTATGGATTACATTTAGGAGGTAAAATTATGAAACAGACTTATCAGCCTAAGAAAAGGCAGAGAATGAAGGAGCACGGATTCCGCAAGAGAATGGCTACAAAGAACGGCAGAAACGTTCTGAAGCGCAGAAGAGCAAAGGGCAGAAAGAGCCTGTCCGCATAACAATGCGAAAGAAAAATGTGCTTCGCAGTCAAAAGGATTTTGATTCTGTTTATCGGAAGGGTAAATCGGTTCCGTCACGGCATATCGTCGTTCTGTACCGGAAGAATCGCCTGCCGTACAACAGAATCGCTTTTTTAGCAAGCAAAAAAGTTGGCAACAGTGTTCACCGGAACCGCGCGCGCAGACTGATGCGTGAGGCATACCGGCTTTCCGGCATGCAGATTCCGGACGGGTACGATGTGATTTTCGTTGCCCGGAAGTCGATCACTGAAGCCAGCTGTCAGGCAGTGCGGTCGTCTATGGTTTCCGCACTTAGAAGAACCGGGGTAATGAATCATGATGAAAGGCATCAGACGCGCAGCCGCCGTCATTAAAAAGGTGCTTGCCAGGACATTGATCCTGATGGTCAGGTTTTATCAAATCTGCATTTCGCCGTTTTTTCCGCCGACGTGCAGATACATTCCTACATGCTCAACATATTTTATACAGGCAGTGGAGAAGTACGGCCCTTTTAAAGGAAGTTATCTGGGGATTCGCAGAATCCTGAGATGTCATCCGGGCCATCCCGGTGGGTTTGACCCTGTTCCATAGGGTGGAGGAAGTTAATCAATGAGTTTTTTTGGATTGTTTGCCACTCCTCTCGGCTGGATCCTTACGGCCTTATACCGTGTGATCGGAAATTACGGCATTACACTGGTGGTTCTCACCTTGATCGTAAAGCTTTGTCTGTATCCGGCGTATAAGAAGCAGATTCTGTCTACCGCAGGTATGGCGGATCTGCAGCCGAAAATGAAGGAAATCCAGAATCGTTATGCCGGAGATACGGTAAAGATGAACGAGGAGATGTCCAAGCTCTATAAAGAGGAAGGCGCGAGCCCGATGGCAGGATGCCTTCCGATGATCATTCAGATGGTCATTATCATGGGGCTTTTCACACTCCTTCGTCTTCCGATGAACTACATGAAGAGTGAACAGATGTATTTCGCTATTCATGAATCGTTCCTCTGGATCAACGATTTATCACAGCCGGATCCGTGGATCCTTCCGATTTTATCCGGAATTGCGACTTTCATCGCGTTCTACATGTCATCGGAAAACGGCGGTGTACCGGGTCAGCAGCAGAGTGGAGCCATGATGATGGTCATGAAGTACGGATTCCCGATCATGATCGTCTGGCTTGCAAAGACCTATGCTGCTGGATTGGCGACATACTGGTTTATCAGTCAGTTTATACAGATTTTCTACAATATCCGTTTCAATCAGATCAGAAAACAGATGAAGCGTGAGAAGATGGAGGCTAAGCTGAAGAAGCACCTTGACCGGAAACCTGTACGAGCTGGTGAAGGAGTAAGAAGATAATGGACGTAACTGAAAAATGGGGAGATGACGTTGATTCCGCCGTCGCTCTTGCTCTCGCTGATCTGAAATGCACGATTGATCAGGTCGACGTAGAGGTCCTCGAACAGCCTTCAAGAGGATTCTTCGGTCTGGGTTCCAAGCTCGCTCTGGTAAGAGTGACAAAGAAAACCGCACCGGCGCCTCAGGAGGAGGAAGAGCCGGAAAGCCATCCGGCTGAAAGCGAGGCCGTCCGTGAGCAGCCGCAGAAAGCGGAGCCGCAGGCAGAAGCAGAAGCTTCTTCAGCGGAGCCGGAAAATAAACACGTGGAGACTGAAGCCGGAGGCGGAAAAACACATCAGCCGAAAGCTTCCGGACACGCGAAAGAACATCATAAAGAGCACCGCGATTCTTCCCAGAAGAGAAGACCGGATGCCCGCCGCAGAAAGCCGGCCGCTCCTGCACATGAGGAGCTGCCTGAGCTGAACCTGCAGGATGATGTGAAAGACCTTCCGATTGTGGAAGAGCATCCTGCTCTCGATTTTTTGAAGGATGTCACATCCAAGATGGGACTGGACCTGAAGATGACCGCCAGAGCAGATGAAACGCATGTCCATATCGATATTTCCGGAGATGATTCCCGGACGATTATCGGAAAGCGCGGACAGACACTGGACGCGATTCAGTATCTGACCAGTCTCGTTGTGAATAAGGAACATAAGGATTATGTAAAGGTGGTCATCGACGCGGAGCATTACCGCTCCAGACGTGAGAAGACACTGGAGCAGCTGGCAGAGCGCCTTGCGAGAAAGGCCGTTCACACCGGACGGAGCATCCGTCTGGAGCCGATGAATCCGTATGAGCGCAAGGTCATTCACGCGACCCTGCAGCATGATCCTAAAGTCACAACCAGAAGTGAAGGACAGGATCCGTTCAGACGTGTCGTCATCGAATTGAAATAAAATCGTGAATAACAGGGACTGCCTCAGCAGGCAGTCCTTTTTTATGCTATGATTTAAAGGTATATATTTCGAGGACAAAATATTAATAAGCAAGGGGATAATGATATGGATGATACGATCGCAGCAATTTCCACTCCGCCGGGAGAGGGCGGCATTGGAATTATCAGAATCAGCGGTGAAGATTCGCTTTCTATTTTAAAACAGATCTTCCACACACCTTCGGGAAAACTGAATATGAAAGATCATCTTCTGGTTTACGGTCATATCATCGATCCGGAAGACGGAAAGGTAGTCGATGAAGTACTGAGTGTCTACATGAAAGCGCCGAGGACCTACACTGCAGAAGATGTGGTGGAGATTGACTGCCACGGCGGAATTGTACCGCTTCGGAAAATCCTGCAGCTGGTGTACCGCTGCGGAGCCCGTCCGGCCGAACGAGGAGAATTCACCGAGCGCGCCTTTCTGAACGGGCGTCTGGATCTGTCTCAGGCAGAAGCCGTGATGGATATGATCTCAGCCCGCGCAGATAAAACCTACGACTCTGCCGTTGGGCAGCTCTCCGGGTCCCTGTCGGGAAAAATAAGGGAAATCAGGTCCATGCTGATGGACATCCGCGTTCAGGTTACCGTCAATATCGAATATCCGGATGAGGATATCGAGATCATGACCTATCAGAAAATGAAAGAAGACCTGAAACCGGTAATCGGGAAAATTTCAGAACTTCTGAAGACCGCGGAAACCGGAAGAATCCTCAGCAGCGGACTGAAAATCGCCATTGTCGGAAAGCCGAATGTCGGGAAATCCTCTCTGATGAATCAGATGCTGAGAGAATCCCGGGCGATTGTCACCGATATTCCGGGAACAACCAGAGATACCATCCGGGAAGATATGCGGCTCCGGGGCATTCCGATCAGCCTGATCGATACGGCGGGAATCCGGGAAACTGACGATCAGATCGAAGCCATTGGAATTGAAAAATCAAGGGATTCCTGGTCAGAGGCAGATCTGGTGCTTCTGGTTCTGGATGCGGGAAATCCGCTTTCAGAAGAAGATAAAGAAATCCTGCAGCATGCAGAGGCAGACAAGACCATCGCTGTGCTGAATAAGACGGATCTTCCTCAGTCTGTAACAGCAGAAGATGTGCAGAGACTTCTTCCCGGCGTGCAGATTATTTCCGCATCGATGAAAGAAGGAAACGGACTGGATGCAATTGAGGATGCGATCGAGCAGCGGGTTTACCAGGGAACTGTGACAGCAGATCAGCAGGTCATTGTCACAAACGCGCGGCATAAGCAGCTGCTGGAAGAGGCCTGCAGTCATCTGAACGACGCAGTGCGCCTTGCAGACCGGAAAGAACCGCTGGAGATCATCGATCTCGATCTGGAAGCGGCATATGAAAATCTCGGAGAAATCATCGGTGATGCAGTTGGTGACGATGTGATCTCTGAAGTATTCTCCAGATTCTGTCTGGGGAAATAGAGCAGAAAGGCAGGAAAATGGACACATATAATATGGGAGAATACGATGTGATCGTCATCGGCGCCGGACACGCGGGCTGTGAAGCAGCACTGGCATCCGCCAGGATGGGGCATCGCACACTGATTTTATCGATGAACCTGGAGGCAGTAGCGATGATGCCCTGCAATCCGTCCGTAGGAGGTACGGGCAAAGGCCACCTGGTCAGAGAGATCGACGCGCTGGGCGGCGAAATGGGAATCAACATCGATAAGACCTGCATGCAGAGCCGGATGCTGAACACGTCCAAAGGACCTGCCGTGCATTCTCTCCGCGCGCAGGCGGACAAGCACCAGTATCATATGGAGATGAAAAAGACTCTGGAAGAGCAGGAAAACCTCGATATGAAACAGCAGGAAGCAGTCGATATCGATGTGAAAGACGGGCAGGTTCAGGGAATAATCACCAGAACCAACGCCTATTATAAATGTAAGGCTGTCGTAATTGCGACAGGAACTTTCCTGAAAGGAAGAATTTTTATAGGGTCCAGCAATTTTCCAAGCGGACCGAACGGTCTTGCGCCTTCCTGCGATTTGTCCGAGAATCTGAAACGGCTGGGGCTGCCGCTGCGCCGGTTCAAGACGGGGACTCCGGCAAGAGCGCTGGCAGACACCTTCCGTTATGATGAAATGAAGAGGCAGGACGGCGATGAGGAAATCGTTCCCTTCTCTTTCATGAATGATTCTCTGGATGTGGATCAGGTTCCGTGCTGGCTGACCTATACGAATGAACGGACGCATAAAATTATCCGGGACAATTTCAGCAGATCGGCTCTGTTCGGAGGGGAGATCGAGGGTGTGGGCCCGCGCTACTGCCCGTCGATCGAGGATAAGATCAACCGCTTCCCGGACAGAAAACGGCACCAGCTGTTCGTCGAGCCGGAAGGAAGGCAGACCCATGAGATGTACATTCAGGGAATGTCCACCAGTCTTCCGGAAGACGTGCAGGAGAAATTCTATCATACGATTGAAGGGCTGGAGGATATTACGATTACCCGCCCGGCTTACGCGATTGAGTATGACTGCATCGATCCGCTGGAACTGAAGCTGAATCTGGAGTACCGGAAGATCAGAGGCATGTTCTGCGCGGGACAGTTTAATGGAAGTTCCGGATATGAAGAGGCTGCGGCACAGGGTCTGATGGCCGGAATCAACGCAGCTCTGGAAGTTTCTGGAAAAGATCCCTTCATTCTGGACAGAAGCGAGGCTTATATTGGCGTTCTGATCGACGATCTCGTGACCAAAGGTACTAATGAACCTTACAGAATTATGACCAGCAGAGCGGAATACAGGCTGGTTCTGAGGCAGGATAACGCAGATGAGCGTCTGACTGAGAAGGGATATGCCATCGGACTGGTGTCTGAGGAGCGCTATCAGAAGTTCCTCAGGTCAAAGGAAATGGCAGGGAAAGAAATGGAGCGGCTGAAGGAAACTACGGTCGGGCCGCAGGATGCAGATGAGTTTCTGCTTTCGATCGGCAGTTCTCCGCTGAACAACCGGGTATCTCTGTATGATCTTCTGAAGAGGCCGGAAGTGCACTATAAAGAAATGGCGGCGATTGATCCGGACCGCCCGCAGCTGACGCAGCATGTCATCGATGTGATCGAAGTCAATATTAAGTATGAAGGATATATCCGCATGCAGGAGCGGAAGATCCAGAAGTTCAAAAAACTGGAGTCCCGGAAACTGCCTGAGGATTTGGATTATGAGAAGATCGACAATCTGAGAATCGAAGCCCGGCAGAAGCTCAGCCGGCTGCGTCCGGTGTCGGTAGGGCAGGCGTCCAGAATTTCCGGTGTATCACCGGCGGATATCAACGTGCTGCTGATCTGGCTGGAAAAGAAAAGGAGAATGAAATAATGAAAGAACTGATACAGAAGATGTTTACGGAAGCGGGATACACTATCCGTGAAGATGCTGCGGAAAAACTCTCCATTTATATGGACGGCATACTGGAATACAACCAGCATGTCAATCTGACATCCATTACTGATCCGGAGGAGTTCATCACCAAGCATTACCTGGACTCTGCTTCGATTTCTTCTCTTTCCGAATTTCAGAAGGCGGAGACGGTCATTGACGTCGGAACTGGCGGGGGCTTTCCGGGAGTTCCTCTGGCAGTGCTGTTTCCTGAGAAAACGTTCACCGTTGAGGATTCCCTGCAGAAAAGAATCCGGGTTATTCAGGACCTCTTATCCCGGGCGGGGATTACGAATGTCGAAGCGGTACATGCCCGCGCGGAGGATCTGGGAAAGGATCCTGTTCACCGGGAACAGTACGACCTCTGCATATCCCGCGCCGTTTCCAGAATGTCGGTACTTGCAGAGTACTGTCTTCCCTTTGTAAAAGAAGGAGGATTCTTCATTTCCTATAAAGGATCTGATCTGGATCAGGAGCTTCATGACGGGGAAAAAGCTGTTCAGGTTCTGGGAGGAGAAATCGACCGCGTGCAGCCTGCGGGAATGGAAGGAATGCAGCATCAGTTTGTTGTTGTGAAAAAGGTGAAACATACGCCGAAAAAGTATCCGAGAAAGGCTGGAACCCCTGGAAAAACGCCAATCCGCTGATCCGTTTCACGTGAAACAATTATGGTATATCAGAAAAGAAACTGGCATTCAATACATGAATCATATATAATGTTAGGTGATTAAAGTAAAAGTGTCAGGAGGCAGTAATTTGGGTAAAGCGATAGCAATTTTTAACCAGAAAGGCGGAGTTGGAAAAACAACAACCAACATCAATCTAGGCGCCAGTCTGGCACAGTTCGGAAAGAAAGTGCTCATGCTGGATATCGATCCTCAGGGAAATACGACCAGCGGAGTAGGGGTGTCAAAAAAGGATCTTACGGATACGGTCTACGATCTCCTGATCGATAAGGACTACGATCCCCACAGAGCAATTCTGCATACAGGAGTAGAGGGACTGGACCTCATTCCGGCGAATGTGGATCTGGCCGGAGCGGAAGTAGAACTGGTTGCCATGGACGGACGTGAAAAGAGACTGCGTAACGCAATCGGGAAAATCAGTGATGAATATGATTACATTTTCGTGGACTGTCCGCCGTCGCTCGGCCTGCTGACGATTAATTCTCTGAGTGCGGTACAGAGCGTGCTGATCCCGATTCAGTGTGAGTTCTATGCGCTGGAAGGCGTCAGTCAGCTGGTAAGCACAATTGAATTGGTAAAAAACAACCTGAATCCGAATCTGGAAATTGAAGGTGTAGTTCTCAGTATGTTCGACGGAAGGACGAACCTGTCCATTCAGGTCGTACAGGAAGTAAAGAAGTATTTCGGCGCCAAAGTGTACTCTACGGTTATTCCAAGGAATATCCGTCTGGCAGAGGCACCGGGTTTCGGTATGGCGATTACAGAATATGATCCGAAATCCAAGGGAGCGATTGCATACAGAGAATTTGCAGAAGAATTTCTGGAACGGGAGGGTAAGTAATGGCCTCGAAGCCAAAGAACAGAGGACTCGGCAAAGGGCTCGGCGCACTGTTTGCGGAACAGGCATCAATTGTAGATGAAACGGAACACACGGTAGAAGATATTCATAAAGAAAGCAAAAATCCGGAAAACACCGTTGTCTATATAGAAATAGGAAACATCAAGCCAAACCGTCATCAGCCGAGAAAGTATTTTCACGAAGATAAAATTGAAGAACTGGCACAGTCCATTCTGGAGCATGGAATCATTCAGCCGCTGGTCGTCCGGCCTGCTGAAGAGAACACCTACGAAATCGTAGCCGGTGAAAGAAGATGGAGGGCCGCAAGAAGGGCAGGACTTCAGAAAGTTCCCTGCCTGATCAGAGAGTTCACCGATGAAGAAAACATGCTGGTGGCCATTATCGAGAACCTGCAGCGTGAGGACCTGAATCCGATTGAAGAAGCACACGGACTGCAGCAGATGATGGAGACCTATGGGATGACCCAGGAAGAGGTTTCCAGAAGCATCAGCAAAAGCCGGCCATACATCAGCAATGCGCTGCGTCTTCTGAAACTGCCTGAAGAAATTCAGGAGCTGGTGGCATCCGGAAAGATTTCCATGGGACATGCGAGAGCGCTGATTAATATTAAAAGCAAATCCCTTCAGATGGAACTCTGCCGCAGAATCCTGGATGAGGGACTTTCGGTTCGGGATATAGAGAAACTCGCGGCAAAGAAAAACAAGAAAAAAGATCCGAAGAAACGTGTGAAAAGCGCGGATACCCTCGCCATGGAAGACAGACTGAAGAATCAGTTCGGCACAAAAGTTTCCATCGACCAGAGAGGGAAAAAAGGTGTAATAAAACTGGAGTATTACAGCAGCGATGAACTGAACCGTCTGCTGGACATGCTGCTTTCAGAGCGATAGAGAGAATGTTTCATGTGAAACGCTGAGTATATGCCCCCTGTTTTCCGGGGCATTTGTCATATACTGAAGCTGAAAGTTAGAGGAAAGTATGGCAGAACTGAATTACAAAGAAATACTGACGGAAAAAGTTCCGCTGCCGATGTGCATTGTAAACGAGAATGGAAAAATCATTGATTCCAATTCCTACATGGATGAGGTGTTCGTATACGACGAAATCAAGGATTACGATTTTTTTGCGCTTACCGGAATTAAGATGGAAGAACTGGAAGCATCTGCAGAAAGCCGTGTATTTAAAAAGATCGAACGGAATAATAAAATTTTCCGCCTGGTAACAAGCAGGGCGGACAGCGGATCCGATGATGAGGAAGAAGATGAGAATTCCGGCGTTATCGTCGTGTTCTTCAATGACATCACCGCATATGAGCAGCTGAAGCAGGAATACAATAATGAACGTGTCTGCGTGGCAAGAGTGAACATCGACAACTACGATGAGATGAAGGCCAATACCTCTCCTGATATGCGGATGACGATTTCCTCCGAGGCAGACAAGATCATCCGGAAATGGGCGGGGAAAATCGGCGGTTCCATTGTCAACATGAGCCGCAGTGAGTACATTATTTATTTTGAATACTGTCATGTGGATGAGATGGTCCGGAATAAGTTTTCCGTTCTGGATGAAGTCAGAAATATTGAAACACAGGCAGACTTCCCGATGAGTCTGAGTATCGGCGTCGGAATCGGCGGAGAAAGCATCACCGATACGAGAGACTATGCAGATGGAGCTCTGGATCTCGCTCTCGGCCGCGGCGGTGATCAGGCTGTCGTGCGCAGAGTAAATAAAATCGAGTACTACGGCGGAAAGCTGCAGACGGTCGAGAAAGGAAATAAAGGAAAGTCCAGAGTGGTTGCTCATGCACTGAGCCGTCTGATCGATCAGGCGGACCGTGTCATGATCATGGGCCACCGGAACCCGGATATGGATGCCTTCGGAGCCGCGCTCGGTATGTTCCGCGTCTGCATGATGAATGGAAAGAATTCTTCTATTGTAATTGAAGAAGTCAATGATTCACTGCAGACCATTTTCAAGCAGGCGAAAGAAAAAGGAACGTATACATTCCTGTCGCATGACCGTGCGAAAGAACTGATCGACGAAAATACGCTCCTGATTGTCCTGGATACACACCGGCCGAGTTTTGTCGAGTGCAGGGATCTGCTGGAATGCACGGAACGTATCGTGGTTATTGATCATCACAGAAGAGCGGTTGACGCAATTGCGAATCCGGTCTTATCCTATATTGAATCCTATGCGTCATCTACAGCGGAGCTGGTTACGGAAATCCTGGAATACACAGGAAATAAACGGGACCTCGACAAGCTGGAAGCGGAAGCGCTGCTGGCAGGCATGACCGTAGATACGAACCGCTTCGCCGTGAAAACGGGAGTCAGAACCTTTGAAGCTGCGGCATGGCTCAGGAGGGCCGGTGCGGATACGACAGAAGTAAAGCGCCTGTTCCAGACGGATCTGGATGACTTTAAGACGAGATCAAGAGGACTTTCTTCTGCGCACATCGGAGAGGATGGCATTGCAACATCTATATGTCCGGGCTATAATCAGGAAGCACAGATCATCAATTCGCAGGTTGCGGATGAACTTCTGAATGTCCGCGGTGTAAAGGCAAGCTTTGTGGCGGGCCGGGATGAAACCGGACAGACAGTGGTCAGTGCCAGATCGCTGGGCGATATCAATGTTCAGCTTATTATGGAAAAACTCGGCGGCGGCGGACATTTAACGACAGCCGGCGCACAGGTAGAAATGAGTCCGGAAGAAGTGCTGACGATGGTCAGAAATATTCTGGACGGTGATAAAGATAATGAAGAGAAGGGCAGGTAAACATGCAGGTAATATTAAAGCAGGATGTAAAGGGAACAGGTAAAGCAGGCAGTGTAGTAAAGGTAAGTGACGGATATGCGCGCAACATGCTGATTCCGAAGGGAATGGCAGTAGAGGCAACCAAGGCAAATGTCCGCAGCCTGGAAAAAGAAAAAGCACAGCAGGCGGAGGAAGAGGCAGAGAAGAGAGCAGAAGCCAAAAAGCAGGCGGAAGTAATCAACGGAAAATCTGTTGAGATCAAGACGAAAGCAGGCGAAGGCGGAAGACTGTTCGGATCCATCACTTCCAAGGATATTGCAGAAGCAGTTAAAAGCCAGCTGGGAATCGATGCAGACAAGAAGAAAATCCAGCTTGACAGTCCGATCAAGAGCATGGGAACCTTCCATGTAACGGTCAAGCTGTATTATGAAATTCACGCAGAACTGACAGTCAACGTAACGGAGGCATAGTTTAGCGGTATGAATGGAAAAATTCCTCCACATAATGAAGATGCTGAGCGTTCTGTTCTGGGAGCGGGTCTTCTCAGCAGAGATGCTCTGGCAGATACACTGGAACTGATTCAGGAAGAAGATTTCTATAATAAAGCTAACGCGGCTGTCTTTCATGTTATGAAAGACATGTATATCTCCGGCAAGCCGATTGATATTGTTACCGTCTGCGAAGAATTGAAGCGGAGAAATGAACTGGATGCCGTCGGAGGAAGAAGCTATGTGGCAGAACTCTCCGGCGGAGTCCCGTCAACCAGCAATGCGTCGGAGTACGCTAAAATCGTTGCGGAGATGGCGTCGATGAGAGCTCTGATTAAAAGTTCGGAGGAAATCCGTGAAAAATGCTATCAGAGTCAGGATGATGCAGAAGACATACTGGATTATGCGGAAAAGAGTATTTTCTCTATTGCACAGTCCAGGCAGCGGAGTGATTACGCGCCGCTGAGTGAAGTCCTGATCAGTAACATTGATATGATCAATGAGGCAGTCCGCAATCAGGGACAGGTTGTCGGACTCACTACAGGCTTTCAGCAGCTGGATTCCATTACTGCCGGACTTCATCCGTCCGACCTGGTCATCGTTGCCGCCAGACCGGCAATGGGAAAGACGGCATTTGCTCTGAATATCGCGCAGAACGCGGCAGTCAAAGGAAATGCCAAAGTAATGATATTCAGCCTGGAAATGTCCAAGGAGCAGCTGGGCCAGCGTCTGCTGGCCATGGAGGCCCGGGTGGACATGGAGAATATCAAAAAGGGAAATCTGAATCGTGAGGACTGGGACAGAATTCTGCAGGCCGCCGATGTACTGGCAGGTGCGTCAATATTCATTGACGACACACCGGACGTCGGCGTATTTGAAATTAAAAATAAATGCCGGAGAATGAAAGCGGAAAAAGGACTGGATCTGATCGTCATCGACTATCTTCAGCTGATGCACGGTGAAGGAAGAGCAGATAGCAGGCAGCAGGAAATCAGCAATCTGTCCCGTTATCTGAAACTCCTGGCCAGAGAAATGGACTGCCCGGTTATCGTACTTTCACAGCTTTCCCGTGCACCGGAACAGCGTCCGAACCACCGGCCGATTCTTTCTGACCTGAGAGAGTCAGGATCCATCGAGCAGGATGCGGATATCGTCATGTTCCTGTACCGTGATGACTATTATAATGAGGATTCCGATAAACCGGGTGTGTGCGAAGTCAATCTGGCAAAGCACAGAAGCGGACCGACAGGAACGATCGAACTCACCTGGGTAGCCAGATATACAAAGTTCGCAGACAAGGCATAGTCGTGCTGCATCAGAAGCGGACCGCAGAGTACAGACCGTTTCAACCGGACATTCTGATCAGAAATGTGATCGGAATCTGAATTTGTGAACTGACGGTGAATGATCCGGAAGCGGCGCAGCTTCTTTTTCTGGTCCTTCTCCGGTGTAAAACGAGAGTTTTTCCCGTATTTATGGAGAATATGCTGAAATCACAAAATCAACATATACTCTGCAACAACAGGGATGTAACATAGGATAGAATAGATTGGATAATCCTGAGGAAAGCGGAGATGAATTTTTACAGACAAAAAATCAGTGATTTCTTCCTGCGGGATACGAATATCGAAAACATCTTTATAAATGAATATCTTCCGGCAGCACCGGGAGACTATGTAAAGGTGTTCATTTACGGATATATGTACGCGCAGTATGGAATGGAAATCAGCGAGCATATGATTGCCGAGCAGCTGGGCCTCAGTGAGAAACTGGTTGCGCAGGCATGGAATTACTGGGAAGATCTGGGCCTGATCCGGAAAACTTTTGTCAACGGTGATAAGGATGTCAACTTGTGCATTGAATTTGTCAATCTGAAAGACGAGATGTACGGAACAGGTTCTTCAGACAGCAGTGAGACAGAGGATGATGCGCAGAGCGGAGTAGAAAATCTGCTGGATAATGATTCTCTGCAGAGATTGTTTTCGAAGGTTGAAAGTGATTTCGGCAGGAGTCTGAGTTCGACAGAGGTTAAAACGATTCTCGGATGGATCACTGAGGATAAGATTACGCCGGAAGTTGTGCTGTTCTGTGTGGAATACTGTCTGCAGAAGAATAAAACCGGAATGAAATATATTTCGGCTGTTGTTCACGGATGGGCATCCAGAGGTCTGAATACTGTAGATGCGGTAAAGGATTATCTGCAGGATGTGGACCAGAGGTACTATCAGTACCGCAGAATTCTTCAGGCTCTCGGTTTTACCAGAAACGCAACGGAAGCCGAGAAAAATATGATGGACAGCTGGTTCGACGATATGGGCTATAATATTGACAAAATACTGGAAGCCTGCAGCAAGACGGCCGGTATCTCTAATCCGAATTTTAATTATGTCGATAAGGTTCTGAAGAACTGGAAGACAGAAGCGGATAAGCAGAAACGGGATGTCAATGCGAGAAAGCCGGTTACACAGGCTGTTCTGAACCAGTACTATGAATATCTGAGGCGCACGGAAGAAAAAGAGGCGCAGGAGCGTCTTCAGGAAGTATATGAAAAGATTCCGCGCATTAAAGAAATTGATGAAGAAACACGTCAGCTGAGTTCGGATCTGACCAAAGCGATGCTCCAGGGCCGGGATTCGGAAGAAGCTGGAAAACGCGCACAGATGGACCGCCTTGCAGAAGAACGTGCGGTTCTTCTGACGGATCATAATTACGATATGGGATACACGGATATCCATCACCGCTGTGAGAAATGCGGCGATACCGGAATTACAGATCTGGGAGAACAGTGCAGCTGTGTGGAAGAACGGATGAAAGAAGCAGAAGTCTGGCAGCATCAGTTAGGGTAGACAATGAGCGCAAACAGCAGAAAAAGAAAAAAGAAAAAGGTCAGATTCAACCCGTCCAGATTGGCTCTGACACTGATCATGGTAGTCCTGCTCGGCGCGAGCGGGGTTTCCATTCACACTGTTCTGCAGCTGCAGAGCGAGCAGAATCAGCTGAAGTCAAAGAACTCCCAGCTGAAGACGAAACGCTCGGAGCTTCAGGAAGAGTTGAAGAGTGTGAACAAGGACAGCTATATTGAGCAGCAGGCGAGAACGCAGCTGCATATGATCAAGCCGGGAGAAGTCGTATATGTTTTAAAGGACAGTTCTTCCGGAAGCAGCAAGTCCGGAAACAGTTCATCATCGAAGTAGATTCATACTGCCTGTTACAGGAATGAACAGACGCAGGATGTTTCAGGCCGGAGGAATGCGGCAGAAGGTGTTTCTGCCTGCAGAGATGATGTGAATGGATGCGGGAATATAATATGGATAAAATAAAAATAAAAGAAGTAATTGTGGTAGAAGGCCGCGATGATACAGCAGCCGTCCACCGCGCAGTTGACGCGGAGACGATCGAGACTCATGGATTCGGACTCAGCGAAGAAATGTGGAAACGCATCGGGGCTGCATATAAGAAGAAGGGAATCATCGTCTTTACGGACCCGGACTCTGCAGGAGAACGAATCCGTAAAAAAGTGACGGAACGGTTTCCTGACGCAGGGCAGGCCTTCCTTCCGAGGTCACAGGCCATGAAGAAGGATAATATCGGCGTGGAAAATGCGAAGCCGGAAGATATCCGGGAAGCGCTTTCCAAGGCGCACTGCACGGTATGCAGTCAGTCCGGGCAGTGCGAGCCTGCCATCAGCTGGGAGGACATGCTGGAAAACGGCCTGTGCGGAGGCAGCGGCAGCCGCGCCAGAAGGCAGGCGCTGGGCGATCTCCTGGGGATCGGTTATGGAAATGCGCGTGCCATGCTGAAGAAACTGAACGGATTTAATATCAGCAGAGAGGAGTTTTATGGAGCTTTACAATCCATTAACGATCAAACTGTTAAAGAATAAATATGGTTTTCAGTTCGCGAAAAGTTTCGGACAGAATTTCCTGATTGATCCGGATGTCATAGACGGAATCGCGGAAGGTGCAGCCCTTGGTCAGGATGATTTTGTCCTGGAAATCGGGCCTGGCATCGGTGTGCTGACATCAGAAATCTGCCGGCGGGCCGGAAAAGCCGCGTCCATTGAAATCGATCCGCACATGGTTGAGGTTCTGCATGATACGCTGGCAGAGTTTTCCAATGTCCACGTGATCCAGCAGGATGTGCTGAAGGCGGATTTGAATCAGATCATCGCGGACGAGCGGGGAAGCTGCGGCCGGGTGAAGGTGCTCGGCAATCTTCCGTATTACATCACGACGCCGATTATCATGAAACTGCTGACGGAGCATGTTCCGGCAGAGTGCATCGTGATTATGATGCAGAAGGAGGTTGCGGACCGCATCCGGGCCAACCCAGGAAGCCGCACCTACGGCGCGCTGTCGGTCACGGTTCAGTATTACTGTGAAGTGTCTGAGGTGATGGAAGTGCCGCGCCAGTGCTTTATGCCGCAGCCGAAGGTGGATTCCGCGGTTCTGCGTCTGGATGTCCGCAGCAAACCGGCTGTCGATGTAAAGGACGAGGCGATGTTCTTCCGCTGCGTCAAGGCGGGATTCAGCCAGAGAAGAAAAACTCTGCTGAACTCACTGATGACCATGGGCGAAAGCAGGGACCGCATCCGCGGCGCTCTGGAACGTGCGGAGATCGACCCGCGAAGGCGTGCAGAAACTCTGAGTCTGGAGGAATTCGGCCGCCTGTCGGATATGTTCGCGGAAAAATAAAAGGGAAATGGGAGAGGGACCGGATGTTATTTCCGGAACCAGAGAGTGGAGTGAAAGCTGATGAATAAACTGAAGCAATTCTATCATAATCCGAAGGTCCGTAATCCATTCGTATGGGATCTGATTCTGGCGTTTATCTTTAATCTGATCATTGAGACGCTGGCCAGACATTCCATGCCGGGATATGGCGGACTCTATTTTATGGTGACCAGACCGCTTGCCTTTTTTGACAACGTTCTGATCATCTATGCAACGCTCGTTGTGTCGGCGCTGTTCCGAAGGAGCACATTTGTACTGACACTGATCTCATCTGTATGGATGGCCATCGGTGTGACGAACGGAATCATTCTGTCACAGCGTATGACGCCGTTTACGGTGAAGGATTTCAGTTCCATGGCCGACGGTGCGACGATCATGACGAACTATTTCTCGAAGATTCAGCTCTTCCTGATGTTCGGCGCGGTGGCTGTGCTGCTGATCATATTTATCCTGCTGTTCATCAAGGGCCCTAAGAGGACGGGAAATATTCATTTTAAAAAGAGCCTGATTACGGTGGTCCTGATCATTCTGGCCGCGTTCGGAGCGACTGCAGGACTGATCAAGACCGGCAACCTGGCAACTTTCTTCGGAAATCTGGCATATGCATATGAAGATTACGGAGTTCCGTACTGCTTTATCAATACCTGGATGAATACCGGAATCAAGAGGCCGGCCAACTACAGCAAGACCGCTGTGCAGAAGGTTCTTCCAAAGAAGGATCTGACAAAGAACGGTACCGTGAAATTCGAGAAAAACAACTCGGCAAATACAGAGAACAAGCCGAATATCCTGTTCCTGCAGCTGGAGTCCTTTGTTGATCCTACTCTGTTTACCAATATCAAGTACTCACAGGATCCGATTCCGTATTACCGCAGTCTGATGAAGAACTATTCATCCGGAAATCTGACTGTTCCGGCCTGCGGAGCTGGTACAGCGAACACCGAGTTTGAGGTCATGACCGGACTCAGCATCAAGTTCTTCGGACCTGGAGAATATCCGTTCAAGTCCGTTCTGAAGGATGAGACGGCAGAAAGTATCGCTTGGGATCTGCGTGACATCGGATATTCCGCGCATGCAATCCACGATCACAGAGCCATGTTCTACAACAGAAATACCGTATTCAATAACATTGGATATAATACATTCACCTCGGTAGAATACATGCCGAACGTCGAGAAGACGCCGAAGGGCTGGGAGAAGGACAAGATCCTGACCTCACAGATCATGGATGCAATGAAATCCACTAAGAACAGAGATTACATCTACACGATTTCTGTTCAGGGACACGGAAAATATCCGTCCGACAAGGTGCTGACAAATCCGAAGATAAAGGTCACAAAGGCGCCGAATGAAGAGCTGAAGAATAAGTACGAGTACTACGTCAACCAGATCTATGAAATGGATCAGTTCGTAAAACAGCTGACGAATACACTTTCCAAGTATAAAGAGCCGACCATCCTGGTTATGTACGGAGACCATATTCCGGCACTGGATGTCACTTCGGACAATTACGCACTGCCGAGTCTGTATCAGACCCAGTACGTCGTCTGGAGCAACTATAAGATGAAGAGAATCCATAAGAACATGCATGCATACCAGCTTGCCGCATACATCTTCAACCGCCTCGGCATCCATAACGGAACAACCATCGAGTACCACCAGCAGGTTAACCATCACAGCAAGAACTATCTGAAGAACCTCAAGCTGCTCGGATACGATATGCTGTACGGCAAGCGCTATATCTACGGCGGAAAGAAATTCCCGAAGGCCGGCATGAAGATGGGCGTAAAGACCATCAAGGTCAAGAAGGTTGTGGAAGTTTCCGGCAAGTACTATATCCAGGGAGAGAACTTCACCGAGCAGAGTAAGATCACGCTGCACGGAAAGACTCTGAGCACCAAGTACCTGACGCCACAGCTGCTGGTTCTGAAGAAGAAAGTCGACCCGAGCGAGGCGAAGTACATGAAGGTCAGCCAGGTTGACAAGTCGGATAACACGATTATCAGTACGACAGAGTAGGAGTGAAGCATGCGGAGAATCATCAAGACATTAATAAAATGGATTTTCCTGCTCTTCATGCTGATCTTCATCATAATCGTAGGGATGAACGCCTGGATGTGCAGTCAGGAGTCTCCGAAGAAGACCGTAACGATGACGAGTGACAGTCAGACATTAACCGCTGCCCAGAAGGTGAAATTCAAGAAGCTGAACCCCCAGTGTATCATCGTGCTGGGGGCCGGCATCAAGAACAGCATCGAGCCTTCAGACATGCTGAAGGACCGTCTGGATACGGCCGTCATGCTGTATAAGGCCGGAGTAGCGCCGAAGATCCTCCTGACCGGGGACAACGGAACCGTCCAGCATAATGAAATACACGTCATGCTGATGTATATGCGCAGAGAGGGAATCCCGGACAGCAAGACCTTCTGTGACCACGCGGGATTCTGCACCTACGATTCCATGTACCGCGCACAGTCCATTTTCGAGGTAAAGCGCGCCGTCGTTGTGACACAGTCCTATCATCTGTACCGTTCCCTTTACATCGCCGACAAGCTCGGCATCAGGGTGCAGGGTGCAGCCTCCGATCAGGGCTCATACAGCGGGCAGACCTACCGCAATTTCCGCGAAGTCCTGGCGCGGGTAAAGGACATGATCAATGTCGCCAGACACGCCAGCCCAACCGTGGGCGGCAGCAAGATTCCGATCACCGGAAGCGGCGTCAGCAGCCACGGAGAGTAGGGACAAAAAACAAACAGACAAGGAAGTACGGGCATTTTGATGAGTCCGTAACTTTGACGGGGGTCGTTTTCCCAAACAAATAAACCGCTGTAACCTTGATGGTGGCAGCGGTTTTGTCATTCCTTCAATTCAAATGAACGCCTATTCCAGTACCTCCGGATTCGGCAGCGCCTGCCGGATGGTCTCTTCAATCTGGTTTTCCGCCTCATTCTGGGCGTGGCGGTCCAGATCCGCAGTTTCTACATAAGGATGAATTCGTACGTGCAGTTCTGCCGGATGATAGACGCCCGTTTCTTCATAGACATGGTAGGCGCCTTCCAGGGTAACCGGAACGATCGGTACTTTTGCCTTGAAGGCCATTTTAAAGCTTCCGCGTTTGAAGTGGCGCATCCGTGTCTCACGGCTTCTTGTGCCTTCAGGGAAGATGACCAGGTTATAGCCCTGCTTCAGTCTGTTCGCGCCTTCCTGCAGGCTTTTCATCGCTTCACGCGGGTTTCCGCGCTTCAGGAAAAGGCCTCCGATATTCCGGATCCAGCGTCCCAGCATCGGGACTTTTTCCAGAGAATCCTTTGCGATAAAGCCGATCTGCCGTTCATCCATGGCGATCAGAAGGGAAAGAATATCCGCGTAGCCCTGATGGTTGGCAATTACCAGAAAGCCATCCTCTTTCGGAAGATTTTCCTGACCGGTGACCGTTACCGTCAGACGCAGCCGGCGGCAGGCGTCCTGCGCCCACAGATAAGCCGCATGTCCCGTGACTTCGCGGTCCTTTGCCGGATCTCCTGTCTCTCTGGCTGCGAGAATATCTTTCTCATAGTGATTGAACACACGCAGAGAGTTTGCCACCCTGCATAAAGCAGGAAGATTACGTAATTTACTCATAATGATATCTCCTGTTATCACCGGGCCGGCAGAAGCGGCTGCCCGGATTTCTCTGAATCTTATCTTAGAATCTGATTTAAGTATAAAGAGAAAAAGGCACAGAATCAAGGCAGGGCAGTGACCGGACGGAAAACATCCTGCTTTCTTCGTATGCAAAAGCATGCACTTGTGGTATGATAGTACGAATGCGAAAACAGGGGAGGATAGACATGAATTCAACTGCATATATTAATCCAGAGCAGAGGACATACCGGTTCCGGGGAAGGGTCATCGGCGGCATCTGCTTCATCGCGCTGTTCTGCGTAATCGCGTGGCTTGTCATTCACGGATATACGCATGGAATCGATCACAAGGTCCAGTACTTCGCCTACAGCACCAGAAACGGCTTCACAGACCGCCTTCTGGTTCCGATCACCTATCTGGCACATAAGTACTTTATTATCGCTGTGATTGCGGTTCTGCTGGCCATACCGCGTACCAGAAGAGAGTACGGTCTGCCGCTGGCACTTTCTTCGTCGCTGGGCCTGATTCCCTATAAAATCCTGAAGACCGTGATCGCCCGGCCGCGCCCGAATCCGGCCAGATGGCTCGTGATCGAACATGGCTACAGTTTTCCGAGCGGCCACTCCATGAACGGCCTGATCTTCTACGGCATGGTGATTTTCCTGATCCGGAGGAGCAGCCTTTCACGGTATAAGAAGAATGTGCTGACCGTCGTGTTCGGCCTTCTGATCCCGCTGATCGGCTGGACGCGCCTGTTCTGCGGCGTGCATTACGTCAGCGATGTGCTGGGCGGCTGGACCCTGGGACTTGCCTGGGTGCTGCTTGTCTCCTGTCTCATTGATTTTTGCCGGCAAAAGATAAGCAGCAAGAAGAAAAACCAGATTTCTTGAAAAATACATGGGTAAAACCAAGCAAGTTACGGTATAATAACAGTAACGTGTCCGGGGAAAGGTCCCGGAAGCGAATATATCTGACTGAAACGTCTCAACAAGGAGGAAATTATGATTTACGTATGTGACACATGTGGATATGAGTACGATCCTGCAAAGGGTGATCCGGATAACGGAGTAGCTCCGGGAACAAAGTTTGAAGATCTTCCGGATGACTGGACATGCCCGGTATGCGGAGTAGGCAAGGACGAGTTCTCCCCGAAGGAGTAGTTTTTAAGGGTTCGGATGAACCACTCATAACAGAGAATATACTGCCGGAAGCAGAAACGGTTTACGCACAGTGGTGTGTTCCAGGATCTTCCGGAAATGTATTAAAACAGGGACGGATTCCTTTGTGGAAACAGTCCCTGTTTTTTCGTCTGAGCCGGCGGGCTTTATTTTAAATTTCTGCCGCAACACGGCACGGAATTCCTGTCATGCCGGCAAAGTTCATCGGAAAGGTGTAAACGGTAACGACGCCTTTATCCGTTAAAGTCTTCAGGCCGCAGAGGTTTTCGATGATGAATACACCGTGATCGGCGCAGTACTGGTCTTTCGGTGTGTGTTCTTTTCCGCGGCGCACACCGGCAAAATCCACACCGATCAGACTGACCTTCTTTTTCAGCAGTATATCAATCAGTCCTCGCTGTTCAGAAGGTCTGTATCGATCGGATAGCGGCCGAAAATCCTTGCTGCGTCCATCAGGGCGGTCATGTTTTCTGCCGGTGTGCCGGTCGGCATCTGGCATCCTGAAGTCAGGGTGAATCCGCACGGAGAATCCCAGGCGTCGCGGATGCAGGCTTTGGCGGAACGCAGGACGTCCTGCGGTGTGCCGTAGCGCATCACATCAACCGGCGGGACATTTCCCATGATGGCCATCTTGTCGCCGAGAACTTTCTTCGCCTCCAGCAGGCTCTCGCAGTTGTCCAGGCTGAATCCGGAAATTCCGGTGTCGCGCAGGTCTTCCCAGATCTTGCGGCTGGTTCCGCAGATGTGAAGGCCGCAGCCTGCGCCCTGGCTTTTGATGAAATCGATATTCTTCTGCAGATACGGCAGGGAGAAGGTCTTATACTGCTTTTCATTGATCAGGGAAGTGGAGCTGACCGGGTCGCAGAATCCGATGCCGATGCCCATGTCGATGACACGCTTGATGTAGCGGTTGTTGTTCTCTACGATGACATCCAGCAGCTGGTGGATTTTCTCCGGCGCCTTGATCATGCCGATCATCAGGTGTTCGGTTCCCATAACCATAGCGGCGATGGTGAACGGTCCGGTGACACTGGCGCTGATCGGAACCGTCTTTCCGAGCTTGTCTTTAACCATCTGCAGTCCCTTCAGGATGATCGGGAGACGGCCGTC
Source organism: Eubacterium sp. (assembly GCA_051893535.1). Lineage (GTDB taxonomy): Bacteria > Bacillota > Clostridia > Peptostreptococcales > Anaerovoracaceae > Aminicella. The sequence continues at coordinate 17,212 of JBJFHK010000281.1, read as the reverse complement.
CTTGTCGACGTCAACCAGTTTTGCATTGTCGATATCCTTCAGGCTCTTGATGGCCGGTGTCTTCAGCTGGGAAATGTTGTTGTCGGAATAAGAAATTTCCGATCCCATGGCTTCTGCCATTCCGCGGAGTGTCGTGGAAAGTCCGGCGCTGTCAGAGTGGAAATTCTCCTGCAGCCAGACTTCCAGGTCACACATCATTTCTGCAGAATGGTAGTATTTATCGATGGACATGCCCATCATCGGGGCCATTGTCTCTCCTGTGTCCAGGGAGCAGGGAATACGGTCGACTTCCTTTCCCTGTGAATATAAATCATTCCTCTCCAGAGCTGTCAGCTCGTCTTTCGGTACTTCCAGTCCATGAAGATACTGTTTGATCTGTACGATCATCATTTCCTCCTTAGTTTACACCCATCATATCTTTAATCTTCAGTACAGCGGCGTGTGCGTTCGGTGTGTACGCGTCCGCCCCGATCAGATCGGCAAATTTCTGGGAAATCGGACCACCGCCGATCATCACTTTATATTTATCACGGATGCCGCGCTCTTTCAGTTTGTTGACTACTGTGCGCATGCCCTCCATGGTTGTCGTCATCAGCGTGGACATGCAGATCAGGTCGCAGTGCTTTTCTTCTGCTGTATCAATGAAATTGTCCAGCGGAACGTCTTTTCCCAGGTCATAGACCTTGAATCCCGCCGCTTCACACATGATCTTCACCAGATTCTTTCCGATGTCGTGGGTATCTCCCTCAACAACACCGATAACCAGGCTGACCGGCGTATCCAGCTTTTCCTGCCTGATATGCGGCTTCAGCACATCGATTCCCGCATTCATCGCGAAGGATGAAGTCATAACTTCCGGAAGGAAATATTCCTCTGTCTCAAACAGCTCACTGACACGGTTCATGCCGTCAATCAGGCCTTCGCGGATGGTTTCTGACGGGTCAATTCCGTCTTCCAGAGACTGCTCGCAGAGTTCTTCTACCGCTTCATCGTCCATATCGACAACATTGTCGCTTATTTCCTTAAAAAGTTCTTTTTTGTCCATAATTCTCACGCTCCTGTAATGTCTGATTCGGGGACAAAAGCTATATTGGGCAAGGTAATAAAATACCAGCAAAAGCGGAAACAGCCGGTAAATACCATACTGTCTCCGCTGTGTATTGTGTTTGTCAATATTATTTTAACACCGTATTAGTCGAGGTGATCAGGGTCTTCCGATTCAATTTCTCTATTCTCATTACGGATTTTTTTGACTTCTTCAACCTCGCTCTCTGCGCAGTCGTATTCCCAGTTCCACGGGTTCTTCTTTGTGAATCCGTCTGCGAACGGTACGAAGATGGAAACCATGGCGACAACGAACAGGATCATGCAGTACCAGACGTAAGGAACGATGTTCGTCGGGTTGATGGTTGCGGAACCCTTCAGGTAGTTGTTAGCCAGGGACATGCAGAGCAGGATCTGTGCGCCGTAAGGGAGGAATCCCTGCAGGCAGCAGGAGAAGATGTCCAGGAGGGACGCTGTACGTCTCGGGTCGATGTGGTACTTGGTGGATACTTTCTTTGCCAGAGGTCCTACGACAACGATGGAAACGGTATTGTTAGCGGTTGCGCAGTCGATCAGGGAAGTCAGGAGAGAAACACCAACCTGTGCAGATTTCTTTCCCTTCATGACCTTCTCCAGTTTTTCCAGCAGCCAGTTTATTCCGCCGTTGTGCATGACCATTTCTGCCATTCCGGCAACCAGCAGGGTCAGGAAGAATACTTCGTTCATGCTGGTAAATCCGGTCCAGATGTTCTGGGCGAAGGTAAATACAGTCAGCTTTCCACAGCAGATGCCGATGATGCCGGCCAGGAAGATTCCGATGGTCAGAACCAGGAATACGTTCATTCCGATCAGGGCCAGAACCAGAACGACAATGTAAGGTACAACCTTGATGAAGCTGAAGCTCAGGCTCTTCATTGCGACAATTGTGTCCGGGCGGCCGAAGATCAGCAGGAGGACGATCGTGATGATTGCGGACGGGAGGGAAATCAGGAAGTTCATGTGGAACTTATCCTTCATGCCTACGCCCTGTGTACGAGTTGCGGCGATTGTTGTATCGGAAATCATGGACAGGTTGTCTCCGAACATAGCGCCGCCGATGCAGGCACCGATAACCAGAGGAATGCTCAGGTGGCCCTTGTCGGCGATTCCGATGACGATCGGGATGATGGCGCCGACCGTTCCCATGGAGGTTCCTGTTGCGGTACTCATGAATGCTGCGATAATAAAAATACCAGCTGCAAGGAAGCGGACCGGAATGAAGGTCAGTCCCATATTAACGGTCGCGTCTCTTCCGCCCATTGCAGCGGCAACTGTGGAGAATGCGCCGGCAAGGATGAAGATAATCAGCATTGTAATGATGTCTTCCTTGCCAACTCCTCTTGCGAAGATGGAGAAGCGCTCTCCCAGGCTTCCCTTTGTCATAAAGAAAGTAACCAGTACGGCGATGAACATCGCGGATACGGATGGGAACTGATAGAATGCCATCGAAACGCCCTTAGCCTGCAGAACCAGTCCTGCGCCCAGGTAGATGGCAATGAAAACAATGAAAGGCAGAAGAGCGATTCCGCTGCTTTTCTGTTTCCGAAGGTCATGATTGTCACTCATAATTAACTCCTTCTTACATAATTGCATTAAACCAATAAACCATATTCAACATATTCCGCCGGTACACTATGCAATTGCATAGCGCCGGTGTTTACATAGAATAGCACAAAACCAAATAAAAGGTGATATGTGTATAAATAATAATTATCAATAGAATGTACATGCATTGAACTTGTATAAAAATACTGTACGGAAAACGATACATTTCCTGGTAAATTTGTTGAACTTGTTAAACAAACGACAAGAAAGTGGAAGAGTTGATTGTGAGGGAGAAACAAATGTTATTACATAGAAAATATAAATAATAATATAAAATGAAATAAGTAATATCAATTTTTGTTTTTGATAAATATATAACATTGGATAAAATTGTGCGATATTGTATTTACAACTAAGAAAGAAGGGTGGTGGGAATTAGATGTTTGTACCACGGTACAAATGGTAGATCTCACTTATTGGAAGGTAAGGCAGGGGGCCAGGAGAAATATTCCGAACTGCAGTCTAGTTGCGGGAGCAGAGGGAATATTTTGATAATATATCGAAGTCCGCGGGACGCGAAATCTCTCAGAATGGCCTTAAAATATTATCCTGATATTTGTCATATTTAATAAATATATTACAACTTTCAGCCGTATAACCGCAGCAAATCAATCGCATTGTGTAATTTATATAATTATATTCAAAAAGTATTGTTTATAATGCACAAAAAGTATCGGTTAAATGCATGAAATGCTATTGATTCATTGCAATAAAGTGACTATACTACAGAATATAAGTAGTGCCTGTTAGATAAATATGCAGCTTCACAGGATGAAAATCAGACAGGGGTGAATATGAACAGCATGTTTAAAGACAGGCTGCAGAATCAAAATCGTTCAAAAGGGGTTTTGTTCGAATCTGCAGATGCGCACAAATCGGATAAAGATGGGAGATGTTATTATGAGCAGTGCATCAACACGAATATCTAACGGCGGGGGAATCGCACTAAACGGAACGGCTTCTCCGGCAGCGGTGAAAAAAAGCAGCAGCTGTTTTAACTCACGGATCGGTTATATCATGGTTGCGGCAGGAGCCGCAGTCGGACTGGGAAACATCTGGAAATTCCCGTATCTGGTTTACGGAGACGGCGGCGGAACCTTTCTGATCATGTACCTGATCATTGCCGTTCTTCTGGCCAGGCCGCAGGTTACTGTAGAGTCGGCTATCGGCCGCCACAGCCGCGCAAATCCGGTGGATGCCTTTGGTAAGATCAATCCGCGATGGAAATTTGTCGGAATAATCAATGTACTCTGCACGACCATGATCTGTTTCTATTACATGATCGTCAGCGGCTATATTCTGAAATACACCATCGTCTTCTTTACCGGAGCTCATTTTGGAGCCAATAAAGAAGCTTTCTACATGAACTTTATCTCAAAACCAATAGAACCGTTAATCTACGGAGCGATCATTATTGGATTTACGACTATTGTCCTGATGACCGGAATTACGAAGAAGGTTGAGACATTCTGCAAGTTCCTGATGCCGGCGCTGATGATTCTGCTGGTTATCTGTGGAATCTGGGCCCTTGCTACATCGAGCAATCCGATGAAGGGCCTGAAATTCTACTTTGTACCGACCTTAAGCAAGCTGACATTCGGAACCTTTGCGGACGCCTGCATGCAGGTACTGTTCTCGGTAGGAATCGGCTGGGCGATCTTCATTACCCTGGGCGCAAGCGTCGGAGACGACCACAACCTCAGAGCAGACGCCAACCAGATTTCCTTCTTTGATACACTGGTTGCCGTACTTGCCGGATTCGTCATCATTCCGTCTGTTGTCGGAGCCGGATCCAGCATGACTTCCGGACCGTCCCTGATTTTCGAGGCCATGACGACCATCTTCGCCAAACTTCCGGGCGGAAACATCATCGGCGGACTGTTCTTCTTGTCCGTGCTCTTTGCCGTACTTTCCTCCTGCTTTACCTTCGTGGAGATTCCGGCAATGACACTTTCCGAGAAGACCCATATTTCTCACAAGAAGGCCTGTGTCATCGTAGGCGTGGTTCTGTTCGTCGGCAGCATTTTCTGCTCCCTGTCACAGGGAAACGGCCTCCTCAGCGGCGTGAAGATTCCGTGGCTGGACGCGAGTCAGGGCATCGTTTATTACAACATTTACAACTGGATTGACACCTTCACCGGATACGTTCTGCTGCCGCTGGGCACCTTCCTGACGACCATTTTCGCTTCCCACGTCTGGGGCTATAAGAACATGGAAGCAGAGCTGAAGAAGGGCGGCGGAAAGCCGATTTCCAGATACGATAAGTTCACCATGGGAATTCTGGATCCGATTATCGCCATCATCATCATGGCCCACGCATTCGGCGTGGATGCTGCGCTGGGACTGGCATAGGTGTTTATCAGACAAAAGATAAGGAACAAGAAAATTAAAGATTAAAATAGTCGGGCGCAGAAAGATCAGAATAAGGGTACGCGGCAGAAACATGTCTGCCGCAGCCCGGAATGAAAAGGGGGCATGGGCTTATGGATGCGAAAGTTATACTAAAGGGATTATGTATCGTCGGATTTATCTTTGACGCGGTTCTGGTGACCGTCAGTATCCGAAAGAGGCGGAAGACAGAAGCCGGACAGGAGGAATTCCAGCGTGAGAAAAAATACGTGAAGTGGAATGCACTCGTCAGCTTTATTTCGAACTTCTTTGATACGCTGGGAATCGGATCCTATGCAATTGCTTCCTCGATGTATAAACTGAGAGGTTCTGTGGACGATATCAATGTTCCGGGCGTGCTGAACGTCGGAGATGCCTTCCCGGTATTCTGTGAGGCCTTCCTGTTCCTGGGGCTGGTCGATCTGGACCCGGTTACACTGATTTCCATGCTTGTGGCGGCTACTCTGGGCTCCGTGCTGGGAGCAAATGTCGTCACCAAGTGGAACCGCACCATGGTCCGCTACGCAATGGGTATCGGACTTGCCGCGCTGGGCATCATCATGATCTGCAAGCAGAGCGGATTCGGGCCGTTTGGAACAACCGGAACAGCAACCGCGCTGCACGGCTCCAAACTGGTGATCGGCGTTGTCTGCAACTTCGTTCTGGGTGCCCTGATGAATATCGGCGTCGGACTCTACGCACCGTGCATGGCCCTGGTTGCACTTCTGGGCATGAATGTTCAGGCCGCATTCCCGATTATGATGGGAAGCTGCGCCTACCTGATGGGATTCGGCAGCACACCAGTATTCGTCAGGCAGGAACGTTATGATATGGTTGCGGTCATTACCAATGCGACCGTCGGATGCCTGGGCGTCATTACCGCCTATGTATTCGTCAAAAGCCTGCCGCTCAAGGTGCTGACCTGGCTGGTTGCAGCAGTTGTAATGGTTACAGCGGTTCTCTTCTTAAGAGATGGCATAAAAGATACACGGATGAAGAATACGAATACGCCGGCAGCAGCTGTATAATTACATACAGGCTGTAGACTTACATTTAACATTGACCCTTCATTTTATTGTTACGGTTATTTAGATCGTAACCTCCCACTTTAGTGTTGGAGACTGTACCGGAGTTATGGTGCAGCCTCCTTTTTTCTGCAATTCTTGACGATAAAGGCGCCACTGTTTAAAATGGTGGAAGTGTGAAAACGCAGAAAAAAAGAGCCGCATGCTGCGGTACAAATAATGTAAGAAATGGAAGTGGCAGGAATGAATAAACCAACACTGTTGATTATGGCCGCCGGAATGGGCAGCCGTTACGGCGGACTGAAGCAGATCGACCCGATCACCGAACAGGGTGAAGTTATTATGGATTTTTCCCTGTATGACGCGATGATGGCAGGCTTTGAGCGCGCGGTGTTCGTCATTAAGAAAGAAAATGAAGAGGCATTCAGAAAGCTGATCGACGGACGCATTGATAAATACATGGATGTAGAAATCGTTTATCAGGAAATGGACGATCTTCCGGAAGGCTATACGGTTCCGGAAGGCCGTGTGAAGCCGTGGGGAACCGGTCACGCCATTCTGGCAGCGCGCCAGGTCATCGACGGACCGTTCGCGGTCGTCAATGCGGATGATTATTACGGTCCGACCGCATTCCATCTCCTGTACGACTATCTGGAGAACGTAAAAAACACCGAGCCTTACCAGTATGCGATGGTCGGTTTCCAGCTGGAGAAAACTCTGAGCGAGAGCGGCACCGTGGCAAGAGGAATCTGCGAGCTGACGGATGACAATCTCCTGAAGAATGTCACGGAGCGCACCAAGGTCATGTCCAGAGGTGAATTTACAGGCTATACAGAGGATGACGGAAAGACCTGGACAGAAATTCCGCAGGGCAGCACCGTTTCCATGAACTTCTGGGGCTTCACAGGCGCATTTATGAAAGAAGCCTGGGAGCGCTTCCCGGGATTCCTGGACCAGATTCTGCGCGATAATCCGATGAAGGGCGAGTATTTCCTTCCGTCCATCGTCGAGGGACAAATTAAAGAAGGCAAGGCGCAGGTCCATGTTCTGAAAACCCCGGACAAGTGGTACGGTGTCACCTATCATGAAGACCATGACATCGTTGCGGCCGCCATCCAGTCCATGAAGGACAAGGGAGAGTATCCGGAAGTCCTCTTCCGGAGGGAGCCGAAGAATGTGGTCTGGAAAGAACTGCGTCCGAAGGACGAGTAGGCAGGTGTTTCCTTGCGTGTGGATTTTGTCACAGATCAGGGCGGTCAGAGAAGAAAAGCAGGGAAAAACCGCGTGAATAAAAGAAAAACTGCTTGCTATTCATTTATCAGGTGATATAATAGACCAGTACACGTAAAATCCTTGCACCGTTGAGGAACGGTGCCATATAGTCCATAGGGAGGTGAAAGCTATGACGAATTATGAAGTAATGTTCATCCTCGATCCGACACTCAGTGAAGAGGAAAAGAAGGCTGCAATCGAGAAGGTTCAGGGTGTTATCTCTGAGCACGGTGAACTGGGAGATACTGATGTCTGGGGACTCAGAAAGCTGGCATACCCGATTCAGAAGAAGAATGAGGGATACTATGTAGTTACAGAGTTCAAGGCAGATACAGAATTTCCTAAGGAGCTCGACAGAAGAATTAAGATCTCTGACAAGATTATCAGACATATGATCGTAAATAAGGACGCAAAATAGTCTTTAAGATCAGATGAAAGGGTGCGAACATGAATAGTGTTGTACTGATCGGGAGATTAACGAAAGATCCGCAGGTCCGTTACACATCCGGAAGTCAGATGGCAGTTGCAAGCTTCACGCTTGCGATTGACCGTCCGGTGAGAAACGGCGGAGAACGTCAGGCGGATTTTCCTAGGATCGTTGTATTTGGAAGACAGGCAGAGACCTGCGAGAAATATCTGGCCAAGGGCAGACTCGTAGCAGTCAGCGGCCGCATTCAGACGGGCAGCTATCAGAACCAGAAGGGTGACACTGTTTATACAACAGATGTTGTAGCAAATCGTGTAGAATTCCTGGAATGGGGTGACCGTCAGGGCAGCGGCGCAGGTCAGAATTACCGTCAGGGCGGAAATGACGGATATTCCGGCGGTTATAACAACGGCGGATATCAGAATCAGAACGCAGGCGGTTACGGCGGCGGATACGGACAGGGCCAGCAGGCTCCATCATATTCTGCTCCGCAGCAGAGTCAGTCTGCACCGCAGGCACAGAATCAGCCGGCTCAGAACGACCAGGCAGATGATATGCCGGATTCCTTTGAAGCGATCGATGAAGACGTTCCATTCTAATGGAAAGGGGATAGAATATCATGGCTATGGATAACAGACGCCGCGGCGGCATGAGAAGAAAGAAAGTATGCCAGTTCTGCGCAGATAAATCAGAAGTTATCGATTACAAGGACGTTGAGAAGCTGAAGAAGTTTGTTACTGAGAGAGGTAAGATCCTTCCGAAGAGAATCACTGGAACTTGTGCTAAGCACCAGAGAGAGCTGACTACAGCGATCAAGAGAGCAAGAATCGTTGCTCTTCTGCCATACGTTGCAGACTAATTACTCGGATCTGGATGATTAGGCAGCTGACATGTGTTACATGCAGCTGACGTTATAGAAAAGAATATGACACGCTGGCGACACAGTTCAGCTGCGCGCAAGACGTGACACGGATAACCGCACAGGGGGATGCAGAGGAAATTTCCAATGCACCGGCTGTGCGGTTTTTTCGTGTGCGAATTAATAGTGCGGAGCAGGTCAGGATGGGCGTTCCATTCGCCGGGAACCGATTTATTGTGGATCGCAGACGCAGAAGGCGGCGTAGAGAGGAACAGAGTACAGATCGTCCGACCAGCCGAAATTTAATTCAGAGAATCGGATGCTGTATGCCGGATGATATTTTTCTCTGTAGTTCTTCAGGCTTGTTGACCGCTTGTGGCGTCCGGATTTAATTTCAATCGGGATGATATTCTGTCCGTCGTCGTAGATCAGATCGATTTCCATGCTTTCTGATGGTTTATAGTAATACAGAGGACTGCCGGATGCGGCGAACTGCTGCATGATGTAGTTTTCTGTAATCGCGCCTTTATAAATATTATGCTGGTCAGACAGAAGGTCGCGATAGTGGAATCCGCACATGCTGGTCAGTATTCCCACATCAGAAAGATAAATCTTGAAGCTGGATGATTTCTCATATCCCTTCAGAGGCGATTCCGGCCGCTCCAGTCCGCAGACACGGTAAACCATACCGGATGCCGTCAGCCAGTCGATCGGTCCGGAAAAGTCCCTTTTATTGCCGCCGCTTCTGACATCGCTGTATTTGAATTTCGGGTTTTCCCGGGCAAGCTGCCGGGGAATGGAGTTGTAGACTTCCGTAATTTTTACGCTTTCCGCCGCACTGGTTACATATTTCGTCATATCCGCGAGGTATGCAAGCTGCAGATTTTTCTGGATCAGAGGATCCAGTTCCAATGCGTTTTTATCGTGGCGGAGGTAGTCCAGAACACTTTCCGGCATACCGCCGGTAAACAGATAATCGTGGTAGAGCTGCAGGGCTTTTTCATGGATTCCCTCAGCCAGATGCTGTCTGTTCTGGAAAGCCTCCCGGATTCCATCGCGGAGCAGTGTCTCGTCACAGGCGGTCAGAAACTCCTCGAAATCCATCGGATACATCCGGTGAATCCGTACTTTTCCGACCGGAAATGAACTGTCAAAGCGCTCCAGCTTCACACCCAGCAGGCTGCCAGCACAGAGGATGCGGTAGTTCTCCGGCGCTTCACAGAAATATTTCAGGGCAGTAATCGCGCGTTCGCTTTTCTGGATTTCATCGATAAAGATAGGTGTGCTGCTGTCGATTACCCGGCCGAGGAGCTGACTGAGCTGGCGGAGAATAGAAGGTGGATCCAGACGGCCCTGAAAAACAGAAGCGATGTCCGGACGCTCTTCCAGATTGATGTAGACATAATCTTTATAGGTATTCCTGCAGAATTCCCGGATCAGCCAGGTCTTTCCGACCTGCCGGGCACCGATGACCATGATCGGTTCCGGTGAAGAAGATTTTTCCCAGTCTGCCAGGGTCTGATAAAATTTCCGAAGCATGGTGATTTCCTTTCTCTGTTACTTACTGCATGTCATCGTTCTATTCTAATCGTTTCCATATTGGTATTTTATCATGAGCCGGGTAGAAATACAAAAAACATGAAATGCTTCATGAAATAAACGGGAAAAAGATGAAATGATTCATGTTTTTCACATAGAAAAAATGAAATACTTCATAAATTATCCGAAAGATGTGAGGGAAAGGGCAGGGAGGCGGGAACGATACTGCCATCTCTTCTTTCGGCTTTCGGCAAGAAAAAACCGCGAAGCCGGTCGATTCCGGCTCCGCGGTCTGCAGGACATGATATTCTGTTGTATTACTTGGAAGCGGCAGTCTCTTCCTTCAGTACCTTAATCGTGACAGTGCTTCCTGCTTTTAATTTACTTCCGGCAGTGGTCTGCTCATAGACCTGTCCGAAGGAAGCGTCACCGAACTTGTCGGCGTTCTTCTTCAGTTCGTCAGCAGTCAGTGTTGTATATTCGGTCTGGACAGTGAATCCGGCCTTTTCCAGAGTTTCCTTCGCTGCAGCTTCCGTCTTTCCCTTGACGTCCGGAACTTCTTTCATCGTCTCGGCCGTAATGGTTACCGATGCCTTTGCGACGACTTTCTTATCTGCCGTGCTGGTCAGGGCGTAAGTTACGGTGTAAGCTCCATCCTTTGAGAAGACGTAAGCCTGTGCCTTGCTGTAAGACATTGTTTCTGTCTTTCCGCTTGGATCCTTGATCGTTACCTGAATTGCGGATGTGCGGTCTGCAGATCCCTGTTTTCCGGTGATTCCGGATACGGCATTGCTGCTTCCCGTCTCGACCGTGCGGTCTGCCGCGCCGCTGATGGACGGCTTGCTCTGTGCAGCCTTGACGACAAACTTGAAGTTGACGGCCTTCGATCTTCCCCAAGGGTCCTTGACATAGTAGGTGACGACGTATGTTCCGGCATTTTTCGTGGAGAAGGAAGAGGTGCTGATCTTCTTATATGCAGAAGCCCCGGATGCCTTCATCTGCAGTTTTGCGACTTTCAGATATTTTGTCAGGCTCATAAAGGAGTTCGGGTCCTTTGCTGTTACGCCGCTCAGCAGGTTATAGGAAGCTCCCTGTGCGACAGCAGAAGCCTTCTTTACCTTGATTACCGGCTTCGGCATCAGATAGCGGAGCGGATTTCCCTTGGCCGGGTCGGTCGGGTCCCAGCTCCTTACAGCGTGTCCCGGTACTTTGATGGCCTTTGGTTTTCCGAGAGGACCCGCCTTGCTGCTGGAGTAGACCGTTACCTTGGTTCCTGCAGGACAGTTGTCGTACATCCACTTTGCGTCTGCAGTGGATACGCGGATGCAGCCGTGGGAAGCTTTTCTTCCGAGTTTGTTGAACTCTGCACGGGCCTGGGCATTATGCTTCGGGGCGTAGTACCAGACGCTGTGGATGAAGATTCCGCCGTACAGGTGGGCGGTGTACTGGCCGTAGTCAAAGAAACTTCCGTCCAGGGACATGGTCAGCCAGCGTTTTTTAGAAGACGTGCGCCAGGTTCCATTATAAGTCGTGGTTTCCGGAGTTCTGTTTACGCCGGTAGAACACAGCATGGCGCGGACAGGCTTCCATTTTCCGCCGGTTTTCTTATAGGCGGTGATGACATTGCGCTTCTGATTGACTTTCAGCCAGTATTTCCCGGAGGAAGCGGCGGATGCCGGCTCCAGGTATGCTGCGAACAGCGTGATGATCATGGCGAGAGCCAGTACAAGCGTAATCGTACGATTGTATGTTTTCTTCATGATAATTGCTCCTTGTAGGTTTGAATTTTGTCGTATTCCGCAGAACCTGCGGAGAGCCCGGCAGAAAAGTCTGCGGGCAGTGTAAAATGATTCCGCTTCTGCGTGAACACAAGTTCATTATAGTCCTGGAAAGCAATAATGACCACTGAATTAAACTTAAGAAAAAGGACCGCGCAAGATGGCGGCCCTTGAAATTACTGGTTTCTGTATAATCGTCCGTTTTCGGCGGAAGTTTATTTTACATAGACTTTCGGAAGTCTCTGTCCGAATGCGCAGGTGATCTCGTAGTTGATTGTGCCTGTTGCATCTGCGATGTCATCTGCGGTGATCTCGTTCTTTCCGTCGCTTCCCATGACGATGACCTCATCACCGATCTTGACGTCCGGAACGTCAGTGACATCGACCATGAACTGGTCCATGCAGATATTTCCGGCGATCGGGCAGACATGGCCGTCGATCAGGACCTTGCCGACCGGGGAGTACGGACGCGGATAGCCGTCTGCGTATCCGATGCCGACTGTAGCGATCTTTGCAGGTGCCTTGGAGATGTATTTTCTGCCGTAGCCGACGGAGAAGTCTGCCGGAACATCCTTCAGATGAACGATGTTGGCCTTGACGGACATAACCGGCTTGATGGACAGATCTTTCGGATCTACATCGTGGGACGGATACAGTCCGTAGAGAATGATTCCTGCTCTGCACTTGTCGAAGTAAACTTCCGGCATTCTCATGATTGCCGCGCTGTTCGCGAGGGTGCGCTTAGGAATCTTGACGCCGGCCTTAGTGACTTCCTCATAGAAGTGGTTGTAATGCTCTTCCTGGCCGTGTGCGTAGTCCAGATCCTTTGCATCTGCTGTGGAGAAGTGGGAAATCATGCCCTTAACCTTGAAGTTGGAGAGTTTCTCAACTTCTTTCAGTTCTTCCGCAGCATGCTCGGTGTCGTTCCACTGATAGCCGATTCTGCCCATTCCGGTATCGACAGCGATCAGGGCTTCTACAGTCTTGCCTGCAGCCTTTGCTGCCGCATCGATTGCCTTCGCGTTCTCGAGAGAGCAGAATACCGGAGTAATATCGTACTTCGCCAGAGCGTCTGCGTACATATCCGGTGTCAGTCCCAGGCAGATGATTTCGCCTTCGATTCCGGCATTTCTCAGTGTTGCGCCTTCTGCAAGTGTGGCAACAGCGAAGGTATCAACGCCGTTCTCGATCAGAACGCGCGCGGTTTCTACGCTGCCGTGGCCGTAAGCGTCTGCCTTGATGACGCCGACCATCTTTGCATTCGGTCCGATTTTCTTCTGGATGCTCTTGATGTTGTAATCCAGATTAGAAAGGTTAATTTCTACCCATGCAGGACGTAATGCTTCCTTGTACATTGTGTTCTACCTCCTTTAATATCCTCTTCACATTATTAAACATGTTGGGAATACGCTGAGTATTCAGTCATGTTTGTATACAAGAGAAGAGCAGTGGAACTCAATCCTGTTTCAGCGTGAATTCACACTGCTCTTTTCAGACAAAATTTAATTAGATAAGAGGCTTACGCTGAATGATGTCCTCGCGAGCCGGTCCGTTGGAGACCATAGTGATCGGGAATCCGATCTGGCGCTCGATTTCATTTACGTAATCCTGTGCCTCCTGCGGCAGATCCTCAAACTTGCGGATGCCTGTGATGTCGCACTTCCAGCCCGGCATCTTCTTATAAATGGCCTTGCATCTGGAGAGGTCTGTTACATTCGGGAAGTCCTGAATTTCCTTTCCGTCCAGGTCATATCCGACGCAGATTGGAATCTCGTCCAGATAGCCCAGAGGATCCAGAACGGTCAGAGCGACTTCTGTAGCGCCCTGCAGCGTGCAGCCGTAGCGGGAAGCAACACAGTCGTACCAGCCGACTCTTCTCGGACGGCCTGTTGTAGCACCGAACTCTCCGCCGTCTCCGCCGCGCCTGCGCAGTTCATCCGCCTCATCTCCGTGCAGCTCGGTGACAAAGTCTCCGCCGCCTACGGAAGAAGAGTATGCCTTGGTTACCGCAACGATATCCTTGATCTCGTACGGCGGAACTCCGGCACCTGCAGCAGCATATCCGGCAATTGTGTTGGAGGATGTCGTCATCGGATAAATTCCGTGGTCGATATCCTTCATTGTTCCCAGCTGACCTTCAACCAGGACAGTTTTTCCTTCCTTCAGAGCCTTATGCAGGAAGGCGGAAGTATGTCCGACGTAAGGACGGATCATCTCTCTGTACTCACAGATTGTCTTGTACAGCTCTTCCGGATCCAGCTCCGGCTTATGATAAAGATATTTAATCAGTGTGTTCTTGATGGTGCAGACATTGTTAATGCGCTCTTTCAGCTTATCATCCGGCATGAACAGCTCATTGATCTGGAAACCGATCTTCGCGTACTTATCGGAGTAGCATGGAGCGATTCCGGACTTGGTGGAGCCGAATGCCTTGCCGGCAAGACGCTCTTCCTCGTATCCGTCCAGCAGAATGTGATACGGCATAACAACCTGAGCACGGTCAGAAACCATCAGATGCGGCTTCGGAACTCCGTGGGAAGTCAGATCATCGATTTCCTTCATCAGTCTCGGAATGTCGAGAGCGACACCGTTTCCGAGCACACAGGTGCAGTGATCATAGAATGCGCCGGATGGAATCATATGCAGAGAGAATTTTCCATAAGAATTCTTGATGGTATGTCCTGCATTGGCTCCTCCCTGGAAGCGGACGACGATGTCAGCATTCTCTGCCAGCATGTCTGTGATTTTGCCTTTTCCTTCGTCTCCCCAGTTTGCGCCTACGATTGCTTTTACCATAGTTGATATTCCTCCTATCCTACGATTAAACGTTGATTTCAGCCTTGCGTCCGAGGACGGACTCGTGAGCTGAAAGAATAGGCTTTATGACCCCGTTAAGAAACTCGGTTGTCTGCTCTGGTGCGCGTCCAACATAGTTTTCTGGCTTCAAAACCTTCTGTAAAGCCTCTTTGTTTGTATTAAAGAGAGGGTCTGCAGCGATCAGATCGAGCAGATTGTTTGGCTTGCCCTCAACTTTAACGGTTTTCGATGCCTGCATGGACAGCTCACGGATGCGCTCGTGCAGCTCCTGGCGGTCTCCGCCGGCTTTTACCGCATCCATCATGATATTCTCCGTTGCCATGAACGGGAGCTCTGCCATGAGGTGAGATTCGATGACCTTCGGATAAACCACAAGGCCGTCAGAAATATTGATGTATAATTCAAGAATCGCGTTGGTTGCGAGGAAGGCCTCGGACACGCTGATTCTCTTGTTAGCAGAATCATCGAGTGTACGCTCAAACCACTGGGTTGCAGCAGTAATCTGCGGGTTCATCGCGTCACTCATGACATAATTGGCCAGTGATGCCATTCTCTCGGAACGCATCGGGTTGCGCTTATATGCCATAGCGGAAGAACCGATCTGATGCTTTTCAAACGGCTCCTCAACTTCCTTCATATGCTGAAGGAGACGGATGTCGTTGGAGAACTTATGCGCAGACTGGGCAATTCCTGCCAGAACGTTCAGCACACGGCTGTCCACCTTGCGGGAGTAGGTCTGGCCGGAAACCGGATAAACCTGAGAAAATCCCATCTTCTCCGCAATCTTCATATCCAGCTGACGGCACTTTTCATGGTCTCCATTGAACAGTTCCAGGAAAGAAGCCTGTGTTCCGGTCGTACCCTTGCAGCCCAGGAGCTTCAGAGAATCCAGAACGTAGTTCAGGTCCTCAAGATCCATAACCAGATCCTGCAGCCAGAGTGTAGCACGCTTTCCGACGGTTGTCGGCTGAGCTGGCTGATAATGTGTGAAAGCCAGTGTCGGCTGATTCTTATACTTATCTGCGAATACAGCCAGGCGGTCCATTGCGTTCAGCAGCTGAATGCGGATCAGCTTCAGCGCTTCTGACATGATAATAATGTCGGTATTATCTCCGACATAGCAGGACGTCGCACCGAGGTGAATGATCGGCTTGGCATGCGGGCACTGCTTTCCGTAAGCGTATACATGAGACATAACATCGTGACGGACCTCTTTTTCTCTGGCCTCAGCCACTTCATAATTGATGTCGTCCTTATGCGCTTTCAGTTCATCGATCTGTTCCTGTGTGATATCCAGACCCAGTTCCTTTTCCGATTCCGCAAGCGCGATCCAGAGACGTCTCCATGTCTTGAATTTCATCTCCGGCGAGAAGAGATACTTCATTTCTTTGCTTGCGTATCTCGTCGATAAAGGGCTGGTGTAACTGGTTCTGTCTGCCATGTCCATTCCTCCGTTTCAGGTGCGGCGGCAAAAAATAACTGTTCAAGGCCGCTGCCGTCTTGTCGTTCTCGAACAATCAGAATTATATCATCTGATCGTGTAATCTTCAACACCGACACGAAAAGGAGATGCTGTCAAGAGTTAGTGGGATTTTTCTCGATAGATTTTCAGGCTTTTTTGCGATCTGCACGCAGCCTGTGCCTGGAACGCCTCCCGGCTCCCTTCGCGCATGCTCACGCTTCCGACTCCGCCGGCCCTCCAGAGTCAGGCCGTCGATCGTCTGGCAGCGAGGCGCTCAGAAGTCCAGGCATCAGGCTGCGTTACATTCTCACATTCAATCCGCTTAATTTGTCTGTTACAGTCCCACAGCTCTTTGATCAGCATGCATACCGTGCAGGCACTATAAAGACAGCTTGCTGGTGTTCGTCCAGATGCCCATCTTTTCTGCATCTTTAATCAGTTCATCCCGGAAATCAGGGTGCGCGATGTTAATCAGCGCCTCTGCGCGTTTCCAGGTGGATTTTCCCTTCAGCTCTGCGGCACCATACTCCGTGACGACGTAATGGACGGCGGCACGCGGTGTGGTGACAATGGAACCAAGCGGGAGCGCCGGTTTGATCAGGCTTTCCCTGCTGCCGTCTTTCTTTTGTCTGGTGGAATGCAGACAGATGAAGCTCTTTCCGCCGCGGGAGCCGTAGGCGCCCTGAACGAAATCCAGCTGGCCGCCGGTGCCGCTGATATGCTGGAATCCGACGGACTCTGCGTTTACCTGACCATAGAGATCCAGGTCGATGGCGCCGTTGACGGAAATCATCTTATCGATGCTGCTGATGACGTGGACATCGTTGACATAGCTGACCGGCGCGGCGCAGCATTTCTGGTTGTGGTCCAGGAAATCATAAAGCCGTTTCGTTCCGCCGGCAAAGGCGTAGACGATCTTTCCCGGAATGGAGGAGTGGCTGCTGGTCAGTTTTCCGG
>JBJFHK010000280.1:0-5209 GCA_051893535.1 Eubacterium sp. | reverse complement strand
TTATAAAGATTAAAAAAACAAAACCCACCTGGACAGCTCTCCGGATATCTAACGATACCAGGGAGTGTCCCGGCGGGTAATTTCTTGCGTCTGGATTTTGTCTTCTGAAATCAAAGCGCTGGAATTAGTACCGTGTCCCCTTCTTCTGATTCTGGTCCATGCCCTGCAGCTTGTCCAGCTCATCGAGGGCCTTTCCGGTTCCGATTGCGACGCAGGACTTCGGGTCGTCTGCGATACGGACTTCCATGCCTGTGCGCTCTGCGACTTTCTTATCGATGCCGTACATCAGCGCGCCGCCTCCGGTGATGACGATTCCGGAATTGCTGATGTCTGCTGCCAGCTCCGGCGGTGTCTGCTCCAGAACGCTGTGAATTGCCTCGCAGATGGTGTTCAGCGGCTCTTCCATGGCCTCCATGATCTCGTCGGAACTGATGGTGATGGTCTTAGGAAGACCGGTTACCAGGTCTCTTCCGCGGCACTCCATGGTGACTTCCTCGTCTCTCGGATAAGCCGTTCCGATTTCCTTCTTAATGTCCTCGCCGGTACGCTCGCCGATGTAGAGCTTATGCACCTTGCGCATGTATTTGATGATGGAATCATCGAACTCATCGCCGGCAACCTTGATGGATGCGCTGGTGACGATTCCGCCAAGGGCGATGACTGCGATGTCTGTCGTGCCTCCGCCGATGTCGATGACCATCTTTCCGGACGGCTCCGTTACATCAAGTCCTGCTCCGATGGCAGCGGCAAGAGGCTCCTCCATGAGGTAGACTTCCTTTCCGCCGGCTTCCGTCGCAGCCTCTTTAACAGCACGCTTCTCAACTTCTGTTACACCGCTCGGTACACAGACCATGATGACCGGCTTGAAGAAGCGGGAACTTCCGCATGTCTTGCGGATAAAATACTGCAGCATTCTCTCCGTAATGTCGTAATCAGAAACAACGCCGTCCTTCAGCGGCTTTGCCGCAATGATGTTTGCCGGTGTTCTTCCCAGCATCTGACGGGCTTCCTCGCCGATTGCCAGGATCTCGTCTGTATCTCTGTTTACCGCAACAACGGAAGGTTCATTGAGAACGATGCCCTTATTCTTAATATAAACAAGCACATTGGCTGTTCCCAGATCGATTCCAACTTCTGTAGCCATTATGATCTCCTTATCTGCTCACTCTTTATTTCCTCGGCACTTCTCTTTTGAAGTGTTTATTGCCATATATCCAATTAATTATATACAACTTTTTCTCCCTTTTCAAGACAGACGGGACTGCTTCCTTTTAGGAGACAAAATCGGACTTGCCAGAGTGAATCCCTGTTTTTACCTGCCCGCTCTGTTCTTTTTTCTCAGGGATGTATTTCTTAATATAGTACTGGTCCTTAAACATTTCATAAAATCCACGGAATACCGGGTTGGACATATCTTTTGTCTCTTCCAGGTACTCATGGGTGTCGAAGGAATACTGGTGAAGCTCGATCATGGCAACGCCGATATTGGAACAGTGGTCAGAAGCACGTTCCAGATCGTTCAGAAGATCGTTCAGGATGAATCCGTTCTGAATCGTGCAGATTCCATTCTTCAGACGCTCGGTATGGTTGCTCTTGATCCGCTCCGTCATGCCGTCGATGACTTCTTCCAGCGGCTCGATCTGCTGTGCCAGTTCATAATCAGATTCTGTAAACGCTTTATAGGTAACATCCAGGATTTTGGTCATGGCAGAAATCAGAATATCCAGCTCTTCATAGGCCATGTCCGAAAAACGCAGGCGCTTGTCGTGAAGTTCCTGTGCGGTCTGCATGACATTCAGCGCATGATCGCTGATCCGCTCGAAATTGCTGATGGTATGCAGCATGAGAGAAACTTCTTTTCCGTCATGGTCAGAAAGTTCATTCCCTGAGACTTTTACCAGATAGGAGCCGATATGATCCTCGAATACATCGACTTCGGATTCCAGATCATGGACTCGTTCAGCCTTTTTCTCATCAAACTGAAGCAGGAGATTCATGGCTTCCACCAGAGAATTTCTGGACAGATGGGCCATCTCATTTTCCTGCTTGGAGCATTCTGCGATAGCAACGGACGGAGTCTTCAGAAGACGCTCGTCCAGGAAGGCGATCTGGTTTTCCGGTTCTGTCTTGACGATTTTCTTTGCCAGCTTAACCAGCTGTTTCGTGAACGGCAGCAGCATCGCTGTCGTGCAGATGTTGAAAATGCTGTGGAACATCGCAATGCCGACCGGAGAAATGGAATGATCCAGGAATGGCAGATTCACCGTCGCGTTGACAATGAAATAGATAACCATGAACACAATCGTGCCGATGACATTGAAGGAAATATGGATGGCCGCTACGCGCTTGGCATTTCTGTTTACTCCGATACTGGAAATCAGGGCCGTTGCACAGGTTCCGATATTCTGTCCCATGATAATCGGAATCGCCATATCCCAGGTGATGCCTCCGGTCAGTGCCAGTGCCTGCAGCATGCCGACGGAAGCCGCGGAGCTCTGAATGACAGCGGTAACGGTCAGTCCGACCAGAATGCCGAGGAAGGGATTCCGGAACGCAGTCAGGATACTCTCAAATTTCGGGGAATCCGCCAGCGGTGAAACGGAATTGCTCATAAACGTCATCCCGTACATCAGAATCGCAAATCCGACCATAATCGATCCGATGTCTTTCTTCTTGCTGGACTTGCAGGTCATCATCATGATGACGCCGATCAGAGCCAGTATCGGGGAGAAGGACTCCGGTTTCAGCATGCGGACGAAGACGTTGCTGCTGGATACACCGATCAGACTCATAATCCATGCGGTGACTGTGGTTCCGATATTGGATCCCATGATGACGCCGACCGTGTTTCCGATATCCATAATTCCGGAATTGACCAGGCCGACCAGCATAACGGTAACTGCGGAAGAACTCTGAATCGCTACGGTGATCGCCGCGCCCAGAGCAAGACCCGCGAAACGATTGGCTGTCATCTTGTTCAGGACTGCCTCCATTTTTCCTCCGGCCAGTTTTTCCAGGCTGGAGGACATCTGGTTCATTCCGAACAGGAACAGAGCCAGGCCGCCAAATAATGTAATAAACGAGAAAATATTCATAGGTTTTCTGCCCTCACATTCGCATTATTCTGCATTTATATTCAATTCTACAAAACTGGCATCCCAATAACCGATAGTATTGATTATACCATGTATTTCCATAGAATCACCGACTATCCTATTTTACAGACCTGAAATATTATTGTAAAGAAGATTTTACAATCCGAAACATCGAAACACATTCATTCTCATCTCTGCCTGCAGGCCCGTTCTTCGCATTCCTGCACCCACGCGCCGCTTCTGCATGAATTCCGTACCCGGAAAAACAATCCCGGCTGCTGCTTGATATTACAGCATCCGGGATTGGAATTTTACATTTTATTAAATTATTCCGGCCTTTTTCTTTACCTGATCGCCTTGCATTCCGGCGCCTCTTTCTGATGATAGCGCATGAACACAGGTGACTGCAGTCCATCCAGCAGAGTTTTTTCACATACATTCGAATCCGAGTCGTGTACAAAAAAGCAGGGCTGCATGTTTCCTTTTTCATCAATCGCGCAGAAGTATCTGCCTCCCGCAACGCAGCCTCCGATCAGCTCTCTGTCCTTGCAGAAATTGATGGACATGATCGGCTTGGTTTTCCGGAATTCCTGAATCTTCTCCCAGACATGGTCGCCTTCTTCCGGCATAGAAGACAGGAAGAAGACCAGCTTGACCCCGTGATCAATCAGATTATCAAAGAACTGTTCATTCGCGAATCTCTCCTGATTCTGCTGATCATAGCGGACCACCGCCGCATACGGAAGTTTGTATCTGCGCAGGATCTCCACCGGTGCGTCCAGTGCCCTGTCCGCATCCGTTCCTGTCACCGTCAGGGCAACGATCAGATTCTTTACCCGCAGAATCTGTTCTGCATAATCATCATCCAGCTTATGTCCGTTCGTGCAGACCATGAACTCGCAGTCCTCATGTTTATTGCAGAGTGCGATCATTTCTTCCTTGTTTCCAAGCAGGTTGTGTCCCTGGAACATAAATGCGAATGTGCCCAGCTTCTTTGCCTGCTCGATGACATCATCCCAGGCATCGAAATCCAGTCCGTGTTCTCTGTCCAGAGTCATCAGGATCACCCATGGAATATTGCACTGGTATTTCTGACGGCTTTTTTCCGCTGTTTCCGCGGCAAGAGCATTAGCGTTGATAATCAGATTTTCAAACAGCGTCTTCCTGATGTCATCATCAATGTCACTCCAGAGACTGACCAGGAGCTGATACCAGTTGCTGTCCTTCTTTTCAATAATCTCTCTGAAAAGCTTTCTCTGCACTTTTAATACGTCCGGGTTAATATATGAATCCAGCCAGTCGACAATTTTTGGCAGATTCTCTTCCGGGTTCTTGTCCAGAAACTCATACATGGACATCAGACCCAGTCTTTTAATTTCATTTCCAACGATACTCATCGCGCACAATTACTCCGACTCTATATTCTGATTCTGAAACTGCTATTTTACAGATACTAACTTAGATGATAGCCGCTTGCTGTACAATAAACAATTTATACCAAATGTCTAAATCATTTTTAATACGCGCCGGCAGGCGAGGCGAATTTATCCACGACAAACTCAAGAATACCATCCAGAAGAAACATCAGCTTCCCGAACTGTTCCTGATAGCTCGTCTTCATGCCTGACGCAATCCATTCCGTCAGAATTCCGACCAGAGAATAGGTTGCCATATCCGCAAGAAATGCCTTATCCTCTGGCAGTATCGCGTCTCCGCCTTTCGTCTTGTCAATCTGCTGTTCGATCAGAGGATGGATGAATCTCTGCAGAAACTGATCCAGCTGCCGGCGGGTCAAAGAATAATACGTATTCATAATAAATGATTTATCTTCAATCATCCGCAGCATTACACCGTGCATTTTCTCCTGCCAGTTATCCGCCGTCAGGTGTTCCGTCAGGTCCGCAAACTCATCCTTCAGAATCCACTCAACAAGATCATACACATCATGAAAGTGATAATAAAACGTCTGGCGGTTCACACCACAGTCATCTGTGATATCTTTCACCGTGATTTTTTCCAGAGTCTTTTTTTCAAGCAGTTTTTTCAGTGAAGCCGCCAGTGCTTTTTCCGTCTGAACCGACATACTCTCATCCTCCCTGCCCGGATCCCTCTTC
>JBJFHK010000279.1:0-5220 GCA_051893535.1 Eubacterium sp. | reverse complement strand
TATTTAAAAGGAATGTCCTTCGTAAATGTTTCCGCGGCTTCACTGCTCATGCGGGTGATGAGAACCGTCTTCTGCCCGTCCTTCCAGAGCTGGTGGGCGATGATGTCGATCTGTTCCGGCGTTTTGCCCGCACCGTATACCACTTCACTGATGCCCTGGCGCAGTCCTCTGTGGCTGTCCAGCCGCGCGATGCCGATGTCGTGAAAGGGTTTCTGCTTCAGCTTCAGAAGTGCGTCCTCCACTGATTCAGAGCCATCCGCAACCTGGCGCAGCAGCGTTTTTACTTCATTTTCGTTCATTTTGTATCTTCTTTCGATAAGGTCATTTCAATCAGTATGCGAATTGACTGTCTTTCCTCATATTTTTCAGGAAGGACAAAATCCACCGTGCAAGGAGCCGATGTGTTCCTGCGGCCGTCCGCTACTTACTCTTTCTCCCCCTGAAGTCCAGCGCCAGCTCCGGGAAATACGGATGCAGCGCTTCTTTGATTTCCGCTTTTTTCTCGACCGCTTTTGCAAACTGTTCTTCCGGCAGCTGAATCAGGCCGGTTTCACCGCGTCTGCGGACACGGAGGTCAGAAAATCCCAGCTTGCGCAGCGCGTCTTCTGCGTGTTCTACGGCGCTCAGTTTTTCCTGTGTGATTTCTTCTCCCGTTGGAATTCTGGTGGCCAGACAGGCGTTGGACGGCTTGTTCCATGTGAAGAGGCCGGCAGCCCGTGATGCCTTGCGGATGTCTTCTTTTGTCATGCCGCAGAGCTGGAGCGGGGAGAGGACATGCATCTCCTGCAGGGCCTTCACGCCCGGACGGTCAGAAGGATCGTCGGAAGCGTTGGTGCCGTCGATGATCGTCGTATAGCCATCGTCCGCGGCCATCTGCGAGATGGTGCCGAACACCAGATTCTTGCAGTAATAGCAGCGGTTCCACGGATTATCAGTGACTTCCTTATGAGAAAGGACGTCCGCCTCGATGACGGTCAGACGGTCCTCTGCGCCGATCTCCTTCGCCAGCCGCTTTGCGTCTGCATATTCAAAATCCGCCTGGAAAGGGCCGTGTACGTAGTATGCGCGGATGTCTGCGCCTGCCTTGACGGCCGCGTAGAACAGATAGGAGGAATCTACACCTCCGGAAAATCCCAGCGCAATCTTCGGATGCTGATTGAAAAATTCGGTTAAATTCATATCTCTGATCTCCTTTATACTCCCTTTTTTGTATACATTAATTTTACCATAAGCACAGAGAAATGGAGAAGAAATCTGCGGGAAACAGGGTGTCCCTGCATGGTGATTCTGTTTTAACCAGGCCTTTGCGAATAAGGCCGCCCGGTCGTGTATTCATGCAAAGAGGTCACACAATTGCGGCATGAAATCAGCTATGATATACTCACAGAACGGGGATAATGTCGTATAATGTATGCAGAAGTTTCATGGAGGATAAATGTATGCATATTCCAGATGGATATATAGCGCCGCAGGTTACGATTCCTGCGCTGGCGGCGATGGTTCCGGTGTGGAAGACGTCGCTGACAAAAGTGAAGAAGAAGGTCGGGGAGAAGAATCTTCCGACTCTGGCTCTGGGCGCGGCATTTTCGTTTACGATTATGATGATGAATGTGCCGGTTGCAGGCGGAAGTTCGGCCCATGCGGTAGGCGCGGTCCTGATTGCGGTGATGCTCGGGCCCTGGGCAGCGGTGGCTGCCGTGTCGGCAGCGCTTCTGATTCAGGCCCTGTTTTTCGGGGACGGCGGAATACTCGCCTACGGATTAAATTGTCTGAATATGGCGGTAGTGATGCCATTTATCGGTTACGCGGTTTACCGGGCGCTTTCCAGAGGGAGCCGGCCGGGGTCGCGGCGCAGCACGCTGAGCGCGGCAGCCGGAGGATACATCGGAATCAATGCCGCGGCACTTCTGGCAGCAGTGGAGTTCGGCATTCAACCGGCGCTTTTCCACACGGCGTCCGGGGCGGCGCTTTACTGTCCTTACCCGCTGTCGGTATCCGTTCCGGCCATGATGGCGGCGCATCTTCTGGTGGCAGGCCCGCTGGAGGCAGTGATCACCGGCGCGGCATCGGCTTACATTGCCAAGGCGGCACCGGATATGTTTCTGCAGAACCAGAATCATGTGTCCGCTGAACTGAGCCTGCAGGCTGAAGCAGCATCGACCGGAAATTCTGAGACACCGGGCAGGACAAAAAGCTTCTGGGCAAGGTATAAAGCGCTTCTGATTCCGCTGATCGTTCTGATCGCCCTGACACCGCTGGGGCTCCTGACCAAAGGAACGGCCTGGGGAGAATGGGGGACGGATGAGATTAAGAAAGCGGTCGGCTACGTACCTTCCGGAATGCAGAAAATGGCGGAGTTCTGGAAATCGCTGATGCCGGATTATTCGGTACCGGTTCTCGGAAACCGGGGCGGCTATATCGCTGCGGCGGTCGTCGGAATCGGGCTGATCTTCTTGCTCGTGTTCCTTTTGTCGGCGGCAGCGAAGCATGGAAGAGATGAAAAGGAACAGGAATGAGAAAGAATACAGCGGAAGGAAACAGCAGGATTGTCGGACGGGGATTTCTGGCGCAGACGCTGATGAGGTTCTCGGAGCTGTTTGAAAATGAATTGTATAACAACCGCTATGCCGGGATGGACGGCCTCTGGCAGATGATCGACGCGCGGATGAAAATTCTCGCGTCGCTTCTGTTTATCATCATCGCGAATAGCAGCAGGAATTTTGTGGTATTAATTGGCATAGGGCTTGCAGCAGCGGTGTACGCAGGGGCGTCCCGGCTGAATATGCGGGATTATCTGCGGCGGGTGTGGATGTATCTGCCGCTGCTGGTGTTTCTGCTGACGCTTCCGGGTGTGTCGAACTGGATGATAAAAGGAAGGCCGCTTCTTGCCTTCGGGCCGGTGTATTTTACGGCAGACGGGCTGGAGACTGCCGCGAGGGCAGCGCTGAGAACGGGAGATTCGCTGTCTTTTGCCTTTCTTCTGCTTGCGGCGACCCGCTGGACGGATCTGATGGAAGGCCTGTCACGGATGCATATTCCGGACGGGTTTATCGCGATTCTGAACATGGCCTATCGGTATATCTTTCTGATGGCATCGGCCGGAACAGAGATGATGCAGGCCCGGTATCTGCGCACGGTGGGGAAAATTTCCACGAAGGAGAACCGCCGCTATGTGGGCGGAGCGTTCGGACAGCTGTTCGTGAAAGTCCGGCGCATCAGTGAAGAAGTGTATCAGGCCATGGTTCTGCGCGGTTATCAGGGGTCCTTCCCGTCGCTGTCCCGACGGAGACTGAAAATGCTGGACTGGATGTTCATGCTGGTGAATGTAGTTATCCTTGGCATACTGTTTACAGGAGGATATATTTTTGGGTGAAATTTTTCATTTGGAACATGTGGCGTTTGCGTATCCGGCAGCGGAACCGGTGTTCCGGGATCTGAGCCTCTCGATAGAAAAAGGCGAGCGGATCGCGGTTCTCGGTGTGAACGGGTGTGGAAAGTCGACGCTGCTGAAAATGCTGGCCGGGCTGATTGCGCCGGGACAGGGAAGGATGGAAGCTTTCGGAAAACCGGTGTATCTGGACCGGATGAAGCGGAAAGAAGCGGAAGAATATCATCAGAAGGTTGGCTATGTGTTTCAGGATTCTGATGTACAGCTGTTCTGCGGAAGTGTGCGGGAAGAACTGGCTTTTGGTCCGCTGCAGAAAGGCGGGCCGGCGAAAGAGGTAATGGGGCAGGTAAATTCCCTGGCTGAAGAGCTGGGAATCACGAAACTGCTGGACAAGGCTCCCTTTCACTTGAGCGGCGGAGAAAAGAAGAAAGTGGCGATTGCGAGCGCACTGATTCTGCAGCCGGAGGTTTTAATCCTGGACGAACCGACGAATAATCTGGACCCCCGGTCACAGACCTGGCTGCTGAAGGTGCTGCGCCGCCTTTCCGATGAAGGAAAGACGCTGATTTTTGCAACGCATGCGCTGGATCTGGTTCCGCACATCGCCGACCGGGCTCTGCTCTTTGACGAGGAACATAAGATCTGCGCAGACCGCCCGGTAAAGGAAATGCTGGAAGATAAGGAACTGCTCCGCGGCGTGAACCTGGTCGATGTACATTTTCATACCCATCCCTGGGATTTCGAATAACCGGAAGGGACAAAAGAAAAAAACCAGGGCGCACTGCCTTAAGAAATGGTGTAAAATTGAAAACAGTGATAAGTCTGCGTCTGCTCAGGATTCAGTCCCGGGCAGCGCATTTATGTTTTGCAGATTTCAAAAAAACAGAAGGGAACGGATGAATGAAAGAGATTAAACGGGTAAACATTATCGGAATGGGCGCGCTGGGTCTGCTGTTCGGCACACCGGTCAGAGAAAACGGGGGAGAGGGCCAGCCTCAGTACATCATGGACGCAGAGAGAAAAGCGCGTCATGAGAAGGAAGTTTACACCATCAACGGTGAAGAGGTCAATCTGCACATGGTTACGCCGGAAGAGGCACAGCCTGCGGATATTCTGCTGGTGGGACTGAAATACCCGGGCCTTAAGGCGGGACTGGAGACCGCAGCGCCGTGCGTAAACGAGGATACCATCATTATTTCTCTGATGAACGGCGTAGACAGCGAGGAGATCATCGCCGAGCGCTTTGGTAAGGACAAGGTGCTCTATTCTGTATCTCAGGAAATGGACGCCCAGCGATACGGCAGCAAGATGGTCTATTCCCAGGCCGGCCGTCTCTTCATCGGCGTTCCGCACACGGCAGACGAGGAGACACAGAAGATCCTGAGTGAGAAGCTCGACCGTGTCTGCGCCTACTTTGACAAAGTGAAATTTCCGTACAAGAGGGAAGAGAATATCCTGTACCGCCAGTGGTGCAAGTACATGGTCAATACCGGCTGCAACCAGACGACCATGGTATTCGACAAGCCCTACGGAGACTGTCTGAAAGACGGAAGTCTGGAGTACGCCATCATGATCAGCGCCATGCGTGAGGTCTGCCTGATCGCCCAGAAAAAGGGCATTCCGGTTGGAGAAAAGGAACTTCACGAGTATACTGACATCCTCCGCGGACTGGATCCGAACGCCGTTCCGTCCATGGGACAGGACCGCAGACAGAAGAGAAAATCCGAGGTAGATATGTTCTCTGGAACGATCATGCGCTATGGAAGAGAACTGGGTGTCGCGACACCGGTGAACGACTATCTGAACCGCCGGGTGAAGGAGATCGAGGCAGA
>JBJFHK010000278.1:0-5240 GCA_051893535.1 Eubacterium sp. | reverse complement strand
CGTCGCAACTCACATGAGTAGCAAAACTTAATAACTTTATTTTCAACACATTCTTTTGAATGTGTTTTTTTATTTCTTAAAACTACTTCGCGACACTGTGTCGCGAAGTAAAATATCGAGGTAACATCATGACAGAGAATGTTGTTTATCACAAGGTCGAAGCCTATCCAATGAAATGCCGCCTGTACCTGACAAAGAAACAGACAGAGACAGTTGATGAATGGATGCTTGGTCTCTGGAAAGCATATAACATTACCCTGTATGCGCTGAAGACAGGAGACAGGCGCATCATGCAGGAAAGCAAACCGGATAAAAGCGGCAATACTGCATGGTTTCCGGACTTTCATAAAATGGCTGCTAAAGCATGGCTTGATTATCTAAGAGTGGAAAATGCGCATGTTGCATGTGTTCCCTCAGCGGCTCTTTCGAGTTCTGTCGGAGGTTTATTTCTTTCCGATATGAAACGTGCCTGGGAAAAACAGGGAAAGCTACCCGTGAAAAACTGGTTTGATAAGAAAGACAATAAAGGACATTCGGTTATCCGATGGTACAGCGAAAGAAAACCTCGCAGAAGTGTTTACTTTCAGATTGCTTCGTCTCACTTGAAACGTGAAGGCAAAACCGTTTTCGCTAAATTTCCAAAGATTGGAAAGGTCAAGCTGCGCGGATGGAACGAAAAAATCAAGCCATCTGCCGACAGTTTCTCCGATCTGATTTCTGCTCTGCAGGAAAATAAGAAACAGCTTGGATGTAGAATCGAAAAAGACACTTGCGGCGATTATTTTGCAGTAATCTCACTAAGGAATGTCTATCGACCGTTCCGAGAATCCAGTAAACGTCATGACGTTGGAATTGATGTCGGTATTCATAATATGCTTGCCGATTCTGATGGTAAGTGTTATGAAAATCCTAAATATAAGAAACAGGTTGAAAAACAGCTTGATTACTACAATACATGCCTTTCTCGCCAATTCGGACCGACAAATAAAGATTATCGGACAGAACGAAAAAATAAGAATAAATGGAATGAATCTCACAGGGACGAAATCGATGCAGGAAAGGTGGAAGTAAGAACCATTAATCCGTCCAGACATTATCTTGAAACGAAAAGGAAAAAGGCCCGTCTGGAAAGAAAAGTTAAACGGAAGCGCGAATTACTACAGCATAGATACAGCAGTAGTATTGTCAATAAAGCATCTATGATTGGAATAGAATCTCTCAGTGTCACTGGAATGCTCAAAAATGACAATGTTGCAAAGGAACTTTCTGATGCCGCAATGAGCAGTCAGCTGATGAAGCTGAAATATAAAGCCGATTGGAGCGGTGTGGACTTACAAGAAGTTGGAGAACTCTACCCTTCTACTCAGATTTGTTCCAAATGCGGATATGAATTGACCGGAGACGAGAGACTGAAACTTGGAGACAGAACTTTTTCCTGTCCGGTTTGCGGATATGAAATTGAAAGTGATATTAATGCCGCACAAACGATCAGTAATCGTGCTAGATTTATGCTAGATAATGGAATCAAACCGGAAAAAAAGAAGAAGGAAAAGAAGCTGCCAAAAGATCATGCAGTGTTTAAAGATCGCTCAGATATTGTTGTTCACTTCAGCACTGAGATGAAGCAGAAATATAAAAACCCGTATATCGTAGTCAACATCGAAACAGGTGAAATTCTAGACGATGCCCAGGGTGAAGGATACCGTACAATTCAAAACGCAAAGAAAGCATGGAGATATAAAGATAAACAGAAACAAATCATTTAGAAAAGAGAAGTATAACCACTTCGCGACATAGTGTCGCGAAGCAAGATTGCGGGAGTTTCAGCCCCGAGTGCGAACATCAGGCAGTGTGAAAAACATCTGATCGTCCGCACCAGAAGATTGAGGAACTCTGGCGTAAATGCACCGGAAAGTACAAGATTGACCGCAAACTCAGGGATGCGACAACAAGATACCGGTTACCTTTCAGGCTATCCACAACATGTGACAGTCGCTACTCACATGAGTACGCGAACTGAAAGATGTATTGTAGAATATATTTGGTGCTCTTATCCGTCGCAACTCACATGAGTATGCGAACTGAAAGAGCCCCGCGTGCGAATGTCAATCTGTGTGGAGGTCGCAACTCACATAGGTGCGCGGACTGAAAGGAGATTGCCGAAGGGGATTTCTGCAGAACTCCGGTCGCAGCTCACATGAGTATGCGGACTGAAAGGTCTTCTTACCGCCTGCATGAGCTGTCGTTTGAATAGATTAAAGAGGGATGAAAATGTTGTTATATAAAGACTATATCGTATCTGATATTTGGCAGGAGAGACGAGAGAGAGTATTAAAGCGCGATAGATATAAGTGTGTAATGTGTGGTTCAGCTACCAATCTCAATGTACATCACACAACCTATCCACATGATTACGAAAACGATACAGATGATAACTGTATCACGGTATGTCTGAAATGTCACAGAAAGCTCCATAAGGAGGACTTAAAGAGAAAAGAGAACGATATAATATCAAGACTTGTCAACGCAGAACCAGATTATTCAATCCCATCTGCACATAAAAATTACAATACTAAGTTCGAAAAATACAGGCAGTGGGTGCTTGAAAATATCATATATGACGATCAAGGTACTTATAGAGATCACTGGAAAATGTCTTTATACTATAAAACGTTTGAAAAAGCTATGGCGATAAAGTTTGCCAAGATGTTCAAGGACATCATCATTCAATATCCTGCTTATGATATGTACGGTAAAAAAACATTTGGCTGTCTCGATCCGGAAAATCCGGAAGATGGAAATTATATTGGAAATATTCCAGATCCTGAGAACAATGGATGTCCTATAGGATATTATCCCTGCTTTATAGAAGACGAAAATTATAATATCGGTTGGGCGAATGATTATGAACCCTCCACTCTGACCCTTGATCTTGATATGGTGTCTGATTATCTTGTATCAAAAGGGTACTGGAATTTAGCTTGAAAGTCTGATATTCACAGAACCGATTTCACCTCACGACACAGTGTCGCGAGGTTTATTATTGACCAGAAAGGAGAACCTTATGAAGACGATCACTTTATCACAGATCAAAGAAGAATTTGAAAATCTTCCGGAAGGAAACATGATCAGCATCGACCTGACCGATAATGATGATAATGAGGAAGAGAATAATGAGCAGTAGAGAGGAAGCCTACGCGACCAGATACCGGGGAGATAAGATGGAGGACCGCATGTTTCTTGGGAATATCCTTTTGAATAATGACTACTCCATTTCTTCTCAGCGGTTTGAGAAACTTGTCCATCAGGCAGAAAAAATGATTGGAAAAGATTTATCTAAAGATTCAAGGCTAGAAATCGAACTTTCCTGCGGCCTTCACCTTCTCGCAGATGCAGAGATTCCGGAAGGCCGCGCAACCTTTCTTCCGATGGACAAGCCGTTCATGCAGAAAACAATTGATGTTGTGCGCATTCGTCTGGATGTTGCAGAACGAAAGGAAGTTGCAGGAAATTTGGATAATCCATCAAAGATAGCTGCGTTTATGCAGGATTTTCTGAGAGACTGGGACCGAGAAGCCGTATGCGTTTTATGTCTAAATACTCAGCTTCAGGTTACTAATCTTTCCATCGCTTCTGTCGGTACGGTTGACAGCGCAGCGGTACATCCAAGGGAAATTTTCAAGACAGCGATTGCTTCAAGCGCAAGTTCCATTATCATGGTGCATAATCATCCTTCCGGCAGTTTAACACCGTCAGAACCGGACATTGGAACAACAAGACGAATTGCGCAATGTGGCGCACTATTAGGCATTCAGCTTCTCGATCACATCATTGTAACAAACAAAGGTTATACGTCCATACGGGGCGAAAATGAATTTCTTTTTACTCCGGACGTTCGTGATCCGCGCGCTGAGTATGTTTACGATTCCGGAAACAGCGGCATCGTGATTAACGCAAGCTGTGCGCAGAGAAAGACTAACAGCAGAGGTGTTGATGGTTGGACAATCCGTTTCCCGGAAGGAAGCGTCCTTCCTATCGATGGAGAATTGAAGAACGTATCCGGATGGCAGATGTTTGTCCGTCAGGCTGAAAAGTCCTCTACTCCATATATGCTTGATATTCCCTGGCCGCAGTCAGATTCCGCGCAGCACAGCATTTATGAGCCTTCCCTGAATGGAAAACAGAAGGTTCTGGTCAAGCACGTTGTCTCCGCGGACGCGCTGAAAAACTGCATCTGTGGTAATCCCGAATTCCGAAAGAATCAATGGTCAAAGTTCCGTATCCGTTCACAGTTTGTTGAAAAGCAGAGCGGAAAGAATGGGAAAGAACAGCTTGCTGTCACCTGTCCACCGGACACCATCGTGCAGACTTCTTCCGGTGAGAAGCTTAGTATCAGCGGATACCGATTCTTTCCACGCACACTGAAAGCAGATCAGAAATACGATAAGGTCTATGACGGGTCCTTCCGAAAGGATTTCAAGATTCCGCTGTATAAGCCAAAGGAAAGTCCAAAAGAGAAAACCCAGAAGATTTACGTGACAGCCGCAGAACTCAGTACCGCTCTTTATGAGCAGTATCAGAGATTTAAAGAACGCGAACACAGACAGGCCCATCAGGAAGTGGAAAGCGAGCAGAAAATTAGACAGGAAGTCCGTCAGGGCGGCACTGCCCAAATCGGCTCTGTCATTTCCGGTCTTGTCAATGCGCATTATACAGAGCAGGCATCTGAACTGGACAAGCTGAAAGTCATGCAGGGCTTTGTCTTTCAACACGCGCTTGCGCGGGAAGCAAATCCCAACAACGAATACAAGAAAATCATTGAGCAGTCCGGCATGACAAAGGATTACGCGAAATATAAAGAGAAAAATAAAGAAAAATCCGCTTCCAAAGGAAGTGAAATAGAAGTATAGCAGCTTCGCGACATAGTGTCGCGAAGTCAGATTGCGGGAGGTTCAGCCCCGAGTGCGAACATCAAGCAGCGTGAAAAATACTGAAACGTTCGCACCAGAAGATTAAGGAAATCTGGCGTAAACGTGCCTGAAAGTACAAGGTTGACCGCAAACTCAGGGATGCGACAGCAAGATACAGACTGCCCGTCAGTCCATCCACAACATGTGGCAGTCGCAACTCACATGAGTGCGCGGACTGAAAGGTTTATAAAAAAATGTAATCGTAAGTAACACAAGTCGCAACTCACATGGGTGCGCTGCTCAAACAATCTAGTTATCTGCTAGTACAAA
>JBJFHK010000277.1:0-5241 GCA_051893535.1 Eubacterium sp. | reverse complement strand
ACTGCAACCGTCAAAGAAAGAATGAGTGCATCAATTTATTGCGTTGCTATAAGTCCGATTGTTGAATCACTGAGTCCTGTAAGCGTACCGCTGGTTGCTGCCATAGCCTTGATACTCCAGAGATCCGGCTCCAGTGTCAGGATCATTAAAAGAGCCATAATCATGGCCGCAATTCGTCTGAGCATTCTCTTCAACTCATTCATACCTTTCACCTCTCCTGTTATACCTTTATCTTCTTCCCAGTGCACTTCTTCCGGAAGCGCGTCGGCCAGAAGCTTTCGCTTCACTTTGCAACTGCATATATATGCCAAATCCTATGCAGAATGAAATCGCCGCCCACGCATGAGCCGGATGCAATAAAGTTCCCGCTTCGTAAAATCGGAAGAACTCATCAACGAACCGGAAGATGCCATACGACATCATGTAGATCGGATAAATCTCACCTCTTGACCTGCCAGATGAAAGTCTCCTCACGATCCAGATCATAAAGATCACATAATACACAAGCTCTGCCTCTCTCGTCGGCCACCGAAGCTGCGTCCCCGGTATGTGCCACCCAAAGCAGCATCCACTGACAAGGCAGTTGACTCGTGCACACATCAGCGTAAAAATCATACAGATCGTACAGTAATCGAAAACCTGAGAGCTCTTCAGCCTAAGAAGCTTTGCCATGCAAAAATAAAACACCGGCATAAAGAACACGCCGCCAAACAAGCTCATATTGCCAACTGTTTTCAGATCGAATCCTGATTCCGCAAATGCAAAAATCTTGACACAGAAGACTCCCCATGTCGTATGCAGAACAGCGATAAGAATTGCTATATACCATTTCAGCTTCAATACTTCTCTGTGAGCAAAAAGCCAGCAGAACGTGAAGATTGTTCCCGCAAGAAGCATTATCAAAAGGAAATGGCCGCTAAGCCACTCTAAAAACATTCAGTTCTCCCCCCCCCATTTTCATTTATCTTATTTTTTCTGCTTCTAATCACACGTGCCGGTACTCCTGCGGCAATCGAATATTCTGGTATATCCTTCGTTACAACAGAACCGGCACCAATCACACAGCCCTTTCCTACATGAACTCCAGGCAAAATGATGACCCGATCGCCTATCCAACAGTCATCTCCAATCTCAACAACCTGCTCGTTCTTAAAGCCTTGCCGCATCATAGGGATATCTGTTCTGACAAACTGATGATTGCGAGTAATGATAGTGACATCCTCACCCATCATGACATATCTTCCAATTCTGCATGTACCGTATATCTTTGCATTCACACCAATGCCGGAATAATCTCCCAGAGAAACCTTCGATGAAAAAATAGCACCCTTTTCAATATTCACATGACTTCCACAGCTTCTCAGCATCAGCCTCCCGCAGAATCTTCGAAAAGCAGTCTGTCCCAAATGAAGTGAGCTGTATGAAGCAGGCAGATGTATGGCAATCGGATAATACAAAAGTGCCCCGAGCTTTCTTTTCACTTTATGAAGCCGTTCCTGATTCATTGGCAGCCTGATATCCCTTCATGTTGTGAATCTGATCCAGCAGATCGTTGACGCCGTTCTGTAGATCATTAAGCGTTTTGAGGTCCTGATCGGTCCAGGAATCTTTTTTTGTCAGTGTACTTATATCGAGATACACGGAAATAAGATTGCCATCTGTTCCCGGCACCTGCCCGATCAAATATCCGTTCCGCTCATCGCCAAAATCGAGACTAAACAGCTTTACACTCTCTTTTCCTGCTTTTCCGTAAAAATCGATGGATCCTGTGCCGGAAGAAAGATTGCTCTTCACCTCTACAGAATTACTCCAGTCTGCGGGAAGCGATAAACTGCCGACAGGCGTCTCTATCTGTACACTTGCCTCTGCCGAGGATGTTATGCTTTCATTTCCGGATGCTGCCACCTCAGACTCCTTCTGACTGTTCTTCCTCGATACAGTATGACTGATTACAAAAACAACGATAAGAAGAACAACAATGACTGCTATCCCAGCAATCAGAAAAGCTGTACCTTTCTTATGCGATCTCTCATTCATGTCTTATCCCCCTTTTTATCAGAATAAGAATATTTGCCTCCATACCCATATCGATATGCGTATTTATCGCCATACTTGTATCGATAAGAATATTTTACGGACTTCATCGTCATATCATTCAATACGACCCCGCACAGATTTCCTCCGACCCGCTGCAAGGCCTCCGCAGAAAGATTGAGTTCGTCTACTGTTGTGCTGCCCGATCGTGCAACCAAAATCACACCATCTGTATAGGAAGAAAGTATCTGTGCATCCGCGACCGTATTGATCGGCGGTGCATCAAAAATAACATAGTCATACGTATCTGCGCAGGTTTTAGCAAATGCCTTCATTCTATTGGAGGCGAGCAGTTCTGACGGATTAGGCGGAATGGTTCCTGCAAAAATAATTGAAAGCGGGATTCCTTCCACGTAGCGTTGATTTAAAGATCCGATGTCTGCCAAAAAATCAGACAGCCCGGACTGCACATGCGTATCCCAAAGCCGCTGCTGCACCGGTTTTCGCATATCAGTGTCAATTAAAAGCGTATTTTTTCCGAGCATTGCAAAGCTGATTGCTATATTAGCAGCTGTCAGACTCTTACCATCGGAAGGCTTTCCGCTTGTAAATACAAACGACCGGCACGGATGGTTCTCATTCGGAACCATGCAGAACATCATACTCGTGCGAAGCTTGACATAAGCCTCCCTGATATCAAATGGCGACTCATTCGTCAGCAATCTTTCCCTATCTAAACGAGCGGATTTACTGTCTGATCTGTGTTTTCTCGCTGTCTTCTTCGTCATCTTTCTGTGTGTTCCTTTCCCTCACTTCCCAGTATCCATTAGCCTTTCTGTCAGGTTCAATCTGGGGGATGCTTCCAAGGACCGTAAGTCCACCAAGATCCTCCAGATCATCTGGAAGGTAGATTGTCCGATCAGAAACCATTCGAAGCACCAGAATTATCATCGCAAGAATCATACCAACAGCCGCTCCTATAGCGCTGTCAAAAATCACGCGTGGAGAGGACTGCTCGGTCGCCACTTCCGGCTGATCAACCACCTCTACTCCACCAACCTTCGTAATTCTTTCCATCACCTGGGGAGCAACTCTTGCATAAGAATCAGCTATTTCACAAGCAAAATTTGCGTCTGCAGAAGACACAACAACCTCCAGAAGCTGCGTATTCATAACAACCGATGCCTTCGTCATAGCTCCCAATTCTTTTCTGCTAATATTCCGGCTTTTGTCTCCGAGGTCCTCCAATACCGCGTCGAGAACTGAATTACTGCTCAGAATTTTTGAATACGTTGTGGCAAGGCTTTCGGCAGCCTCCAGATCATTTGTATTTACACTCTTGTTTACGTAGTCGTCAGCGGAATTATACACATAAAAACTAACCCGCGATTCATAGATCGGGGTGATTAGAAACCTGGTTATTCCGTAGACTGCTGCCCCAGCGATCACGCCGGCAAGAATAATCCAATAAAAATGCGCCATGATAAACCGTATGACGTCCAGCAGGTTCACATAGCTGTTATTATGTTCCTTCTGTCTTTCATTCATGTACTGTGATTCCTGTACTATCGCCATTCATCATCTGGCGCCCTTTCCTGTAATAACTACTCTGACTGTCATCAAGATGCACAGCAAATCCATCTTCATGGATCGTTTTTTGATATACTCCAGATCATACTCGAGCTTCTCCTCCGGCTCCAGTTCATATCCTCCATTTACCTGTGCCCAGCCAGTCAGTCCGGGCATTGCTGAAAGTCTTTTCCCAAAATCCGGTATAAACTCCGAAAATTTACGGTAAAAATAAGCTCGCTCCGGTCTTGGGCCGACAAAGCTCATGTCTCCCTTCAGAATATTAAAGAGCTGAGGTAGTTCATCCAGACGAGCCTTTCTCAGAAACCTGCCAACCCGGGTACAACGCGAATCCTCTCTTTCCGCCCATTGCGGTCCCTTTTTCTCTGCGTCCATCCTCATAGAACGGAATTTATACATCATAAATGGTTTTCCATTCAGCCCAAGCCGTTCCTGCCGAAACAAAGCCGGTCCCGGTGAATCTAATCTGACCACTATACCGATCACGATCATCGGCACAAAAAGAACCAAAAGGGAAACAGCAGACAGGACAACATCGAAGGCACGTTTCTGTGTCAAATATCTTTTTTCCCCTTTTTCAGTGTGATTCTCTAATTGAACTTCATGGAGCCGCTGCCCATACTGTTCACTATGCCAGTTAGCTGTTTCCTCCATCTCCTTCTCCAGCCTTCCTCACTCGTTTCTTATATTTCCGAACCCCTAAAATCGCATAAACAAAAAATGCTTTTGTACTTTTTATCAGCGAAAGATGCAATATATCGCGATAAATATGCCATCTCTCCATCGCGACATGCAGCTTATTCGATGCCCTGGAATTCTGCCGCAATCTGTATGCAGCAAGTACACGTTGATTTCCTCTTGCTGTGTATCCTTCCTTCAGAAGAAGCAGCCAGAATGCCAGATCTTCGTGATAACAGTCCTCGGGAAATCTGTAATGGTCTGTAATTTTCTTCGACAGCATAACTGTCGAACAGCTGATAACGCTCGACGACAGCATATGGTTAAAATCCGTATATTTCGGAACCTTAAAATCC
This sequence comes from Eubacterium sp., assembly GCA_051893535.1. Classification (GTDB taxonomy): domain Bacteria; phylum Bacillota; class Clostridia; order Peptostreptococcales; family Anaerovoracaceae; genus Aminicella. The sequence goes on along the minus strand of JBJFHK010000277.1, from coordinate 583 downwards.
CTCCACTGACTTCTGCCATTCTCGTCAATCATTCGATATGAACAATACAATATGTCTGCTTTCGTTTCTTCAGCAAGCCGGATCTGCTGTTCCAACATCTCCGCATACCAAATGTCATCACTGTCAAGCAAAGCAACATACTCTCCATGACAAAGATCAAGACCGATATTTCTTGTCCTGGCCGCACCAGCATTTTCTTTATTCTGCTGTATGTGTATTCTGGCATCATGCACTGCGTACTCTTTAGCTACAGCAACCGAATGGTCTGTTGACACATCATCAATAATAAATAGCTCCCAGTTTTTATATGTCTGATTAATAACCGACTGTATTGCCTCCCCAAGGAAATTCTCAGAATTATAACAGGGCATTACAACACTGATTAAGGGCTGCCTTCCCTTCTCACTTCCTTGAAGGCTACTGGATCTCTCATTCATACCGATGCCCCTTTATATTCGGTAGATTCTCCGCAAATCATAAAAAAAGAGCAGGTCCTACGCGCCAAAAGGCGCATAAGACCTGCTCGTCCTGCCTGTTAAAATAAAAAAGGACAGACTTACCCTGTCTGTCTGTCTGTCTGTCT
>JBJFHK010000276.1:0-5296 GCA_051893535.1 Eubacterium sp. | reverse complement strand
GAAGCTGAGATGCAGATGGAAAACAGGTTATGCAATATGGATCGCTGAGGGCGCGGTCAAAGGCCGGAAGAAGCTGTTCATCAGAATGAACGTTTCCCCCGTCTGAGTATTCCGCGACGTAGGGCACACGTCAGCTGCCAGGAATATGATGGTATTCCCCAGAGTGCGCATTATGCGAAGCAAGGTGGCATCGCGGATGATTGAAGATTATTCGTCCTTGGCAGATTACAGATTATCTGCCAGGGGCTTTTTTCTTGCCAGGGTAAATTTTGCCGCTGAATGGGGTCTTTAGGAAAGGAGACCAGATTGAACATTACTCCTAGTCTTGACGAAATTAAAAAGATTGCTGCAGACGGAAAATACGACATCGCACCGGTCATGGGAGAGATGCTCTCGGATATGGCAACACCGGTTCAGGTCATGCGGAAAATGATGAATATTTCTGAACACTGCTATATGCTGGAAAGCGCCGAGGATAACAAGCAGTGGGGCCGCTACTCCTTCCTGGGATGCGAGCCGAAAAGCGCCATCAGCGCGGTAAACGGTGTGCTGAAGATCGACGACCTGACCATTGAGAATGCGGATCCGAGAAAATACATCCGCCAGATCATGGAAAAGAACCGCTCGCCGAAGATTCCGGGAATGCCGCCCTTTACCGGAGGACTTGTCGGATATTTCTCTTACGATTATCTGAAGTATTCTGAGCCGACCCTCCGCCTGGACGCGGAAGACACGGAAGGTTTTCAGGATGTGGACCTGATGCTGTTCGATAAGGTCATCTGCTTCGACAACTACCGGCAAAAGATCCTGCTGATCGCCAACATGCCGCTGAATGGCGACCTGGATGCCGCCTATAACAAGGCGCAGCTGGAAATCCAGCACCTGAAGGACCTGATTCTGAACGGTACTCCGAAGAGAGACATTCCGGGCCATATGACTTCAGAAATCAAGCCCTATTTCTCCAGGGACCAGTACTGCGATATGGTGCAGAAAGCCAAGCACTATATCAAGGAAGGCGATATTTTCCAGATCGTTCTGTCCAACAGACTGGAAGCGGATTTTGAGGGCTCTCTCTTCAACACTTACCGGGTTCTGCGGACCCTGAACCCTTCCCCTTACATGCTCTACTTCTCCGGTTCCGACATGGAAGTCGCCGGAGCCTCCCCGGAGACCCTGGTCAAGCTGCAGGACGGAACCCTGCACACCTTCCCGCTTGCGGGAACCCGGCCGAGAGGAAAGACAAAGGAAGAAGATGACAAGCTGGAAAAGGAGCTTCTGGAGGACCCGAAGGAACTGGCCGAGCACAACATGCTGGTCGACCTGGGCAGAAACGACATCGGAAAACTCAGCAAGTTCGGCACAGTAGAAGTCGAGAAATACCATGTGATCGAGAAATATTCCCACGTCATGCACATCGGCTCAACCGTAAAAGGCGAAATCCGGGACGACATGGATGCCCTGGACGCGGTAGACTCCGTTCTGCCGGCCGGTACACTCTCCGGAGCGCCAAAACTCAGAGCCTGCCAGCTGATCAACGATCTGGAAAACAATAAACGCGGAATTTACGGCGGAGCGATCGGATATATTGATTTCACCGGAAATCTGGACTGCTGCATCGCCATCCGCATTGCCTATAAAAAGAACAACAAGGTGTTTATCCGGAGCGGAGCCGGAATCGTCTACGATTCCGTGCCGGAAAACGAGTATCAGGAGTGCCTGAACAAGGCCGCCGCCGTTGTAAGTGCGCTGAAGACAGCAGAAAAGGAGGACTAAGAGATGATTTTACTGATTGACAACTATGACAGTTTCTCCTACAACCTCTACCAGCTGATCGGATCCATCAACCCGGACATCAAGGTCATCCGCAACGACGCCATGACCACAGAAGAAATCGACAGGCTCAATCCTGAAGCCATCGTGATTTCCCCGGGCCCGGGCCGGCCGGAAGACGCAGGGGTCTGCATCGACGTCATTAAGAAGCTCGGCTCCCGCATCCCGATCCTGGGCGTCTGCCTGGGCCATCAGGCCATCGCCATGGCCTTCGGCGGAAAGGTCGGCTACGCCAGGACCCTGATGCACGGAAAACAGTCCGTCGCCCGCCTGGACACCTCCTCCACCCTGTTTAAGGGCCTTCCGGACAAAACCAAAGTAGCAAGGTACCACTCGCTTTCCGCTGATCCGGACACTCTGCCGGACTGCCTTACAATCACGGCAGAAGCGGATGATGACGAGATTATGGCCGTTCAGCATAAGGAATATCCGATTTTCGGCATGCAGTTCCATCCGGAATCCATCATGACCCCGGAAGGAAAGCCCATGCTGGAGAATTTCCTGTCCGCGGCGGCAGAATACAGACAGGCATAGCCAGAAAACGGACCCGGAAAACTGGCAGGGACGAATAACACGATTCCTCTTCTCTGAACAGCAGGCAGAAACAGAGGAAGGAACAGACCCGGTAACAGAATGGCTTCCGCCCTTTCCTCTGGAACCCCTGCCAGAAGACGAAGCAGCCCGCATCACACAAACTGACAAATATAGAAATATAGAATATAAAAGCAGAAAAGTTTTGAGAGACAAAGGAGAAAGAAATGATCGCAGAAGCAATCAAGAAAATTGTCGGAAAAGGTGATCTTACCTATGATGAAGCCTATGCAGTAATGAATGAAATCATGAGCGGAGAAACAAGCCAGGTGCAGAACGCCGCATATCTGGCCGCCCTTTCCACCAAGAGCACCCGCGCAGAGACTATCGATGAAATCACCGCATCCGCGGCAGCCATGCGCGAGCACGCACTTCCGGTTTCTCACAGCCAGGAAGTCATGGAAATCGTTGGAACCGGCGGAGACCACGCAGGAAGCATCAATGTGTCCACGACTTCCGCCTTCGTGGTTGCCTCTGCAGGCGTTCCGGTTGCCAAGCACGGAAACCGCGCAGCTTCCTCACTCTGCGGCGCAGCAGACTGCCTGGAGGCCCTCGGCATCAACATTCAGCTCGAGCCTGAGAAATGCACTGAACTCCTGGACAAGATCGGCATCTGCTTTATGTTTGCCCAGAAATATCACGCATCCATGAAATACGTCGGCTCCATCCGTAAAGAACTGGGAATCCGCACCGTATTCAACATTCTGGGACCTCTGACCAACCCGGCCAAGCCGGAAATGATGATGCTGGGTGTTTACGACTCCTACCTCATCGAGCCGCTGTCCAAGGTTCTGACCAAACTGGGTGTCAAGCGCGGCATGATCTTCCACGGCGAAGACGGTCTGGATGAAATTTCCGCTTCCGCACCAACCAGCTTCAGCGAGTTCCGCGACGGATGGTACAGAACCGGTGTCATCAAGCCGGAAGACTTCGGCATGGAGCGCTGCAGTAAGGCAGACATCGTCGGCGGAACACCTGAGGAAAACGCAGAAATCACACGCGACATCCTGAAGGGTGTCAAGGGACCGAAATCCAATATCGTCCTGCTGAATGCCGGAGCTTCCCTCTACACAGCAGGCAAAGCCGACAGCATCAAGGAAGGAATCGAACTTGCAGAAGCGCAGATTGCAAGCGGCGCAGCATACAAAAAACTGGAAGAATTCATTGCAGAATCGAATAAATAGTAATGGATGCAGAAAAGCCCGCCGGCAGATAAACCGGACGGGGCATCAAGATATCTGAAAGAGCATAAACTATGAGCAACATCCTTGAAACAATTGCAGAATCCACGCGAAAGCGCGTTGCGGAAGCGAAAAAGCGCGTGCCGCCAGAAGAAATGAAGCGGCGCGCACAGGCCATGGACCCGGACACCGGATTCCCTTTTGAAAAGGCCCTTGCCGCTGATGACATTTCCTTCATCTGCGAATGCAAGAAGGCCTCCCCTTCAAAAGGTCTGATCGCCCCGGATTTCCCCTACGTCCAGATTGCTGAAGATTACGAGCGCGCCGGCGTCTCCGCAATCTCTGTACTGACTGAACCGGAATGGTTTATGGGAAGCACGCAGATTCTTCAGGAAATCACCAGCGCCGTGCACATCCCGGTTATCCGGAAAGACTTTACCATCGATGAATACATGATCTATGAGGCAAAAGTCCTGGGCGCCTCCGCGGTTCTTCTGATCTGTGCCCTTCTCGATGAGGACACACTCCGGAGATACCGGGAAATCGCCGACTCCCTCGGCCTTTCTTCCCTGGTGGAAGCCCACGATGACCAGGAAATCCAGATGGCCATCCGCGCAGGAGCACGCATCATCGGTGTGAACAACCGCAATCTGAAGGACTTCACCGTCGATGTGAGAAACGCCAGAAATCACCGGGCGCAGGTCCCTGGCGATATACTTTTTGTCAGCGAAAGCGGAATCAAGACCCCACAGGATATCGACATTTTAAGAGACGCGAATGTCGATGCAGTCCTGATCGGAGAGACCCTGATGCGGGCAAAAGACAAACCGGCCATGCTGGACTATCTCAAGGGAAAAACGCGCCTGAAAATCTGCGGGATGCGGCGGCCGCAGGACATCGAATACGCCAATCAGACGCGGCCGGACTACATCGGATTCATCTTCGATCCGTCCCGGAAACGCTACGTCGCGCCAGAAGACGCAACATCGCTGAAAAGCAGGCTTGATCCTGGCATTCAGGCCGCCGGCGTCTTCGTCGACGCGGAAATCGATACGATCGCAGAAATCGCCGCGGCAGGAACCATCGACCTGATTCAGCTGCACGGGCAGGAAGGGCCGGAATATATCGAGATGCTTCGGAAGGCATTAAAAAATGCCGGGGCTGCAGACCTTCCGATCATCAAAGCCTTCAAGATCGCCTCGGAAGCGGACCTTAAGGCTGCTGAAAAATCTCCCGCTGACCTGATCCTGCTGGACAACGGCGCCGGAACCGGCCAGCCCTTCGACTGGACCCTGCTTTCCGGTTTCAAGGGATTCCGCCGCCCCTTCATTCTGGCAGGCGGCCTGGGACCGGACAACGCAGCCGCAGCAATCCGGAAATTCCATCCCTTTGCCATCGACGCGAGCTCCAGCCTGGAGACCGACGGCGTAAAAGATTTAGAAAAAATGCGGGCACTGTGTGAAGCGGTAAGAAGCTGCTGAACTGCATCGGTACATAAGGGAAAAGGATAAATCATCAGACAGTGAAATTTCGCTGCCCTTTACAAAAACCCTTATGTCCCGGGAAAAAGGGTGAACTGTCTGACTACCCCTTATTGGAACAGCATGAACATCCCACTGCGCACTGAACTGCACTCACCATACAGGAGGAAAAAATGACTGAAACGAAATCAAGATCAAGAGGAAGATTTGGCC
>JBJFHK010000275.1:0-28643 GCA_051893535.1 Eubacterium sp. | reverse complement strand
CAGAGATCTGAGTCCGAGAGCAGAAGTGCATCTGCGGCAAGCGAATCAGCAAGCATAAGCCAGAGCACATCGATCTCAAACAGTGCAAGTCAGAGATCAGAATCCGAGAGCAGAAGTGCATCTGCGGCAAGCGAATCAGCAAGCATAAGCCAGAGCACATCGATCTCAAACAGTGCAAGTCAGAGATCAGAGTCTGAGAGCATCAGTGCATCCGCCGAGAGCGAATCGGCAAGCGTGAGCCAGAGCACCTCGATTTCAAATAGCGCAAGCCAGGCTGCGAGCGAGTCAGCAAGCACGTCCACGAGTATAAGCCAGGCTGCAAGTGAATCAGCAAGCACGTCTGCAAGTACAAGTCAGAGTACATCGGCCTCAGGTTCAGCGAGTGCAAGCCAGGCGGCAAGTGAATCCGGCAGCCTGAGCAGCTCAGAATCTGCCAGCAGTTCTGTAAGTGCAAGCTACAGCGATTCACAGTCTGTTTCTGCAAGCGCATTCGCTTCAGCGAGTGAAAGCAATTCTGCATCGAATGCAGAACGCAGCGCAAGCCTGAGCAGCAGTGAATCCGCATCGGCAAGCAGCAGCGCATCGGCTTCAGAAACTCCGGTTCAGCCGAACAATGTTCCGGCAGGAAATAATAACGGAAACGCAGGCGGCACAGCCAATGGAACGGCCGGAACTGCCGCAGCGGTGAATGCTCCGGCAGCGGCCAATACCGCGGCAGTCAACGCGAACCAGGAGAATACTGCACAGGAGAACACTCCGGCAGAAAGCGCAGCATCGGCTTCGGCATCCGCGTCCGCGGAGAACGCAGGCCGCCAGACCAGCGTCAGCGAAAGCCAGAGCAGAAGCCAGCGCGGCAGCTCCAGTGACAGCGCCAGCGCGGCAGCCAGCGAGAGTAAATCCGCCTCTGCATCTACAGCGGCATCAGAGTCTGAGACTGAGCAGAGCAACAGCGTTTCCGCAAGCCTCAGCCTGTCCATGGGAGACTCCGTAAGCGCATCTTCCAGCAACAGCAGCGCAGGAACAGGAAACGGCTCTGCAGCAGAAGCAGCAGGCGTGGAGAGCGCCGCAGCGACAGCTGCAGACGCTTCCTCATCAGAGCTTGAAGCACTGAACGCGGCAGTACCACTTCAGGTACAGAAGAAATAATAAACAAGAGAGTGATCCATATGATTTGAATGACGGCCGGCTTTCTTCGGAGAGCCGGCCATCGGATCAATTCATATAGAAAGAACATTTTCGATATTTGGCAGTAAGAAAGGATTTTATCCGGGATGAAAGGATTACAGACACATGAGCTGCGTAACCGACTAATATTTACATTCATTGTTCTGGCTGTGTATCTGCTGGGCCGGTGTATTCCCCTGATCGGTGCGGGCGCGGGCGGAAGCACACAGGGAATTGCGAGTACACGGGAGCTCGCGGCGATGATGTTCAGCGGAGACCGTTACCAGACCTCTCTGATGGCTCTGGGCGTCCTGCCCTACATCAATGCCTCCCTTCTGGTACAGATTGTATCCGCACTGAGAAGCGTCAATTCCAGAGCGAGAGTATCCAAGCAGAAAATGGACCGATGGATGATTATCGTCACGACCATATTTGCGGCCGGCATGTCTGCAGCAGAGGCACTGAATCTGGCTTCCTCTGCCCGGGGAAATATGATCCTGACCGGAATCCTGGCTGCACTGGAGATGTTTGCCGGCGCGATGCTGACCTGCCTGCTCTGCATGAAAAACGAGAAATACGGGATCGGCGCGTCCATGCCGATCATTCTGATGAACATTCTCGTTTCCCTTGCAGCTACTATGTCCGCACATCATTTCTTCCGCTATCCGCTGATTTTACTGGTCTGCGTCATTGTCATCGCAGTCACGGTATTTATGGAAAACAAGCTGATCCGGCTGCCGCTTCAGCGTGTCTCCGTTCACAATATCCACGCGGAGCAGAACTACATCGCCTATAAACTCAATCCGACCGGAATCATGCCGGTTATGTTCGCAACGGCCGCATTTTTAGTGCCTCGGTATGTCGTACTTCTTCTGTCATACCTGTTTCCGTCTTCCCGGGGAATCGCGGAAACACGTCAGAATATGGTCATGACCAGACCGCTCGGAATTGCCGTTTATCTGATCATCGTCGTCCTGCTTTCCGTCATTTTCGCGTTCATTATGCTGAATCCGAGAGAGTCCGCACGGCAGCTGCAGAGAAACGGCGATAGCATTATCGGCGTCTACGCCGGGCAGAAAACCACCGCTTATCTGGTCGGCCTGGTCTGGAAACTCAGCCTGTTCAGCGGCTTCCTTCAGGCCCTGTGCATGGGGATGTCGCTGATTCCGTCCAGCAGAGGAATGCTTCCGTCTGCGCTGGCCATGATCCCGTCCGCCGCGATGATCCTTGTCAGCATTTTATGCAGCTTGATTCAGGAAATCCAGTCCTGCAGGAGATACGATGCCTACAGCTTTTTCCTCTAGCACAGGATCAGACAAAAAACACGCTGCAAGGGAATATCTTCTGTATTCCTCCGGAAAACGCGGAGTTTCGCACTGCGAAAAGACATGTCAGGAAAGAAAAAGATAAGGAGTGCAACATGCTGTATTTTATTCCGGCCTGGTACCAGAATGGAAACTGGAAAGAACATGAACCGGTCTGGTACAGACCCAGAACCGTTTCTGAATTTGACGATACAGTCAAGCAGATTCAGCTGTTTTCCAGGAACCAGACTGCACCGTTTAAAATTCTCATACTGGGATTTTCCCCGAATTTCCGCCATTTTCTGCACCGTCAGGGTATTTACCATGCCCCTTACTGGTCCTGTTTTGACGCCATGCAGGGAGTCCGGGCACAGAATATGGACGTCTTTTCCTTCCATGATCTGACCTGGCCGGAAGATGTGGAATTTATCTATTCCCCTTTTGCCGTCATCGCCCAGCGAAAGGGGCAGAAATACGCCCAGATTGAGTTTGCGGAAGATGGAAATATGTTTCGTGTAGACATGTTTGAAAATAATCTCATCGCAAGCAGTAATTTATACGATGACCGGGGATTTGTTTCCTGCAGAATTCTCTACAGAGACGGCGCCGCTCACCTGGAACAGTATTTTGATGATCAGGGAACCTGGAAGTTTGCGAGATATCTGGACGACGGACACGTTCTGATCAATCCGGAGAGTGCCTGGTTCCTTCAGGATTATCACGGGGAAAAACAGAAGATGCCCTATAAACAGCAGGTTTATGGCAGCATAGAGGAAATGATCACGGAAGTTTTTGAGGCCTGTCTGGAAGAAAATACCAGTGATGATGTGTTCATCGCGGCCATGCATCCGCTGCATACCGGAGTGCTGGGCCGGGCGCTGAAAGGCAGGAAGCTTGTACTTTCCTTCTTCAGCCGTCGCCTCTCCGAAGAAGGAAACTGGGATGATGCGCTTCCGCTCATGCGCGGCGCCGATTATTTCATTGCCGATAAGACATCCACCTCAAAAATCATTCGGGAGCATGCCGCTGACTGTCAGGCTCCGATGAAGGTCATTACGCCTTATGACTCCCGTGTGGACTTTGGAATCAGCCACCAGCTCAGAGTGCAGAACATTCTCCTTGCCGTCGACCAGATCCCGGAAGACCTGCTTTCCGGGCTTGCAGTTTCCCTTGCTGAGTATATTTTGACAAAGAATAAACGTGCAAGGGTCTGCCTGTTCACCCGTTCGGCCAGCTATAACGAGCGGAGCCGGCTGCTTCAGAAAGTACAGAAGATCCTGCAGCAGAACGGACTGCATCCGGAGCTTGCGCGTGAAGATACAGGGAAAGCAGAGAGCAGGCTGGATGAAGACGGGCAGAGGGAACAGATCTTCACGGTTGCACAGTGCGTAGATGAGATGGCGGTCAGCAGGACTCTGCGTGAACAGAGAGTTGTCGTCGACCTGCAGGCCCTGCCGGACCAGTTCCTGCAGATCTCTGCCATGAGTATGGGAATCCCGCAGATTACATCCAGGGAATCGGATTTTACGGAGAATGGGAAGAACTGTCTGGTTGTTTCCAAGCTGGAGGAGCTTCCGGATGCCCTGGATTATTATCTGAAGAATATTACGAACTGGAATCAGGCGCAGATTGCATCGTACACGATCGGAAGCCGGTTCAGTACAGGAAAACTTGTCGATGCCTGGAAGGAGGTGATTCACGATGTTGAGCATCAGGGTGCTGCAGCTGGGAGATAAGGATTTTTCCGGTCAGTATAAGATCTGTGAAGGAGCGGAATGGAATTATGAGCCGGAGCTGAGCAGGGATGACCCGGAATATGATGCGGCCATCGTGGATCGTCCGCTGACCGATGAAGAGGCAGGGATTTTAAGCCGGATTGTGCGGGCGCACAGCCTCTTTCTCCTTGACGGGACTGTTTTGTCGAAGGCGATGGAAGAGATGATGAAGAGCCGCTGCGGGCAGATGATCGCGCGGAAGGATCTGGAAAAGTTTCTGGCGGACGGACTGAGAAACTATTATGGAAAGTCCTATGGTGAGAAGTTTGATCCGCACACATTGACGATTGCGCCGGGCTTTCAGGGTCATGTCAGCTGGAATGGATTTACGGAAGTGCTGCTTGAGGGAGATTTCGGAAGTGCGATGAAGCAGGCCGCCTTCTGGCGGGGAAATATCCCTGTTGAGAAGGGGCAGGCGATTGATTTCTGGCTGGAATATGAGAAGGATGATTCTGTTGAGATTGAGCTGGAAATCGTGCTCTTTCTGGCCGGCAGCGTGTCTTCTGTGCAGAAGATCTGGACCTTTCGTGAGGCGCAGCTTCAGGATCAGCTGACGATCGATAATCAGATGCAGGAAGGGCCCCTGTTCGTGTCTCTGCGGGCAAAGGGTAAGGGAAAGCTGAAAATTTCCGCCCTGCATGACCGGTATTCCCGAAGAGGCGCCGGGTCCTTCCTTCCAGGAGGCAGAAGAATCGTCACAAGCAGCCGGGAAGAGATTTTTACCTATATGGATCCCGGGGATCTGAAACCGCCGCTCTGTGTGTATTTCTCGGGATATAAGACGATGGAAGGCTTTGAGGGATACCGGATGATGCGCAGGATGGGCTGCCCTTTCATTCTGGTCAGTGAATCCCGGCTGGAGGGCGGAGCCTTCTATCTGGGATCTGAAGAATATGAAGAAAAGCTCGCTGCGGCGATTCAGGGTTATATGAATGAGCTTGGATTTAACCGGAAGCAGGTCGTGTTCTCCGGACTTTCCATGGGGACTTTCGGCGCGCTGTATTACGGCAGCATGATCCGGCCCGCTTACATGCTGGTCGGAAAACCTCTGATGAGTCTGGGAAATATGGCGGAGGCGGAAAGACTGGAGCGGCCGGGTGGATTCCCGACCTCTCTGGATGTTCTCTGGAAGCAGTACCGCAGTCTGAATCATGACGCGGCGGAGAAGCTGAACCAGAGGTTCTGGAAACGGTTCGACCAGACAGACTGGACCGGAGAAAGCTTTATCGCTGCCTATATGCTGGAAGATGATTATGATAAAGATGCCTATCAGGAGCTGATCACGCATATCGGAAGCGGCGCGAGGGTGATCGGAAAGGGACTGCACGGCCGGCATAATGATGATACCTCCGGAATTGTGAACTGGTTCATTCGGCAGTACTACAGGGTGCTTCAGGACGGATATGACAGGAGGCCGGATAATGGAAAAACAAGGTAGGTGGACGGTTTACTGGAATGAATATTCCAGTGACGCGTATTTATATGGAACGGAGATCGTGTTTCACAGCAGGGATGATGTGGAGTTCCGAAACGCGCTGATGCCTCCGGGGACAGTGATGAAAACCTGGTATTCGATGGTGAATTATCAGGCGGGAAGAATCGAGCCTTCGCTTCCGATTATCGACGGCGAAGGGAGCTATCATGTGTCCTGTGACCTGGACTGCGATATTCCGGGCGGTGTCTTCCTGCGTTTTGTCTTTCTCGGAAAAAACGGGGAAGAGGCCGGCAGTCTGATTATAGACGGACCGGAGGCGGATCTGAAATGCCCGCTGAAGACCTACAGCTATAAGGTGGAGCTGATCTGCGCGGGTGCGCATAATTTTCATTTTCATTCCTTTACGATAACAGAAAGAACGGAATCATGATGATCACGGAAAAAAGGATAAGAAAAATTCTCGACGAGGTAAAGGTCTGCGCGGATTCGGTAAAGAATCTGAGTGACGAGAAGCTGCAGCACATGACAGAGGAGCTGAAGGAGGAACTTGTTTCCGGAAAAACGACGGAGCAGATTCTTCCGCGGGCTTACGCAGTGATCTGTGAGGCGGACCGGAGAGTGCTGGGCATGTACCCTTACGATGTGCAGATTATGGGTGCGATTGCCCTCCATTACGGATATCTGGCGGAAATGAACACCGGAGAGGGAAAGACCCTGACGGCGACGCTGCCGCTGTATCTGAACGCGCTGACCGGGAAGAGCACGATTCTGGTTACGGCCAATGAATACCTGGCCTGGCGTGATGCCGCGGAGATGCGTCCCGTCTTTACCTTCATGGGACTGGACGAGCGTGCCGGCGTTTCCCAGACACCGGGAAAATTCCTGACGAATGAACAGAAAAAAGCAAATTACCGCGCAGATATTCTCTATACGACGCACAGCGTGCTGGCCTTTGACTATCTTCTGAACAATCTGGTCATGCGGGCGGAAGACCGGTTTATGAGGAAATTCGGCTTTATCATCATCGATGAGGCAGACTCTGTCCTCCTGGACGGCGCACAGATGCCGCTGGTCATTTCCGGATCGCCCCGTGTCCAGTCCAATCTGTACGCGATGACCGACTTTTTTGTTTCGACACTGAAAGAAGGAAGAGATTATGAAACGGAAGACAAGTCCGCCTGGCTGACGGACCGCGGTGTTGCGGAGGCGGAGAAATTCTTCGGAATATCTCATTTCTATGATCATGAGAATTTCGAGATCAACCGCCATGTGACGCTGGCGCTGAGAGCCCGCGCACTTTTCCATCCACAGAAGGACTATGTGGTATCCGATCAGGGCGAGATCGTTCTTCTGGACAGCAGTACAGGACGCAGTCTTCCGGGAATGAAGATGAGAGGCGGCGCGCATCAAGCGCTGGAACAGAAGGAAGGACTGGAGCTGTCCCAGGAGCAGAGGTCCGTTGCATCGATTACTTATCAGAATCTGTTTCTGATGTTTCCGAAAATGTGCGGCATGAGCGGCACGATTTCCGATGCAAAAAAAGAACTCTGGGATGTATATCGTAAACGTGTCATCGTCATTCCGCCGAACCGGAAAATGCAGAGAATTGATTTCCGGGACCGCTTTTTTGCCACCGCCGAAGAGCAGTATCAGGCGGCGCTGGAGGAAGTGCTGGAGCATCACCGGAAAGGACAGCCGGTTCTGGTTGTAGCGGCTGCGATTCAGGATACGCAGATTTTCTCCCGCATGCTGGTGGACAAGCAGATTCCGCACAGTGTGCTGAACGCGAACAACGCCTACTGGGAAGCAGAAATCATCGGCGCCGCGGGGCAGAAAGGCGCCGTCACTGTGTCTACAGGAATGGCCGGCCGCGGAACCGATATCAAGCTGGGAAAGGGCGTGCGTGAACTCGGCGGTCTTGCAGTCATTGGAATCGGACGCATGGAAAACATCCGGCTTGAGCGTCAGGCCAGAGGCCGTGCAGGCCGCCAGGGAGATCCAGGCTCCAGCCGCTTCTATGTTTCCCTCGAGGATGAAGTCGTAAAAGCCATGAAAGGCGAGAAAGTCGATAAATACATCGATGCGAAGAAACATATTTCAGAGGGAAAGCTGAAGCGGATCATCAACGGAGCACAGAAGACCCTGGAAGAGCAGGCTGTCTCCTCCAGAGAACAGTCCGTCCGCTACGATGAGATTCTCCGGCGGCAGAGGGATATCCTTTATGATGCCAGAGACCGGATTCTGGACCATGAAAACATCGGAAAAGACACTTTCCGCGCAATCGTCAGAGACAACCTGGCCGGCTTCCTGGACCACTGTGAGGAGCCGTCCCGCCAGGATCTGAACCGCTATGTGCTGGATAATCTGAGCTATGAGATGAATGTTTCCCTGCAGCCATGCGGCAAAAATAAAGAAGCAAGGAAAAAACTTCTTCAGCAGATGACGGACTATGCAGAGCGGCTGTATGAGCAGAAGGAATCCCGCTTTTCCAGTCCGGAAGAATTTCAGGAATATGTAAGGAAATGCATTCTTCATGCGCTGGATGAAGCCTGGGTAGAAGAAGTCGACTACCTGCAGCAGCTGCAGTACGCGACCGCCTCCCGCGGCACCGCTCAGAGAAACCCGGTATTTGAATACAGCCGGGAGGCCTTCCAGTCTTTTGATGAGATGAAAAGTTCCATGAAGAAGAATATTGCAAGGAATTTCTTCCTGGGAGATCCGCAGATCGGAGAGAAAGGGGACATGCAGATTGTGTTCCCATAAAGGAGAGCAGAAATGATCTATAACATCAATCTCGGTATCGGATGGGCGTCCAGCGGCGTGGAATATGCGCAGCTCTACCGCGCCAGAATGTTCCGCGGAATTCACGAACCGGCCCGGTTCATTTTCACCGATATGTTTCCGCAGGAAAATATCGAGCATCTGACCAGAAACATCGGATTTAAAGATGAAGAGGTGATCTGGCTCTACAGCTTCTTTACCGATTATGAAATTTCTCCGGTCAGCTGGACCCTGCAGGACCTGGAAGATACGCTCGCCGATCCTGTGCAGAGCATCAGCAGGCAGGGAAAAATCGGAAGAATTTTTCTGCCGGGAGACGGTAACTTCTGTACCGTTTATTTTGTCGATGAGACTTCCGACCTGGTCCACCGGGTGGAATATGTCTCTGACGGCTGCCTGATCCGGAAGGACTATTTCACCTACGGCCGGGTTTATTCCGAGTATTACGCGCCCCTTGACGGAGAGGCACATCTCTACATGCGGCGCTATTTCAACCGCGACGGGTCCACGGCCTATGAAGAATTCAATGATGACGGCGATGTCATGTACCGCTTTCCGGACCAGATTCTCTTCTCTAAAGAAGAGCTGGTCGGTTATATGATCCGCCGGCTTCATCTTACGGAAAAGGACACCGTGATCATCGACCGGACCACCGGAGTCGGGCAGGCGGTGCTTCAGAACTGCGGAAAAGCCCGGACGGGAATCATCGTCCACGCCGACCACTACAGCAAAGGCAGCACTTCAGACGACTATATTCTCTGGAACAATTACTATGAATATTCCTTTGATATGTATAAGCATATCGGCTTTTACATCACCGCCACCGACGCGCAGAATAAAATGATGAGCAGCCAGTTTCAGAAATATATCGGTGAAGTCCCGGTAATTTACACCATTCCCGTCGGCAGCCTGGAAAAACTCCATTATCCGGATCCGGACACTCCGCGCCGGCCGTATTCCATCCTGACCGCTTCCCGCCTGGCCTCGGAAAAACACGTCGACTGGGTCATCGAAGCCTGTGCCCTTGCCCGCAGAAAAGTCCCGGAACTGACGCTGGACATCTACGGAACCGGTGCAGAAGAAAACAGGCTGCGGGAACTGATTCATGAGAAAGGCGCGGAAAGCTATATCCGCCTCATGGGTCAGCACGACATGACAGAGCTCTATCAGAATTACGAACTTTACCTTTCCGGCTCCACCAGCGAGGGCTTCGGCCTCAGCCTGATGGAAGCTGTTGGCGGAGGCCTTCCCATGATCGGCTTTGACGTTCCCTACGGCAACCCCACCTTCATCGATGACGGAAAAAACGGCTATCTCATCCCGGTGGATGAAAACATGTCCATTCCGGAAAGAATCAGCGCGCTGGCTGACCGTACTGTCCGCCTCTTCAGCGAGGCCGACCGCAGCGCCTTCCAGCGCCGCTCCTATGAAATCGCATCCGGATTTTTAACAGAAAAGGTTATGCAGAGATGGAAAACAGTATTAAGCAGATAACAGAACACGACCTCCGCCAGGGCATTCTTCTCCTGGACCACTTCGACGAAGCTGCAGCCATGCTGAAAAACTCCTTCCGCCGGGCAGGCTTCACCGGACCGGCCATCGTTCTGGCCGATTCCGGCTTCCTGCCTTCAGATGTAATTTCCCTTTACCGCTGCTTCTGCAGCGATTCTCAGGACTGCACCTTCCCCGGGACAAAAATAAATCGCAGGGAATCAGCGGGCCGCGCGGCCGCGGAAGCTGAAGAGGGTATTTCTTCAGAAAATATGGCACAGCATGATACAGCGTACACGGAAGCAGATGCAGATACGGCTGCCTGGATGAAAGCGGAGACCTTTTCTCAGCCTGGTTCGCGGCCGTATATGTTATCCCACGCCGGCTGGAAAATGGGGAAAGCCAGATATTTCAATCAGATCGAACTTCCGGACTACTGGGAGATCGGCGGAAACGGCGTCTCCGGCGAAGTCCACGACCTTCAGCATCTGCGGGGCCGGATTTTCTTTGCGGCGCCCTCTGCCAGAAGGCTCGTGAGTGAAGTGGATTGGCTGAACGAAAACGGCATCGTGCGCTGTACGGATCATTATGACAACTCCGGCATATTGTATTCCCGGACCGTGTTTAACAAGAAGGGAGAGCGTTTCTGCCGGACCTGGTTTGATGAAGAGGGCCGTGAGCGCATCGTGGAAAACTACGTGACCGGAGACATTCTGGTCAACCGGAATGGAAAGATCACACTGTTCCGAAACCGCACGGATCTTGCCGTTTCCATGCTGAAGGAAATCGGAGCCGACGGCCGCAGAATATTCTATAACTCCTTGTCCATTCCACTTTTTGTCACGGAAAAGCTGAAAAAGCCAGAGAAGGGAAATGTGCTGTTCTGGCAGGAGGGGCCGAGGGACGATATCCCGGGAAACATGCAGATGATTCTGGAGGGCCGGTCGAATACCTCAGAAATTCTGGTGCAGAACAGGGAGAGCCTGAAGAATCTGCTCCGTCTCGGCGCATCGGAGGATGTTCTTAAGCCGATGGGTTACGTGTACGGATACATGCGGGAGAATGGCGGTGGAAAAGATATCCTGATCTGCACCAATTCCGACCAGATCGAGCAGCTGCAGGAGATCACGGAAAATCTGCCGCAGGATATGCGGATTCATATCGCCGCCGTGACCGAAATGTCCGCAAAACTCCTTGCCTTCGGGCGCTATGAGAATGTCCGGCTCTATCCCTGCGCACGGGAATCCCTTATTGACGAACTGCTTGAAAAATGCGATTATTATCTGGACATTAACCACGGCGGCGAGATCGTTTCAGCGGTAAAACAGGCCTTTCTGCATGATGAACTGATTCTGGGATTCAGGAAAACCCTGCATAATTCCTGGTATACGGCTCAGGAAAACCAGTTTACCGAGGCGAAAGACCTGTGCGAAGCGCTGAACCGCTGCCATACAGACGGCGGGGCCCTTCAGGAACGCCTCCGGGCCCAGAAAACTGCGGCGATGGAGGAGCCGGAAGAGACTTACCGCAGACTGTTTGAAGAATAGAATCAGCAAATGATGAAAAGCAGAAGAGTATAGGAGGAGAACATGCGGTTTGTAATTCAGCGCGTGCTTGAAAGCAAGGTAGAAGTGGACGGAAAGACAATCGGAGAAATCGGCCAGGGCTTCCTGGTCCTGATCGGCGTTACCCACGGTGATACAAAGGAAACCGCGGACAAGATGGTGAAAAAGCTGATCGGCATGCGGATTTTCGAAGATGAGAACGGAAAAACCAACCTTTCTCTGGAGAAAGTCAGCGGCAGCCTGCTTCTGGTTTCCCAGTTCACCCTGTACGCAGACTGCCGGCGCGGAAACCGCCCTGGCTTCACCGACGCCGCCGATCCGGAACTTGCCAATGACCTCTACGAATACATTATTTCTGAGTGCCGGAAACAGGTACCGCACGTAGAAACCGGCGAGTTCGGTGCCGACATGAAAGTCAGCCTGGTCAATGACGGACCGTTTACGATTATTCTGGATTCTGAAGACCTGCACTAATTGCCAGCGGTCGGGAACTTGTGGTAAGCGGACCGCTTTCCCGACCGCGGGGAAGTAAAGTCGGGAAACCGCGTGGATTGTATGTCGTTCCCGACCAGAAAGAACTGCCAGCGGTCGGGAACTCGAAGTGAGCAGACCGGTTTCC
The DNA here is from genome assembly GCA_051893535.1 of Eubacterium sp. Classification (GTDB taxonomy): domain Bacteria; phylum Bacillota; class Clostridia; order Peptostreptococcales; family Anaerovoracaceae; genus Aminicella. The sequence goes on along the minus strand of JBJFHK010000275.1, from coordinate 16,509 downwards.
CGACCGGGAGAAATAAAAGTCGGGAAACCGCGTAGATTGTATGGCGTTCCCGACCAGCGTAGATAAATAATCATGATAGGTATACAGTATACCTACGATGCCACTTAGCCATTTGCCCTTTGTCCCTTTGCCGCTTGCCCTTTTGCTTTTGTCACTTTGTCAATTTGCTCCTCTGTCTCCCTCTTTCCACAACCCATTCTGCCCTCTTTCCGCTCTGTCTCTCTTCTGCCATTTCTATTATCCGTCCTCGGCCACTCTCTTATTTTTCTATAGCTCATGAATTGTAATTGCTAACAAAAAATATAGCAAAAATGCATGACTAAAAACCAAAATGGTGTATAATAGTAACATTGACTTACAAGATTATGGATTGATTGATTATGTTACAGGAGGAAAATACGATGAGTCACAGAAAAGCAATGGTTATCGGAACAGGTCACGTTGGTTCACACGTGGCGATGGCACTTGCATTTGATCATACGGCGGATGAAGTTGTTCTGGTAGATAAGGACCAGAAGAAGGCAGAGGCACATGCCCTGGATATTTACGATGCGATGAGCTTTTCCAATCACAGCGTTCTGGTCCGCGCCGGAGATTATTCTGATGTGGAGGACGCGGATGTTGTCGTCATTGCCATCGGCGAGCCGAGAAAGCCGGGCCAGGACCGTGTGGACATGCTGGACCATTCCGTCATCATGTGCAAGGAGCTGATTGCTTCTCTGAAGCCATATAAGATTCCGGGAATCGTGATTTCCATTACGAACCCTTGCGACGTCATTGCGGACTACCTGAGAAAGGGCCTCGGTGTTGACGACCGCAGAATGTTCGGAACCGGAACCCTGCTGGATACGGCGCGTCTTGTCCGTGTACTGAGCCGTCAGACCGGCGTTTCCAGAGATTCCGTTCAGGGCTTTGTTATGGGCGAGCACGGTGAGTCTTCCATGATTCCGTTCTCACAGATTCATATCGGCGCACTGAAATACAGCGATTTTGACCTTTCTGATGAGGATGTCCTGACCGAGATGAGAAGAGGCGGCTGGGTCATCGTAGAAGGAAAGAACTGCACAGAGTTCGGCATCGGCCGCGCTGCTGCATACATGGCAGGCGTAATCATGAGAGATGAGAAGAAGATCCTGCCGGCATCCGTAAATCTCCACGGTGAATACGGCGAGAATGACGTCCAGATCGGTGTTCCGTGCGTAATCGGCGGAGAAGGAATCGAGCGCGTTCTCGAGATCCCGCTGACCGATGAGGAGAAAGAACAGTTCCATTATTCCTGCGACGTTGTCCGTGGAAACATCGCCATTGCGGCGGCAAAATAAAAACGCAGGAATACTTTCTGGCTGACGGACAGCCTGAATTGATTCAGCTTCCGGGTTATGAATACCGGATATTTTAAATATGGAAATGATCGACGGCGTAAACCATTGAAAGATATGGTCGGCGCCGTTTTTTGCTTTCGAAGTGTTATTTTCAAATTATCGGTGGAATAGCACAGTAATCAAATCAATAATCTGATATATATTTGTGACTATTGGTAACGTTATTGATGACTAAATTTCACACTAAATAAATGAAATACAATGTTGTGTTTTCATATTGAATATGATAATATTGAAAAATCAAACATATATGTTTATTATTGCTATTTATTGATAGATTGCAAAATAATATAATAAAATGTGATAGACATAAATTAAATAAATTATAGCATGTACCTGAAAATAAAATTTGTACTGTTATTATATATAAAATAATTTGAGTATTTTGACTATACAGCCGGGTTTTTCGAGGCTTTGGGAATCATAAATGGTGAGAGGGAGGTAATTGTGCGAAAAAATAATATTGTTATATTTATTTTTACACTTTTAAGGAGGATAGTTCATGATAAAAAGGAATAGTATATTTATTATTGTTAAAGTATTGGACCATTTGATACATATGTAACTGTATAAAGGAGGTCTGTCATGACTCGGAAACATCAAATTCTGTTAATCTTAGTCGGTTTCTTTATACTGATATTCAGCCTGATCCTTCAGCTGCAGGAAAGAAAAATTCTGATTCTCTGGCTGCTTCCACCTTTGTATGCACTGGCTGTAAGTGTCATTGAGTCAGTGAAGGGAAAAGCAGACAGCAGATGGAACCCGGTATCCGATGTCCTGTTCCTTTTGATTTTTGTATCCTGGATTCCCTTTATCTGGCTGTATGACGGTAAGCCGGCAGAGCTTCAGGCATTCTATTCTCACCGGTATATTACATGGACGGCGATCCTGTTCATGGCGGCAGTCATTGTGAAAGCTGCCGCGCGGCGGAGCAGCAGAAAGAGAAGATAGAAAGCTGCTTTCATCTCTGAAATTTTCGTATAAACTTCCTCACCCATTTTGATAAATATGTTACAATACGGTTGGACTAGATTTTACGCGGCCTGCGCAGTCCGGCCGTTTTTTTCTGGATAAGTTTCTTATTCGTCTGAAGATTCGGGGCATCTTTGGCGATGGTAAATAGAGTTGTGTAAGAGTGAAATGAGGAGGAAGTTCAGAAATGAGTGAACAGAAGAAAGTGCCGTATTTTGAGAACGGCCTCGCACAGCCGATATTCCCGTTTACCGATGGAAAGACGGGCAGTAAGTATGATCCGCAGACGTCCGATATCGTAAGATACTGCGTTTATGTGGAGACGGATTTTGACCTCGACGGAGACGGAAAGCGCGACCTGGTCAAGGCTTTTGTACAGGTACCGAGAAGTGCCGCAGAAGGGAACTATAAAGCAGGAACGATTTATGAAGCCCGTCCGTACAGTTCCGGTATCCAGTATGATGCCTATGACCACATGAAGGAAGTTGACGAGGATGTTTATCCGAAGTACGACATGCTCCATGTCTATGATGCTCCTGCAAGAACACCGGAAGGCTGCATCAGCGCTCTTGAGGCAGCCGAGAAGGCAGATCCGTCAGAGTGGCATTATCAGGATAAGGGATACAAGGACGGCGTTACCTACTGCTATGATAACATCGATCTGTATGACTATTACCTGATCAGAGGCTTTGCCGTTGTTCAGGCGGCAGGCCTTGGAACACTGGGATCCGAGGGATTTGAGGCGGTTGGAACGACCTATGAAAGAGATGCCTTTGCGGCGATTGTTGAGTGGCTGCACGGAGACCGGGCCGGCTACACAGACAGAGAGCATAATATCGAGACAAAGGCTGACTGGTCAAATGGAAAAGTCGGCATGACCGGCAGATCCTACGGCGGAACCATGCCGTTTGCCGTTGCCTCCACAGGTGTTGAAGGCCTTGAGACCATCGCTCCGGTTGCCGGAATCGCAGACTGGTACAGTTTCCTGAATCAGCAGGGCGCACAGAGATACTGGCCGCAGGAAATGCTGATGAGCTTCCTTTCCTACTACTGCTCCAGCCGTTACAACGACCCGAAGCTCACGGAAGAAGAAAGAAAGAAGTTCGCCGGATACCAGTATCAGATGAGCAGAGACCAGATCAAGTGCGGTTTTGACTATGATCCGGAGTTCTGGGACGGCGGTAACTACACACTAAATGCCGATAAGATTAAATGCAGTGCCCTGATCATCCACGGACTGAACGATGAAAACGTATCCACCAAACAGTTTGAGATGATGAGATCTTCCTTCAAGAAGGCAGGACAGAATGTCAAGCTCCTGCTTCACCAGGGCTATCACATGACGCCAACCATGGTGCTGAAGGGATACGGTTTCCTGGTTGACGGACAGACCTATGACGATATCCTGAACCAGTGGTTCTCCCACTATCTGTTCGATGTGGACAACGGAGCAGAAAACCGCCCGGACGTCATGGTGCAGAGCAACCGCGACCAGCATGTCTGGGAGACAGCAGATTCCTGGGAGACCGCATACAAGCTGATTCTGAAGAATCAGGACAGAGGACAGACGGTAATTGACACCGACTGGGAAAAGGCCGGCGTAAATCAGGACAACTTCGATGAGAAGATGAGTCTGGCTTCCTCCAATATGAACCAGCGCTACCAGAGTGAGAAGCTTCCGCAGGATGTCACGATTCAGGGAACAGTAAAAGTTGACTTCCGCGCTGCACTGAAGGCAGGCGACCCGAAGGATTCCTTCCAGGGAGAGAACGTCAACGATGTAGACAAGCTGAGCTTTGCCCTCGGAACAGACACAGACTTCATGGACGATGTCAAGATGACCGTTCTGCTCTGCGATGTCAGCAGCGAGAAGTTCGACAGCTATCAGACCGTAGACGCGGCAAGAAACGAAATTCCTCTCAAGACCGTACAGAAGGGCGGAATTAAAAACGGCGGAGACCTGCAGGACTTCGATGTCATCGAGTTTGAGAATGTAAATAAGAATTACAAGGTCATCACCCGCGCCTACATCGACCTCTGCAACCCGGATTCCGGATACGCACCGCAGACTTCCTGGTCCAGCATTACCCTGCAGCCGGGCGAGTTCCACGACTACAGCGTTTATCTGAATGCCCAGCGCTACACCGCTGCGGCAGGCCACCAGCTGGTTCTGGTTCTCGACACCGAGGATCCGGTCAACTGCATGATGCATAAGCACTATGAGATCGCCATCGACGATGCGTCCATCCAGGCAGAAATCCCTACAACAGAGGAAATCAGCGGCCTGAAGGGACTCCGCAAGTAAGCGCAGAAGGTCTTCTCTGCGCTGCGTAGATTGACGGAAGCACCCTGAACGGGTTACTCTGTTATCGGAAGGAGACAGATATGGAACAGATTAAGTTGACAAAAGAAAACGGCCAGGTCGTTCCCTGCCTTTTTGAAATCCCGGAAGGCGCAGAGAATATCGTTATCTATATTCATGGTTTTGAGAGCTGCAAGGAATGTGCGACGGCGGAGCTGATGAGAAAGAGAATGCCGGAGAAAGGAATCGGTGTAGTTTCCTATGACCAGCCGGGCCACGGCGGGGCAGAAGCCCGGCAGGAATGGATCCGCATTGAATCCTGCAAGGACAGCCTGCAGACCGTAGAAAATTACATCCATGACCAGTATCCGAAAGCAGAAATCCTGTATTTCGGGTCCAGTTACGGCGCTTATCTGACTGGTCTTTACATCAGCAGCAGGCCGCATCTGGGACATAAATTCTTCATGAGAAGCGCGGCAGTCAACATGCCCTGGCTGCTTCTGGGAGCGCCGGGAAGTGAGCCGGATGAACAGGCCATCGCCTTATTAAAGAGGCAGGGCTATCTGCAGCCGAATCTCGGCGTCGGAAACCCGGTAAAGGTTCCTCTTGGTATGTTTGAAGACCTGAAAGAAAATGACCTGTTTGAGAAATTCAGTCCAGGTGCCTTCGGGCAGACTTCCTGCCAGATGGTGCACGGAAGCGAAGACCCGGTCATCGATCCGCGCATGGCGGAGAAGTTTTCGGAGAAATTCTCCATTCCAATTACCTTTATGGAAGGAGAAGGCCACTCCATCAATCTGAAGCCGGAAGATCCGGACAGGGTCATGGACCAGGCACTGGAATTTTTTCTCAGGGATTAATTAAGAAACATTATTATTTACGAACGCAAAATCTGCATTTCGGGTATATACTTAACTGAGAGTCAGTTATCCCGGGATGCAGAATTTTTCTTTTTGAAAAATTTAAGAAATTCAATCCCGTTCCTGCAGTGGAATTACTTTCATGCCAGACCGGGCAGAATGCAGGAATCCGATGGTGCTGAACAGAGACTTCTTCTCCTGAAAGGAAGAGACCAACATGACATTAAGCTATCAATTCGCCGATTCCGCATTAGTCCTGCAGGTTCTGCTGCTGCTTTTATACATTTTCAGCAGACATCTGCCGACCTACCAGAATCTCTGTTTTCGAAGACTCCTGGAGTTCGGCTGTTTTACAACATTTCTTGATATTCTGACCTGCACACTGGACAGCAATCGGGCAGTCACTTCACTGCCCCTTCTCCATACCTTCAGCGTGCTCTTTTTCCTGTGTTTTGTCGGAAGAGTCTTCATGCTGTATGAGTTTACCCTGTGTTTCACGGGAAGAAAATTCCGGATTCCACGCTGGAAAGACCGCCTGTTCTGCCTGCCGTATTTTCTTTATTCTGTTGCTGTCGTTACGGCGCCCTGGACAGGATTTATGTATACCTACGACTACCACGGAATGTTTTTCCGTACGGATTCATATAACATGCTTTATATCATATACGGATTCTATGTCCTTCTGAGTGTGGTGCTGGTACTGATTCACTGGAAACATATCTCAAGGTCGCAGTGCACAAGTTTTCTGGCTTTCTGCGGAATACTGATCGCCGGAGGCATCGTACGGTTTATCAACGATGAAGCGCTGCTGATGAATTTGATTTACGCTATCGGCGTTGCTTTCCTGTATCTGACCATTCAGGATCCGAGCCGTCTGCTGCAGGGCAATAATCTGTACTTTAATCAGGCAGCCCTGACGGAGCTGATCATGGATCATATCGACCGGCAGAAGAAAATGGCGTTTTTCTGCCTGAATGTGAATAATTACGAGGAAATCAAGGCAGCGCGGGGAGTAAGCCGCGGCGACGGAAAGGCCCGTCCGGTAGAAAACTTTCTCAAAACGGCCGCATACTCCATGCTGGTTTTCTATCTTGGCAATGGACATTTTGTCCTGTGTGATCAGGGAGAAAAGAGTGAAGCTGAGCTGCGGCGCGCGGCAGACCGGTATATCAATGACTCGCTGGAAACGGACGACGATCTGCTCACCATGAAGGCATCCACCGCCTATATCCCGGAAAGTCTGCCAAAGGTCAACGGAGAGCTGGTCGGATCGGCAATCAATTACGTGTTTACGGAAATGGAGAAGCAGGGGCGGACGTCCAGAATTATTGCGGACGACCAGATCCTTCAGCGGATCAGAAGAAACAGTGATGTGGATGAGGCCCTGGAGCGGACAATCAGGGATGAGTCGATCCTCCTGTATTTTCAGCCGATCTGGTCCTGCAGAGAGCATGCATTTACCTCTGCGGAGGTACTGGCGCGTATCGATGATCAGAAACTTGGATTTCTTATGCCGGGGGAGTTCATTGAAAATGCGGAGCGCAGCGGAAACATCGTCCAGCTTGATCATCTGATGTATAAGAAAACCTGCCAGTTCATTCAGGATCACGATCTGGAGCAGATGGGAATGGAATACCTGGAAGTCAATTTATCGCCGGCCTACAGCAGTCATGGACGGCTGGCAGAGGTACTGATGGAGACCGCGAAGGAGTTTTCCGTTTCTATGCGGAGCCTGAACCTGGAAATTACAGAGTCCGCGGCGTCCGATACGGCGCAGATGCATGAGCATATGAAAACCTTATGTGATGCGGGAATGAGCTTTTCCCTGGATGATTACGGTACGGGATTTTCCAATATGATGGAGATTATGAAGCTGCCGTTTGAGATTATCAAGATCGACAAGTCCATTGTCTGGTCCTATTTCCGGGGAGAAAACCGCTATCTGAAAGGAATTATCCAGAGTTTCAAGGAAGAAGGTTTCCACGTGCTGGCAGAAGGCGTGGAAACTGAGGAAATGAGAGACGGCCTGGCGGAGATGGGCTGTGACTATGAGCAGGGCTTCCTCTTCTCCAAACCGCTGCCGGAAGATGCGTTTCTTGAATTTATCCGTGCTCACCAGGACAAAAACAAGGCGCAGGAGGATAAACCGGAAAAATGATTGTCCGGGGCTTTCCATGCATGGTATAATCTTACATTATATCAATTAATTGAGTGCAATAGTCTGGGGGAAAGAGAGCATCATGAAGGAGACCAAAAACTTTATTACGGAATTCAAGGAGTTTATCCAGCGCGGAAATGTTCTGGATATGGCAGTCGGAATTATTGTGGGATCAGCGTTTACCGCAATCGTCACATCGCTGGTAAACGATATGCTCATGCCTGTGATCGGCATGATTCTGAAAGGAATCAATATTGCGGGGCTGAGCGTAACCATCGGTACGGCCACGCTGAAGTATGGAAATTTCATTCAGTCCATCATTAATTTCCTGTTGATTTCTCTGTGTGTTTTCATTCTGATCCGCGGCATTAACAGACTGCATAAGCCGCAGGAGAAGGAAGAAGAAGCTCCTGCTCCGTCAGAAGATGTGGTCCTTCTGAAAGAGATTCGTGATCTGCTTGCTGAGCAGAAGAAAGGAGAAGAGTAATGAATCCGTTTAAACTGCATAAATGCAGCGCGATCGTAATGATCGTCGCAGCAGTCGTCTGCATCTGGTCCGGACATAAGATGACGTCACCGTCCGGAAAGGCTGAAGCTGAATCTGAAGAGCATGACGACTAATGCATGAAAAGCCCCGTGAAGATACCGGAGAGCCGGCCTTCACGGGGCTTTTCTCATGGGAAAACACAAGAAGCCGGTCGGGAAAATTTCCCTTCCGGCTTCTTGTGTTGTTTGGAAAAAATGCAAAATGCTTATGCAACTTTGGAGTTTGCTTTGTTTTTTGCGAATGCCGCTTCTGCTGCTTCGCGGATGATGTCAACAGCCTGGTCACACTGCTCTTTGTTTACGATCAGTGGTGGTACCATGCGGATGACGTCGTCGCCGATAGCGGTAATGAGCAGGTGGCGCTTGAAGCACTCATGCTTTACGTCAACGGCGTTTACGCTGCCGTCGAATTCAACACCGACGAAGAGGCCCTGGCCTCTGGACTCCTTGATGTGCGGAATCTCTTTTCCGAGGCGCTCGATGAAGTAGGAACCAACTTCCCTGGCGTTGCCAGGCAGGTCGTTCTTCAGCAGTTCATCGATTTCTGCCAGTGCTGCTGCGCAGCAGACTGGATGGCCGCCGAATGTGGATCCGTGGGATCCCGGTGTGAAGGCCTTGGAAACTTCCTCTGTCGCGCAGATTGCGCCGATCGGCATGCCGCCGCCCAGAGCCTTGGCCATAGATACGATATCCGGTTTGATTCCGTAGTTCATATAGGACATGATGTTTCCGGTTCTGCCCCATCCGGACTGTACTTCGTCCAGAAGCAGGAGCATATCGTGCTCATCACAGTATCTTCTGAGGCCGGTCAGGAATTCTTTTGTTGCCGGGTGAACTCCGCCTTCGCCCTGAACCGGCTCAACCATGATTGCAATGGTATCTTCTGTACATGCGTCAATGAATGACTGCAGGTTGTTGAATTCTGCGTAGGAGAAGCCCTGCTCCATCGGTCCGAATCCGATCTGACATGCATTGTCCGGCTGTCCTGTAGCGGCCATGGATCCGAATGTCCTTCCGTGGAAGCTCTGTGCTGCAGTGACGATGTGGTATCTGGACGGACCGTATTTCTCGATTCCGTACTTTCTTGCCATCTTGATCATTGCCTCGTTGGCTTCTGTTCCTGTGTTCTGATAAAAAATCTTGTCCATTCCGATGGTTGTGCAGATCTTCTCTGCCAGGAGTGCCTGCGGAATGGTATATGGATAGTTAAAGGTCTGCATCAGATCGGCAGCCTGCTCCTGAACGGCCCTGACTACGTGCTTGTTGCAGTTTCCGGATGCGTTAACGGCAACGCCTGCGTAGAAGTCCAGGTATGGCTCATCGTTCTCATCATAGAGGTACATGCCCTCGCCGCGCTGAGCGACAAAGTCGAAACGTTCGTAAGTCTCGATCATGTACTTGTTAACCTTTTCTTTGATTTCTTCTGCTGTGAATCCTGTATCGCTCAGTCTCATCTTAATTCTCCCTTCAAACTCTCATAAACAATTCATCATTTTTTCTTTTGTTCTTTTGAACTCCCCTTGATGCTGTCATTATAGCAAGAAGGTGTTCTGCCGGTGCTGTGACAGGACACAATGTTTATTGTGCTTTTACACAAAGGTACATATGGTTTTATTGTGGCAATCAACTGAAAATGGGTTATAATAGAAGAGGACAAAAGGGGATGTCCAAGGGAATAAGGGGGTTAGTCTTATGTCTATTGATATGAAAGTACTGGTTGATCAGTATCCAGGGGATGACTTGAAGCTGGCCGCGGGAGCGACCGGCATGCACCGCCAGGTCACCTGGGTGCACATCTCAGAAACGCCGGAAATGGCGGAATATCTCAACGGCGGAGAGCTGGTGATTACTACCGGTGTCGGTCTGGATAAGTGGAATATTGAAGATGCATTGTTAGATCAGGTGCGTCTGCTGTATGAAAACAAAGCGTCCGGGGTCATTGTGAATACCGGAGGTTATATAAGGAAGATCCCGGAGGAGGTCTGTTCCTTCTGCAACGCAAAAGATTTTCCATTGTTTACTCTTCCGTGGAAGGTTCCGCTTGAAAAGATTATTCAGCCACTGAGTGAATATATTGTTCAGGACAATGTCAGTGAAGAGGAAATCAGCACGGCCTTTAAAAACGCGATCTTTTTCCCGGACCAGCAGGAACGGTACGTGGTTCCTCTGTCGGAACATCATTTTAATATCGAGGACCGCTACGCGATCTGCATGCTGCGGGTGACCAATACATCATCCGATCCTTACGCGCTGGCAGAATCGATCCGCGGCCGTCTCTGGAACCACCTGCGGGAGATCTATCCGAAGTGCGCGGTTTTCACAGATGACCGGGACATCATCGCGGTTATTTCCACCCAGCATACTGAACAGGTCAGAATCCTGGCAGAAGACCTTCTGGATCATGTCTGTTTCTTCCTTCCGCTGAATGATGAAAAAGTCTATATCGGAATCGGAAAGCTGACCAAGAGCATGCGCTGCATTCATAAGAGCTACCGGCAGGCAGAGGCCATCGTCAAACTTCAGATGAAGGAATCCATCCCTCAGGATAAGATTTTCTTCACTGATATGGGCGCATACCGGCTTCTTCTGGGAATTGAAGATGATGAAATCAAAGTGGAATACTATAACCAGGTCCTGGGTCCGCTGGTAAAACACGATAAAGAAAAGGGCACCGATCTTACGGATGTTCTGAAGCTGTATCTGCAGAACGACGGCAGCATCACCAGAACAGCCTCCAAGATGTTCGTCCACAGAAATACCGTAAACTATAAAATAAATCAGGCCTCCAAAATCCTGAACATGGATCTGGGAAGCCTGGAAAACCGGATGCAGCTGATGCTGGCATTCCTGGTTCATGAGATGCTGTAACCAGCAGCTAGTCTGTAAAACGTTTTTCAAAATTACCAATGACTCTTGCGTGATCCACCAGAATGATGAAGGCGTGAGGGTCATATTTTGCTGCGATTTCTTTCAGCAGCGGTTCTTCATATTTGGAGATAACCGTGACGAGGACATGGGAGTCTTCATTGGTGTAGGCACCTTCGCCGTCCCAGTCCGTTACGCCTCTTTTCAGTTCCGTCATGATGGCCTTTGCCATGCCTTCCTTTTTAGTGAAAATCATGGCTTCCATCTTGATGTTCTGTGTGTGGACTCTGTCGATGCAGAGGCCGGTGACCACGGCGAAAATAATGGAGTACAGCACGGTCGGAACGTCGTAAATGAAGAGGCAGATCGCGTAAATGCAGACGCTGATGATGATGCCGATGTTGCCGACTTTAAAGTCTGGATGGGTTTTCGCCAGGCAGACACCGATCAGGTCCTGTCCGCCCTGAGAACTCCCGGCTCTCAGCACCATGCCGGCTCCGATTCCTGAGCCCAGTCCTCCGACCGTCGCAGCCAGCAGCGGGTCTGTGATAATCGCCTTGGAAGGCACCGGAATAATCGAAAGGAAGGCGGATGCCATGACGATGGACACCAGTGTTTCCAGGCAGAAGCGCTTTCCCATGACCTTCAGCGCCATGACGAAGAAGGGAACATTGATCAGAAAATAGATAATTCCCAGGTAGTCGAGTCCGCCGATCTGCGGAACGTGCAGAACCTGCACCAGAAGAAGGCGCAGAAGCTGTGCGATTCCGGTGAAGCCGCCGCTGTAGAAATGAAGCGGGTTGATGGCGAGATTGACACCCGCCGCGTAAAAAATATTTCCGAATACGACCAGAAAGATCTTGCTGACAATCTTGTTATGGCGCAGGGAACGGATTGTGCTCATGATAGTTAACTCCTTGCTTTTTGTTTTTGTCCGGATTTTACCTTTTGACAAAAAATATTTTACAACGTAAACCGCAAGAATAAAAGTAAAATCCCATCCGGGAAAGTCGTCCCGATAAAGCCAGCCCTAAATCAGTAAACATGTTTGTATGCACTACTTCAACGTGTTAAAATGGTGGAAGCAAACAAATCGCCCGGGAGAAAAAGAAGCCCGGGCAGTGGAAGAAAACAATAAAGAGGGGTAAGAGCCATGATGAATGCAGAAGAAATCATCCGTTTCATCGGAGAATCTGAGAAAAAGACTCCGGTTAAGGTCTATGTAAAGGAAAAAGCGCCGATCGACTATGGAAAGGCGAAGGTCTTCGGCGATAAGGATAAAATTGTATTTGGTGACTGGAAAGAGCTGAAGCCGATTCTGGACGCGAACAAAGACAAGATCGAGGACGCAGTTGTAGAGAATAACTCCAGAAATACTGCCGTTCCGCTTCTGGATATGAAGGAAATCGACGCGAGAATCGAGCCGGGCGCAATCATCAGAGACCAGGTTTCCATCGGCAAAAACGCCGTCATCATGATGGGCGCGGTCATTAACATCGGTGCCGTCATCGGTGAAGGCACTATGATCGACATGGGCGCCATTCTGGGCGGACGCGCAACCGTCGGAAATCACTGCCACATCGGCGCGGGCACCGTTCTGGCGGGCGTCATTGAGCCGGCAAGCGCAACCCCGGTTATCATCGAAGACGATGTCCTGATCGGCGCAAACGCAGTCGTTATCGAAGGCGTACACGTTGGAAAGGGTGCGGTCGTTGCGGCAGGAGCTGTCGTGATCGAGGATGTTCCGGACAACGCCGTCGTTGCGGGATGCCCGGCAAGAGTCATTAAAATGAAGGATGAAAAGACCTCCAGCAAGACAGGCCTTGAGGATATGCTGAGGAAACTGTAATGGGAAACATGAAAGAGAAACTGAATCAGGTGATGTATACGGCGCAGCACAGCGCAATCCGGGAGTTTTCCAATCTTGCGAAGAAAACCCCGGGCTGCGTGGCGCTGACCCTGGGCGAGCCGGATTTTGACACGCCGCAGATGGTGAAGGATGAGGTTTTTGAGGCCTTTCTGCACCACGAGACACACTATATTCCGAACAACGGAAGTCCGGAGCTGAGAGAGAAGATCGCGGCCTTTGAGAACGAGAAGCATGGCCATTCCTATACGGCAGACAATATTATCGTCACCGCCGGCGCGGAAGAGGGCGTTTTCCTGTCCCTGTTCGGCATCCTGAATCCCGGCGATGAGGTCATCGCGCCGGTGCCTGCCTTCATGATTTACGAGGAAATCACCAAGATGTGCCGGGGAAAGTTCGTTCCGCTGGACACATCTGATAATGCTTTTCAGATCGACAAAAAGAAACTGGCAGGTCTGATCACGGACCGCACCAAGGCGATCGTCCTGAATTCGCCGAACAACCCGACGGGCTGTGTGCTGAATAAGAAGAGCCTGGACGCGGTGCACGATCTGGCGAAGGAGCACAATCTGTTTGTCATCGCGGATGATGTTTATCAGCAGCTGGTCTACAAGCCGGGCTGCCACAGTATCGCGGAATATGAGGATCTGAAAGACCAGCTCTTCCTTGTGCAGTCCTTTTCGAAGCCTTACGCCATGACGGGCTGGAGAATGGGCTATGTCTGCATGGACAGCGAAATCCGGGAGCGGGTGGAGCTGATTCACCAGTTTATGATCACGTCGACACCGGCTCCCTTCCAGAGAGCGGCGGTGAAGGCTCTGGATTTTAATCCGGAGCCGTTCCTGGAGATTTACAGGAAGCGCCGGGCTTTCATGCTGGGGCGTCTGAAGGAGATCGGGCTTTCGGTTACTGAGCCGGACGGGGCATTTTACGTTTTCCCGTCCATTAAGAAGTTCGGGCTGCGTTCATCGGAGTTCTGCAGCCGGATGATTCAGGAAGTCAAACTGGCGGCGACGCCGGGTTTTGCCTTCGGAAGTGATGATCACATCCGCCTGACCTACTGCTACAGTGACGGGGAACTGCATGAAGGCATGGACCGCCTGGAGAAGTTCGTAAGGATTCTGGAAAGCGAGGGCCGGGGTTAAGATGGTAAACTGGCTTAGAGAAGCAGAAAAAATCGAATCGGAAATTATCGGATGGCGGCGGGATTTTCACCGTCATCCGGAAATAGGAAATAAGGAGTACCGGACAACCGAAAAAATCATCGAAATTCTCCATTCCTGCGGGATTGAGACGCGGCAGGTACTGAAAACCGGCGTCATCGGAATCCTCAGAAACGGGGACGGCCCGGTGGCGGCCTTCCGTTCGGACATCGACGCGCTTCCGGTGACGGAAGAAGTGGAAGTACCCTTCGCATCAGAGGTCCACGGCATGATGCATGCCTGCGGTCATGACATGCACATGGCGTCTCTCCTTGGCGCGGCAAAACTTTTGTCGATGCATAAGGAGGCCTTCTCCGGGACGGCGGTATTTATCTTCCAGCCGGATGAAGAGGGCGATGGCGGTGCGCAGAGAATCCTGGATACGGGGATTCTGGATGAACTGCATGTGCAGTCGGTGTTCGGCGCCCACTGCAATCCGTCGCTTCCGGCGGGGACGATCGGCGTGAAGTACGGCCGCTTTTATGCGGCGGCCTGTATGTATGATGTCACGGTGCACGGAAAGGGCACGCACGGGGCGGAGCCGGAAAACGGCACGGACAGCCTGTATGCGGCGGCGCGGATGTGTGCGGCGCTGAAAGAACTGACCGGATTGTATGATGGTGAGCGAGCAGTTGTGACGGTGGGTGAGTTCCATGCAGGAACGGCGCGGAACATCATCTCGGATCATGCGGACTTCAAGGGAATTCTGCGGACGGCGGGACTGGATCTGCGTGCGGAACTGGAGCAGAAAATCAGGGATATTCTCAGTCAGATCGCGGAGGACGTGCATGTCAGCTATGATCTTCATATGGTGGACGGCTATGTCGGCGTGACCAATCATGACGAGCAGACCCGGCTGGTGCAGGAGGCTGCGGAGTCTGTGCTGGGCGCGTCTCAGCTTACGGTCGAGCAGGATGCGGCCATGACGACCGAGGATTTCGGATTTTTCCTGCTGAAATATCCGGGGGCCTATTACCATATCGGCGTTGGCTGTCCTTACCCGCTGCACAGCCCGAAAATGTGCCCGGACGAGTCAGCGCTGAAGTCTGCCGCTGCGGTGCATGCTGCTGTGCTGCAGAAGGCGATGAGGGGATGACAAAATGAACTATGGCAAGGTCATTCGGGGGGAATTTATTTCCCGCCCGAATCGTTTTATTGCAAACGTCCTGATTGATGGAAAAGAAACGGCTGTCCATGTGAAAAACACTGGCCGCTGCCGTGAGCTGCTCCTGCCCGGCGCTGAAGTGTATCTGGAACAGGCATCCAACCCGAACCGAAAGACAAAATATGACCTGATCGCGGTCCGGAAAAATAACGGCGTCCTCTTCAATATCGACAGTCAGGCGCCGAACGCGGTGGTGAAAGAATGGCTGGAGAAGCAGCGCATCGACAAAATCGTTCCTGAATATCGTTACGGCGATTCCCGGATTGATTTCTATCTGGAAAACGGAGACCGGAAAATGCTGATTGAGGTCAAAGGCTGCACGCTGGAGAGGGACGGGATCGGCTATTTTCCCGACGCGCCCACAGAACGCGGCGTCAAACACCTGCATGAGCTGATCAAAGCCAGGAAGGAAGGTTACGACGCCGCCATCGCCTTCGTCATGCAGGCCGACGGAATGAAAAAAGTCCTTCCCAACGACGAGACCCATCCCGCCTTCGGAGAGGCCCTCCGCGAGGCACAGGCCGCCGGGGTGAAGGTCCTGTATCTGCCCTGTCATGTGGAGCCAGGTAGTTTGGAGATATGGGAGACCTAGCCCTGTGAAGTCGAGCATATTGTCATAGAAACTATGCGAAGACTGAACTGTGGCAGCGCCCCATCGAAATGCCCCATCAGCGGCCATCACCGGAAATGCCATAGTTTAATGTACCTGCTTCGAATGCAGAGGCGGCGGTAGAAGCTTTTCGAGATGCTCTGGCTGCAGATATCGTTGAGAATGCAGCTGTTTAATGTACTGACTTCAAATGCAGAGGCGGCGGTAGAAATCCTTTTAGAGCTCTGGCTGCAGATATCATTGAAAATGCAGTTATTTTATGTACTGACTTTGAATATTGATTTTACGCGGAGTGATGGGTTAGAAATACCTGCTTGTGGTCAGGGAACAGGAAATAGGTATACTGTGTGCAAAAATCTGTTTTACATGACCTATGCATGGATTATTCAGGCGCAGTAGGTGCTGCCCAGATAATAAATGGGGAAAATATGGAATATCAAGCTTAAAAAATAGGCGAAAGTCCGTAATTTTTATAAATTGTGTGCAATCAATTTGTATAATTGAGGTGAATTTCATATTTGCACATAAAACCCACAGATATGGTTGTAAATAGACTGCATTAAATTACAGAATAATCTGC
>JBJFHK010000274.1:0-5316 GCA_051893535.1 Eubacterium sp. | reverse complement strand
CACCGGACAGCTTCCGCCTTCCGGTACTGGAAAAGTCACTGAAAGAACTGACGCCTGAGCAGCGGCGCGTGATCACCGGCACGGCACAAATCTGCCTGCTGAACGGCATTCCGATTCACACCGTTCCCGGCGATCCGGTAAACATCAAACTGACCAGCGACAGTGACATGCTGATCGCAGAAGGTCTGATAAAGAGAGAAATGAGTGAGAGATAAATGAGTACACAAGAACATAAGTTAATCAGCCACCCGGACATCAAGATGAACAATCGCATTGACGAGCATCTGATCCGTGTTACCATCCAGGATATTACCTGGGAACGCATCATCATGCATTTCACCTGTCATATCGACGGCCTGGAAAATATTGATGCATCCAGACATCTCCGTTTTTACGCCATTACCAGTTTCTATATGGCAAATGCCAGATACAAGGTGAAGAAAATTGATGATGCAACGTATGATTTTTCGCTGAATGTCACCAATCCGGGATACTGCAGATGTCTTCCGATTGAAACCTATCATTTTGCAGTCTGCCAGGGGCATGATATTCTGGCCGTTCCGGAAATCGCGGAAGATCTGGCGCCGAAACTTGCCGACAAGTCCAGAGAATTCCTGTACAGCGGCAAGAACCGCGCTTACGTTGTCGACTTTTCCATCGCGGAAGACGACACTGCGCTCTTCCTGGAGATGCGTGTTCTGAACACGAAGAAAGCCGGTATCGCGGATTACAATCTTCCGGACGAGGAAGAGAATAAGCCTTCTAATAAGGGAAAGAAACAGCACCTTTTCCTTACAAAGGGAAAAATCCGGGACATGATCAAGAAATACTACGCCTACGAATCAAAGAAATTTGATAAATCCTTTGACGGCACCATCCGCACAGTCATGTTCATGAGCGAACAGAGTGAAACTCTCGGTTCCAACCTGACCAGCGTCTATCACCGTATGCAGGAGCGCGGCCTCGATAAAAACTATAAGGTTCTGTTCTCTGCACGCTCTGCGGTAGAAAACCATTACAGCGAGAAGAGCTGGTATGAGCTGATCAAGAAAGTTGCGAGCGCGGACATGATTTTTGTTGATGACCACTGCCCGTTCCTGGACTGGCTGACCTTAAGTCCCCGCACCAAACTGATTCAGCTCTGGCACGCGGGTGCCGGCTTCAAGTCCTCCGGCTACAGCCGCTGGGGACACACGGGATGCCCGGCTCCTGTCAGCTGCCACCGTCAGTATGACTACGGCATCTCCAGCAGTGACAGAATCGCGCACTTCCATTCAGAAGTATTCGGCATCAACCCGGAGCAGCTCCTGCCGACCGGCATGCCGCGCATGGATGAATTCCTGGATCCGGAATACCGGAAAAAGACAGAGAAAAAGCTGTATAAGAAGTTCCCGCAGATTGAAGGAAAGAAGGTCATTCTCTTCGCTCCTACATACCGCGGAAAGAACAGAAGCGACGCGAACTACCCTTATGAAATGATCGACTTCGACCGCTTCTATAAATTCTGCGCCGATGAATATGTCGTCCTGTTCAAGATGCACCCGTGGGTATCTCAGGCCGTTCCGATTCCGGAAGCATATAAGGACAAGATGATCGATGTGAATAAATATCCGAACATCAATGACCTGTTCTATATCACCGATCTGATGATCACGGACTACTCCTCAGGAATCTTCGAATACTCACTGATGAGAAAGCCGATGCTGTTCTTTGCCTTTGACGAGATTCAGTATTCCTACTCCAGAGGATTCCACCGTCCGTATGAAGAATCCGCTCCGGGAAAGGTCTGCCACACGTTCGATGAGCTGATGACCGCCATGGAGAATAAGGATTACGATTACGAAAAGGTTGAGGAATACGTTCAGCTGCATTTCGACAACATCGATTCCAAGGCATCAGACCGTGTCATCGACTGGATTCTTCTGGGTAATATTCCGGAAAAGAATCAGAAACGCATCAAAGCGATCAAACATAGTAATCATTTACTGCGGAAAATGGACTTTTCCAGCCTGGAGGAGACGGATTCCACAGAAAAATAGTCGTGGGAGGTATTGTAAATGAATATAGCAATGATTTTTGCCGGAGGAAGCGGCGTCCGCATGGGTGCCGGAATTCCGAAACAGTTTCTGGAAATTAACGGCAAGCCGATTCTGGTTCATACAGTAGAACTGTTCCAGTGGCATGAGCTGATCGACAAGATCTATATCTCAACACTGGAAGATTATATTCCATACGTAGAAGAACTGGTCGAGCAGTACCGCCTGACCAAAGTTGCGGCAGTTATCCCGGGCGGCGCAACCGCACAGGATTCTATCTATAACTGTCTGCAGAAAGGTATCAGCGAGAATGATCCGGACAGCATCGTCCTGCTTCACGACGGCGTCCGTCCCTGCGTCGATCACGATGTCATTACGAAAAACATCGAGACCGCAGAAGAAAAAGGAAACGCGATTACGACCACAGCCTGCTATGAAACCATCCTGCTCAGCAAGAACGGTGAGCATGTCGATTCCGTACCTTACCGCCGCGAGACTTTCTCCGCACAGGCACCGCAGACCTTCCATCTGAAAGACATCATCGAGGCGCATGACCGCATCCGCAGAAGACCGGAGGGCTACAAAGACATGGTCGATGCCTGCACGATCTGCACTACACTCGGCATCCCGGTTCATATGGTTGAAGGAAACCGCGGAAACATCAAGGTCACCACACCGGAAGACGTATATATTTTCCGCGCCCTGCTCCAGTACAATGAAAACGAGCAGGCATTCGGACTGGGTCTTACCAAGCGTTCCAGCTCGATTCTCAGCCGTTTCAAGAAAAGACCGGAGGGTAAATAACAATGACAGAGAAATGGAAAACGGAAGATCCTGTCCTTGCTGAAGATCTGAAAAATCTGGCTGCCTTCTGCCACGCGCAGAATCTGAGCGGAAAGACATTCTTTGTCACCGGAGCAACCGGACTGATCGGATCACAGATCTGCAGAGGACTGCTGCTGAGCAATAAGCTTTACGGCGACAGCATTAAAGTCGCTGCTTTCGTCCGCAATCAGAAGAAGGCAGAAGCACTCTTTTCTGATTTCCAGGAGGGACTGACCATCGTCAGCGGAGACATCGCCGATCATCCTGAATTTGACGGAGATGTTGACTACATCATCCACACGGCCAGCCCTACAGGATCAAAATACTTTGTTTCTCATCCTGTAGAGACGATCCATGCAGCCATTGACGGAAGTGACAATATGCTCCGCTTTGCCCGCGAAAAAGAAGTCTCCGGCTTCGTCTACCTGTCTTCCCTGGAAGTTTACGGAACACCTGATCCGGGCCAGAAAACCATGCCGGAAAGCGGACACGGCTATATCGATTCCACCAGCGTACGCAGCAGCTATTCCGAAGGCAAGCGCATTGTGGAATGCCTGTGCGCTTCCTACGCTTCCGAATACGGCGTCCCGGCCAGAATCGTGCGCCTGGCCCAGACATTCGGTCCGGGCGTCCGCTATGACGACGGCCGCGTATTCGCTGAATTCGCCCGCTGCGTGATCGAGAAGAAAGACATCTCCCTTCACACAGAAGGAAGAACAGTACGCAACTACTGCTACACCAGAGACGCGGTGAAAGGCATTCTGACCGTTCTTCTGCACGGAAACACGGGAGAAGCCTATAACATCGCGAACCCGAATACAGCCTGCTCCATCCGCGAAATGGCCGATCTCACGGCCTCACTGAATCCGGACGGAAGCACGCATGTCCGCATCGATATCCCGGAAGACATTTCCAAATTTGGCTATAACCCGGAAATGATCATCCGACTGGACCCTTCCAAACTGAAAAATCTGGGATGGGAGCCGGAAATCGGGATCCGGGAAATGTTTGAACGCCTGATTGCAAGCATGAAGGCAGAAAAATAAATCAATCCATTATTACTAAAATCCGGCATATTGCCATAAGGAGTAGTTTTGATGATCAAAAAAGTTTTAAAGCACCAGAGGGCTGCTTTAGCCAGAAAGGATGAAAAGTTCGGATGCATCCAGTACACATCGGTAAATATCGGTGATGAAATCCAAAGCGTTGCAGCAATGCGCTTTCTTCCGCAGATCGATTACTATGTCCCGAGGGAACGTGTAGATGAATTCCATTCCGATCACGGTGAAAAGGTAAAGCTGTTCATGAACGCATGGTGGATGTGGGAGCAGAATCATTTTCCGCCATCAGAAGACATCGATCCGTTATTTGTTTCCTTTCACCTGCGCGAAGCCATGCGAAATGACGAATTTATGCGCAAGGACGTCATCCAGTATTTTAAGGATCACGAGCCGATCGGATGCCGTGACACCGGTACAGTGGAATTTTTAAAGCGCTACGGAATCGACGCGTATTTCACAGGATGCCTGACCTCAACTCTTCTTCCGAACGAAAAAATCAAGAAGGAAAGAGCCGGCCGCTATATCTTATGCGTAGATGTTCCGACTTACATGGAAGAAAAAATCCGTGAACGCAGCGATCTTCCCGTTTACACACTCAGCCGGAACCTGTTCCCTGCCTTCAGCAGCATCGAGCGTTTTAAAGTCGCGAAAATCATGCTGTACGCCTATCACAACGCCGCATGCGTAGTCACTCCGAGACTTCATGTCGGCCTGCCTGCCGTCGCCTTCCATACGCCGGTCTGCATGCTTACCACAGACATTCTGACCGACAAGATCCTGAAGCGCCGCGGAAGATTTGACGGCATCGAAGATGTATTCAATCAGGTCAAGGTAGAGGACTATATGAAAGATCCGACCCTGTACGACATCAACAATCCGCCTGAAAATCCGGATGCCTATCATCGTCTTGCCGATAATCTCGTAGAAATCAGCAGCGGATTGACCGGTTACGACTCTGGAAAACCGGTATTCGATGATGATTTTGAGCCGCTGATCGAGATTCTGAGCATGCTTGAGTATTCAAAGCCGAAACTTGAGCGCGCAATGTATTTTGCGACAAATAACCAGATGATCAAGGCGATCGTATCGAAAGCTTATGACGGGAAAAACCGCTACGACTTAAAATTCTAGCCGGATAAAACACAGAAAAGCCGCCGGGCAGTGCACATACAGTCACTGTCCGGCGGCTTTTCGTCTCCGCACAACAAACAGGGCCGCCGCATGAGTATCTCCACTCTATTGCGGCGGCCCGTCCTGTTCATTCCATGAATCAGCCCAGGGAAACTCCGGAAACTCCGGATTCTTCCAGTCTTCTGATGATCGTCCTCTTATAATTCAGAAAGGCATCCGTCAGCGGGAAATCATTTCCCCTCGGCTTTTTTTCTTTTACCGTA
>JBJFHK010000273.1:8306-28803 GCA_051893535.1 Eubacterium sp. | reverse complement strand
GGAGTCGCTGCCGTTACGGTGATCTCTGTGAACACGGGAAATATGCGGATTTCTCTGGGCGAGCTGATCCGCGCGGTCTTTCTGAAGCAGGGAAGAGTGGACGTCCTGAACATTCTCTGGACGATCCGGCTTCCGAGGATCCTGACGGGAATGCTGCTGGGAGGAGCCATTTCCCTTTCTGGATTTCTGCTTCAGACATTTTTTGAAAATCCAATCGCCGGACCCTTTGTGCTGGGAATTTCTTCGGGATCGAAAATGGCGGTTGCCATTGTCATGATTCTTCTCATGGATCATGTGTCCCGAATGGGTTCCGGTGTGCTGGTGATTGCAGCCTTTGCCGGGGCGCTGGCGGCGACGGGTCTGGTGCTTCTGTTTTCACAGTGGATCAGAAATGCGGCGGCGCTGCTTCTGGCGGGCATCATGATCGGATATATCTGCAGCGCGGTTACGGACTTCCTGACGACTTTTGCCAAGGATTCGGATGTGGTCAATCTGCACGGCTGGTCGATGGGTTCGTTTTCCGGAATGAGCTGGCAGGACGTCCGGGTATCCGGAATGATTGTGCTGGCAGCATCGCTTCTGACTTTTCTCCTGTCCAAGCCGATTGGAGCCTATCAGCTCGGAGAGGCTTACGCGGCCAGTATGGGTGTGAATATCCGCAGATTCAGAGCGGAGATTATTCTCCTTTCCAGTCTGCTTTCCGGCTGCGTGACGGCGTTTGCCGGCCCGATTTCCTTTGTCGGCATTGCGGTACCATTTCTTGCGAAGAGAATGCTTGGCACGTCGAGGCCGATTCTGGTCATTCCGGCATCCTTCCTGACGGGATCGCTGTTCTGCATGATCTGTGACCTGATTGCAAGAACGGCGTTTGCACCGACGGAGCTGAATATCAGCACGGTGACATCGATTTTCGGAGCACCGATCGTTCTGTATATCATGCTGCAGAGAAGGAGGATGCGCCATGCCTAGAAAAGATGGAAAAAACCTGGAAAATAAGGCTGCTGCGCTGGTACTTCAGGAGGTCTGCGCAGGATACGGAAAGAAGATCATCGTCGGGCCGGTAAGTCTGAAGATCCCAAAGGGCAGGATTACCACACTGATCGGACCGAACGGAGCGGGAAAATCGACGATGCTGAAGAGCATCACGGGAGAACTTTCTCTGCTTTCCGGAAAGATTCTCCTGTTTGGCCGGGACATGCAGACGCTTTCCCAGCGGGAAATCGCGTCCCAGGTGGCCGCGGTCCTGACGGAGCGGATTCACCCAGAACTTCTGACCTGCCGGGATATCGTGGCGGTAGGCCGGTATCCCTATACAGGAGCCTTTGGCCTGCTTACGGATGAAGATGAGCAGAAAATTGACCAGGCGCTGAAAGATGTGCACGCGGAAGAAATTGCAGACCGAGATTTTGAACAGATCAGCGACGGCCAGAAGCAGAGGATCCTCCTTGCGCGTGCGCTTTGTCAGGAGCCGGATCTTCTGATCCTGGACGAACCGACGTCCTATCTGGACATTAAGTACAAGCTGGACCTTCTGACGGTGCTGCAGGAAATGACGAGAAGCCGGGGAATGACGGTGGTTATGTCGCTGCATGAGATTGATCTGGCGCAGAAAGTTTCGGATCTGGTGATCTGCGTTGGAAACAGCGGGCAGCTGAAGGCCGGCACGCCGGAGGAGATCTTCCGGAAAGACACGATCCGCGACCTGTACGGCATGGAGCATGGCTATTATGATGCTTTGTTCGGCACGGTGGAGTTCAGAGAGCAGGGACAAAAGGAAAAGCGGCCAGAGGTTACCGTTCTGTCTGCCGGAGGAAGAGGTGTAGCCGTTTACCGGAAACTGCAGAAGCGGAAGATTGCTTTTTCGGCGGGGCTTCTGAGTGAAGCGGATGTGGATTACCATCTGGCAAGAGAGCTGTCCACGGAAACGGTTGTCATTCCGGCTTTTCATGCGGCAGATGACGAGCAGATCCAGCGAGCTGAGAAAGTAATCGACCAGTCTGACTATGTGATCGATGCGGGTGTGCCGGAGGGCATGCAGATTCCGGCAGTGCTGAGGCAGCTGGAAAGCTATGCGGAGAAGGCAGGAAAATGCGTAAAACCGGAAGAGTTTTTCCGGCTGGCGGAGAAATAAGAGGGAGCAGACATGGATGAGCGGGTAAGAAATGGAAACAAGATGCTGCGTCTGGGCTTCACGACGGGGACCTGCGCCGCGCTGGCTTCATCAGGTGCTCTGCATCTTCTTCTGACCGGACATGTTCCGGAAAAGCTGAAAATTATTACGCGGAAGGGAATCCCCGTTTCTGCCGCTCCGGAAGAAGCCGGATTTCGTGACGAGCGGAAAAGGACGGCCTACTGCCTGATAAAAAAGGATGCGGGTGATGATATCGATGCTACGGACGGCGCTCTGATCGGAGCGGAAGTGTCGCTGACGGAAAAGCCGGGAATTATCATAGACGGCGGCGAGGGCGTCGGCAGGGTGACAAAACCGGGGCTGGACCAGCCGGTCGGCGCGGCAGCGATCAACTCTGTGCCGCGGCAGATGATCCGGGAATCCCTGGAAGCCTGCGCGCGTCAGCTGGATTATCCCCTTGAAGAGCGCGGCGCAGCCGCGGTGATTTTTGTCCCGGAAGGAAGGAAAATCGCGGAAAAAACCTTCAACCCGCAGCTTGGCATCAGGGGCGGAATTTCGATTCTCGGAACGACGGGAATCGTGGAACCGATGAGCGAGCAGGCGCTGGTGGACACTATTGAAGTGGAGATGAAGCAGAAGCGGACAGGCTCGGAAGATGTTATACTGGTTCCGGGAAATTACGGGGAGACCTTCCTTCAGGAGGGACATCTCGGAAGTGTTCTGGACCATGCGCCCCTGGTGCAGTGCTCCAACTTTATCGGTGATGCTGTGGATATCGCGGGAAACTGCGGCTTTCAGCGGGTTCTTCTGGTCGGGCACATCGGCAAGCTCGTGAAACTGGCCGGCGGAATGATGAACACCCACTCCCGCATGGGGGACTGCCGGATGGAAATTCTGACGGCCCATGCGGCCTGCCTGGGAGCAGACCGGAAGACCTGTCAGAAACTGATGCAGTGCGCGGTTACGGATGAAGCGGTGCGGATACTGGAAGAGGCCGGTGTGTTTGAAGCGGTTATGCAGATTCTTCTTGAGAAGATCCAGCATCACCTGAGCAGGCGCGCGGTAAAGGAGCTGGAGATCGGCGCGGCGGTCTATCAGGGCGAGCGGCTGCTGGGGCTGACCGTGACGGCGGAACAGATATTGCAGGAATGGAAAGTGCAGATTCCGAAAAAATAGGAGGAGAATATGATTCATTTTGTAGGCGCGGGGCCGGGAGCCGCCGACCTGATCACGGTGAGAGGACAGAGGCTGCTGCAGGAGGCGGACGTAGTCATTTACGCGGGAAGTCTGGTGAATCCCGCACTTCTTCAGATGACAAAGGAAAGCTGCAGGATCTTTAACAGCGCTCATATGACCCTGGACGAGGTGCTCAGCGAGATGAAAAAGGCAGAAGAGCAGGGCCTTGACACGGTGCGTCTTCACACAGGAGATATGTGTCTGTACGGGGCTGTCAGAGAGCAGATGGACGCTCTGGATGAACTGGGCATCGAATACGACGATACGCCGGGCGTTTCCAGTTTCTGCGGGGCGGCATCGGCGCTGAATGCGGAGTACACACTGCCGGACGTGTCCCAGACGGTCATCATCACGAGAAAAGCGGGCCGTACGCCGGTTCCGGAAAGAGAGAGCATTCCGCAGCTGGCGGCCCACGGTTCTACGATGGTTTTGTTCCTGTCCTCCGGAATGATCCCTGCCCTGCAGGAAGATCTCCTTCAGGGGGCTTACACCGAAGATACGCCGGCGGCGATCGTGTATAAGGCGACCTGGCCGGAGGAAAAGACCATCCGCTGCACAGTGGGAACTCTGGCTGAAGAAGCAGAGAAAAACGGCATTACCAAGACTGCGCTGGTTCTGGTGGGAGAGTTCCTGGGATCCCGCTATGAGAAGAGCCGGCTGTATGATCCGTCATTCAGCACGGAGTTCAGGCAGGCAAAAGAAAAGGAATCAGGGAATAAACAGCAGAGATGAGTGCACAGGACGGAAAAACTGAACATATGAGAACTGCGGGGAAAACAGAGTTCATATACCGGATTCTTGCCTTTTCTGAAGACGGATTCCGGCTGGCGCAAAAGCTTGAAGAAAGGATCAGAAAGCTTGGAATTTCAGCCTTTTCACAGCGGTCGGGAAGGCCGATGAAGGCTTCGGAATGGACCAGGGAGTATTTCCAGAAGGGAAACTGCCTGGTCTATATCGGTGCCTGCGGGATTGCTGTCAGAAGCATTGCGCCGCTCTTAAAGAGCAAGATCGAAGATCCTCCGGTTCTGGTGCTGGATGAAAGGGGAAAATTTGTGATTCCGCTTCTGTCCGGCCATCTCGGGGGAGCAAACCGCGAGGCAGAGCGCCTGGCGGCGATGCTGGGCGCGCAGGCCGTCCTTACCACGGGAACAGACGTCCATAAGAAGTTTGCGGTGGACAGCTGGGCAGCTTCTCAGGGACTTCAGATTCTGGAGCCGGAGCGGATTGTAGAGGTTTCCGGAAAGGTACTGGATGAAAAGGCCGGAATCAGGCTGTTTTCCAGATGGGAAATCGATGGAAGGCTTCCGGACGGAATCGGACGGGCTGTGGTGTTTCCGGGAGAATTGTCAGCAGAAGACATAGAAAGCGGTCAATATGGCAGGGCAGCCTGTGATCCGGCAGAGGTGAAAAACAAAGAAGATGCCGCTGAGGCCAGGAAAAAGGCAGATGTAATCATCGATGTCAGCAGCTTTCCTGAAGAGCGGGGCCTTCATCTGGTCTCTCGGGCAATTATTCTTGGCATTGGCTGCCGGAAGGGAAGTTCAGCAGAAAAGATCAGAGCCTGCTGGAAGCAGTTTGCATTAAGATACGGTTTTTCCGATGCGGCGCTTTCTGCGGCTGCCAGCATCGATGTGAAGAAGAATGAACAGGGCATCATCGAATTCTGTAAAGAGAAGCAGATCCCGTTTTATACGTATTCTGCAGATGAGCTGAATGCCCTGGAAGGAAATTTCACGGGATCGGATTTTGTGAAAAAGACCGTAGGGACGGACAATGTCTGTGAACGAAGCGCGGTTAAGGCGTCCGGCGGGAGGTATTCCCGTCTGACCGCCGGGAAATTCAGCTGCCAGGGGGTCACCATGGCAGCGGCGCTGAGGGATGTCCATCTGAAATGGAAATAGTGTTATAGAAACAAAGCAAAAGAAATACAGATAAAGCGGAAGAGATAAGGCAGAGGAAAGAGAGGGAGACAGTCCATGGCAGCAGTATATGCAGTGGGAATCGGTCCGGGAAAGCCGGAGTACATGACGCAGGAAGCAGCGGATGTTATTGAAAAATGCAGCTATATGGGAGGATATACGGTATATATAAATCTGGTGAAAGACCAGTATCCGGACAAAAAGTTTTTCTCGACGCCGATGAAGCAGGAAATCCAGAGATGCCGGATGGCGCTTCAGTATGCGCAGGAGGGAAATGACACGGCCCTGGTCTGCAGCGGAGACGCGGGAATTTACGGCATGGCGGGCCTTCTTCTGCAGCTTCTTCCGGAATACCCGGGAGCAGATGTGCAGGTGGTTTCCGGTGTAACGGCGGCGACTTCGGGAGCCGCGGTTTTAGGAGCACCTCTCGGGCACGACTTCTGCGTCATCTCCTTGTCAAACCTTCTGACGCCGGAGGAGCTCATTGAAAAGCGGCTGCGGATGGCGGCAGAAGGGGATTTTGCCCTTTGTCTGTATAACCCGAGGTCCCATCACAGAAAGGATGCGCTGAAAAAGGCCTGCAGGGTTCTTATGGAAACACTGAGCGGTGACACCGTCTGCGGCTGGGTGAAAAACATCGGCAGAGACGGAATGGAAAAGAAGGTGCTGACTCTGAGGGAACTTCCCGATGAAGATATCGATATGTTTACGACTGTGTTTATCGGCTCGTCCCAGACGAAAAATATCGGAGGACGTATGGTGACACCGAGAGGATATGAAAAGAAGGCAGAATAAGACAGAATGAGAGTATTGATTTTCGGAGGAACAACGGAAGGAAGAGAGCTGGCCCAGAGACTGGCGGAGCAGGACTGCAGCGTGGTGTACAGCGCGGCTACAGATTACGGCGCGGAAACACTGGGCCAGCTTCCCGGAGTCCAGGTTCTGACTGGAATCCGGCCGGAAGAAGAAATTGAGGATATGCTGGACAGCATGGATCTCTGCATCGACGCGACCCACCCTTTTGCGGAGCATATCAGCCAGAGCATCCGGACCGCCTGCGGCAGGAAACAGGTAAAAGAATTCCGTTTTGTCAGGGAAGAGGCACCGATTCCGGAGACGCCTTACCTGAAGAAGCTGTCTTCAGTTTCAGAGGTCTGCAGATATCTTCGGCAGAGGCCGGGAAATATTCTTCTGACAACCGGTTCCAAGGATCTGAAACAGTATGCGGCTCTCGGGGCGCAGCGCCTGTATCCGAGAGTGCTGCCGGCGGTGAAGTCGCTTCAGGCCTGCAGTGAGGCGGGAATTCCCAGAAAGAATATCATTGCCATGCAGGGACCGTTTTCAACGGCGATGAACTGCTGCATGCTGAGAGATTTTGACATATCCTATATGGTCAGCAAGGAAAGCGGACGCCAGGGCGGCCTGTTTCAGAAGATCGAGGCGGCAGAAGAGTGCGGCGTGCAGCTGCTGATGATTCAGCGTCCGGAAGAAGTGATTCCCCCGAGCAGTGAAGAGGAAATTCTCGCCTGGATTCATGAGGGACAAAATGAAGAAGCAGGAGAGAAACAGGCTGAAAATACGGGAACAGTGATAAACAGACAGGATGGAGAGGAGCAGAAATGATGAAGGTATCCCTGATCGGACTTGGCGCGGGAATGAATACGGTAATTTCCGATGCGCAGAGAGCGGTGGAAAATGCGGATATTCTCATTGGAGCGCCGAGACTTCTGGAACTGGTCCGCAGCGCGTACCCGGAAAGCAGACAGGAATTCCGTCAGGAGATCTGGCCGGGAAGAATCGCTGATCTTCTGCTGGAAAAGAAAGAAGAATGGGGAAATCTCAATGTCGCGCTTCTGTTCAGCGGAGATACCGGCTTCTACAGCGGAGCGGGGTCATTTCTGAGAGAATACCGGAAGCGGCTTCCGGAAAATATGGACCCGATGAGCCGGGAAGCAGAGGCATTCAGCGGCTTTTCCCTTGAAGAATTTCCAGGAATTTCCTCCATTCAGATGCTTTCTTCTGCCGTCGGAAAGCCCTGGCAGGACTGGACACTGGTTTCCGCACACGGGAGAGACTGCGATCCTGCAGCCGCAGTCCGGAAGGGGAAGAACGCCTTTTTCCTGACCGGAGGCAGCACCGGGGCGCAGAAGCTGTGTCAGGACCTCTGCGATGCGGGATTGGAAGAACAGAAGGTCTGGATCGGAGAAAACCTGGGAATGAGCGGGCAGAAAATTACTGCCTGCAGCTGCAGGGAAGCAGCAGAGCAGAGCTTTTCCTCCCTTGCCGTCGTGCTGGTGGAAGGGATGCGGGATTCTTATCCCGCATGCGGCATTCCGGATGAAGCCTTCATCCGGGGAAAAGTTCCAATGACCAAGAGGATGGTCCGGATGGCTGTGTCGTCAATCCTTCAGATTTCTCCGGAGGAGACGGTCTGGGATGTCGGCGCGGGGACGGGAAGTGTTTCCGTGGAACTGGCCCGGCAGGCAGCCGGCGGAATCGTTTATGCTGTGGAATGCAAAGAAGAAGCCTGCGGGCTGATCCGGCAGAACCAGAAGAGATTTCATCTGGGAAATCTTGAGATTATCCAGGGAGAAGCGCCGGAAGTCCTGCGGGATCTTCCGGCAGCGGATGCGGTCTTTATCGGCGGTTCCAATGGTAATATCGAAGACATTATCCGGGAGGCGGCAGATAAGAACCCCGAAGTCCGGATCGTCTTTACCGGAATCGTACTGGAGACGGTGCTTCAGGGAATGGAGGCGTTGAAAAAGCTGGGGCAAGACCCGGAAATCACGCAGCTTGCGGTCAGCCGTTCAAAAACCGTCGGAAGCCGCGGCATTCACATGATGACCGCAGAAAATCCGATCTATATAGTCAGAGGTCAGAAGGAGTAGCAGATGGAGAAAAAAATACAGGCCGCAGTCGCAGCGTCTTCTTCGAACTCGGGAAAGACGCTGATCAGCTGCGGACTTTTGGAAATACTGAAGAGAAAGGGACTGAACCCCTGCGCATTCAAGACCGGACCAGACTATATCGATCCGATGTTTCACCGGAGCATTCTGAATGTGAGCAGTCATAATCTGGATCTGGTCATGTCAGACGAGAATTATGTGAGGGCGGCTTACAGCCGGGAGCTGGCCATGCACGGATCTTCTGTCATTGAGGGTGTGATGGGCATGTATGACGGGCTGTCCGGGAAGACGGATACCGGCAGCTGCTGGCATCTTGCTGGTGCCGTGAACGTTCCGGTGCTGCTGGTTTTGTCCCCTCATGGGAGCAGCCTGACCCTGGCGGCAGAAGTGAAGGGACTTCAGAATTTCCGGCAGGACAGTCA
The DNA here is from genome assembly GCA_051893535.1 of Eubacterium sp. Classification (GTDB taxonomy): domain Bacteria; phylum Bacillota; class Clostridia; order Peptostreptococcales; family Anaerovoracaceae; genus Aminicella. Next base: position 20,186 of record JBJFHK010000273.1, on the reverse strand, counting down.
TATTGCAGGAATTTTCCTGAACCGCTGCAAGGCGTCTTACGCGGCACTGATGAAAACAATTCTGGAGCAGGAAACGGGACTTCCGGTTATAGGCTTTCTTCCGGAGATTCCGGACGTGCGGGTGAAGTCCAGACATCTGGGGCTCTATCAGGCGGATGAGATTGAGGATCTTCAGAAGAACATCGGCATCGCTGCAGATGAGATGGAGAGGCATCTGGACTGGGATGCCTTCCAGAGGGCCTTCTCTGTTCCGGCTCCGCAGGACAAAGCCTGCCCGGCGCAAGGGGAAACAGAAGCCCTGGAAACTGCCGGCGGCCGCTCATCATTTCCGTCTATTCCGGAAAGTCCGGCGCCGCGGCGTGCGGTTGTCGCGATAGCCCGCGATGAGGCATTTTCCTTCTGCTACAGGGAAACGGAAGAAGAGATGGATCGTCAGGGCGGCTATATCGTATATTTCAGCCCGATTCATGAACCGCATATTCCGGAAGAGGCTGACGCCCTCTATCTTCCGGGGGGATACCCTGAGCTTTATGCAAAGGCACTGTCTGAAAACCAGTGCATGCGGGAAAGCATCCGGGAAGCTGTAAATTCCGGTATGCCGGTCATCGCTGAATGCGGAGGATTCCTCTATCTTCTGGATTCGATCTGTGATGATAAGGGACAGAAATATCCGATGGCCGGAGTATTTCCGGGCGGAAGCAGAAATTCCGGCAGGCTGGTCCGCTTCGGCTATGCTGAGATGACAGCGGAAGAAGATAATCTTCTGATGAAAAAAGGCGATTCCATGTATGTGCATGAGTTCCATTACTGGGGCGCTGAACAGGATGGAGAAGCTTTTCATCTGAAAAAGCCTCTCAGCAGCCGGGAATGGAATGAGGGATATTCAGGAAAGACCTGTTACGCGGCTTTTCCGCATCTTTATCTGGCGGCTTATCCGGAAGCCGTGGACCGGTATATTTCGGCCGCGGAGAAGTTCCGCCGGCAGAAGGAAGAGAAGAAGACAGAGCATAAATAAGTCAGTGACAGCAGAAAAAAGCTGCAGAGCAGGGAGTCGGCGGCAGACAGGTCCGGGAAGAGAGCAAGGTAAGAGAGCGGACCTGCAGACGGCAGCCGAAAAGGCCGTGTGAAAAATCCGGAGAATGTATGTGAGTGAGGAGAGTGAAGATGAATCACTGGGTGATGTATTTTATCGTGACAGAGTCGGCGGCATGTGCCGGGGCGCTGCTGGATCTGCTGCTGGCAGATCCGTATAATTTTCCCCATCCGGTGGTGATGATCGGAAAATGCATCTCACTTTTTGAAAAGTTTTTCCGGAAGATCTTTCCAAAAGGGAAGAAGGGAGAACTTGCTGGTGGATTTTTTACCGCCCTGCTGACAATTCTTCTCACCTTTGCGTTTACCGCCTTTATCTGCTGGGGTGCGCTCAGGATCCATCCGCTTCTGGGCTTTGCCGTGGAGACTCTGTGGTGCTGGCAGGCACTGGCCATGCGGGGCCTTCAGAAAGAAGCCGTCAATGTCTACCACAATCTTCCGCCGGAAGGAACGCTGGAAAAAGCCCAGAAGGCAGTCGGAAGAATCGTCGGGCGGGATACCTTTGTGCTGGATGAGACGGGCGTCATTAAGGCGGACTGTGAGACGGTAGCGGAGAATTTCTCTGACGGCGTCATCGCGCCGCTGTTATATATGGCTGTCGGCGGTGCTCCGCTGGCGCTGACCTATAAAGCGGTGAACACGCTGGACAGCATGATCGGATACCGGAACGATAAATACCTGTATTTCGGAAGAACCGGAGCAAGAATCGATGACGTGTTCAACTTTATTCCGTCAAGAATTTCAGCGCTTCTGTGGGCACTGGGCGCGGCGATGACAGGAAATGACGGAAGAAACGCACTGAAAATCTGGAGAAGAGACAGCCGGAAACACGCCAGTCCGAATTCTGCGCAGACAGAGTCTGCCTGTGCTGGCTCCCTGCACGTGCAGCTCGCCGGGCCGGCACAGTATTTCGGAAAGATTTACGATAAGCCGGCAATCGGAGATGCGGACCGGCCGATTGAAAGGAATGATATTTTACGCTGCTGCCAGATGCTGGGGGCGTCTTCCGCGGCAGGTCTGTTCATCTTCTTTACACTGCGGGCGCTGGTTTTCTGGCTGATCCTGAAATAGGGTCTGTCAGGCAGATCAGCCGGGAAGACGGGCGAAGAGACCGATACGATACAATCGGGAAAAGGAAAACGGAGAGGGAACATTGAGTTTTTTTACAGACAGTGAACATGGTGGAGATATATACGGTTTTCAGACGCAGTACGGAAGAAGGCCTCTGGATTTTTCTGTGAATGTAAATCCTGCCGGTCCTCCGGAAAGTGTCCGGAAGGCCGCGGAAAAAGCGGTATCTGCAGTTTCCGAATATCCGGATCCGGCGCAGAGAGAACTGGTAAAGGCTCTCGCAGAGAAAAATCAGCTGGAAAACTGGCAGATTCTTCCTGGAGCGGGCGCCTCGGACATCATTTACCGGATTGTCTTCAGCAGAAGACCGGGCCGGGCTGTGATTACCGCGCCGACCTTCAGTGAGTATGAGCGGGCTCTGCGTGCGGCAGGTTCAGCAGTCAGCCGCTTTTTGCTCCGGGAAGAGGATGAATTCCTTCTGGATGGACGGATAGACGATCTTCTGGATCTGGCAGAGAGGGACCCGGAAATCCCGGAAAGTGGATCAGCGGAAATGATTATCCTCTGCGAGCCGAACAACCCCACAGGAAGAACGACCGGTAAGGACGCGCTTCTGCGGCTTCTCAGAGCCTGCCGGGAAAGAAAAATCACCCTGCTTGTCGATGAGTCCTTTCTCTGGCTTCTGGATGATCCTCTGAATCATACGATGCTTTCCGAAGGAAAAGAATGCAGTAATCTTATTCTTCTCCGATCCTTTACAAAAATTTTTTCCATGCCGGGAATCCGCCTGGGTTATGGAATATTTTTCAACAGAGACTGGAGAGAGCAGGCAGAGGCATGCGGTCCGTCATGGCCGGTTTCCTGCGGAGCAGAAGCCGCGGGACTGGCAGCGCTGCAGGAATCCGGATATATTGAACGCTACAGGCAGCAGAACAGGAAAGAGAGAGCGTATCTGAAAAAACAGCTTGAATCCCTTGCCGGGATACATTTTGTCAGTGATGGACAGGCCAATTATCTTCTGATTCACGCGGACAGGGAGCTTGCTGAACCGCTGGCAGAAAAAGGCATTCTGGTCCGGGACTGCAGCAATTATTACGGCCTGGACGGACACTGGATCCGCATATGCGTCAGAAAACATGAGGATAATCAGCTGCTGATTCAGGCGGTCCGGGACTGTCTTCAGGAAAAGGGAAGGCGGCTGGGCTGAACAGAGCATCGGGGAAAAATCATCAGGGTTTTCAGAAAGGAGCAGAAGTGACAGACCACAGGATTACAGGAAACATTATGGTGCAGGGAACCATGTCGGGAGCGGGGAAGAGTCTCTTATGCGGCGCCCTCTGCCGCATCTTCCACCAGGACGGATACCGGGCCGTGCCCTTTAAGAGTCAGAATATGGCACTGAACAGCTATATCACTTCTGAGGGACTGGAAATGGGACGGGCGCAGGTCATGCAGGCAGAAGCCGCTGGAGTCGAGCCGGACGTGCGGATGAACCCGATACTGCTCAAGCCGTCCAGCGATGTCGGAAGCCAGGTGATCGTCAACGGTAAAGTGCTCGGAGACATGGAGGCCCGGGACTATTTCAGGTATAAGGAGAGGCTGATTCCGGACATCATGAGCGCCTACCGGTCACTGGCGGAAGAGAACGACATCGTCGTGATCGAAGGAGCGGGAAGTCCCGCGGAGATCAATCTGAAACAGCACGATATCGTGAATATGGGCCTGGCGGAGATGGTGGACGCGCCGGTTCTGCTGGCCGGAGACATCGACCGGGGCGGCGTTTTCGCGCAGCTTTACGGAACGGCGGCCCTGCTGGAGGAAGAGGAACGACGCCGCATTAAGGGCATGCTGATCAACAAGTTCAGAGGCGACAAGGAAATTCTGATGCCGGGAGTCCGGATGATTGAGGAAAAGACCGGGATTCCGGTGCTGGGCATCATTCCCTATCTTCACGTCGACATTGATGAAGAGGATTCCCTGGCGCCGCGGCTTTCCCATTCGGAAATAAACGGAGATTCTCATGCGCTGCTGGACATTGCCGTCGTCCGTCTTCCGCGGATTTCCAACTTTACCGATTTTGCGCCGCTGGAGGCGGATCCCCTGATGTCTGTCCGATATATCTCCCGTCCGGAAGAGTTCGGAAATCCGGATATCTTAATTCTTCCGGGGACAAAAAGCACCCTGGATGACCTGGTCTGGACAAGGGAGTCGGGCCTGGAAATGATGATTCGAAAGTTCGCGGCCGCAGGCGGAGCGGTTCTGGGCATCTGCGGGGGATATCAGATGCTGGGTGAACAGCTGGATAATCCGGATCATACGGAAGGAAAGCGGGACTCCATGAAAGGACTTTCCCTTCTTCCGGTCAGAACGGTGTTCACGGGAGAGAAGACCCGGACCCAGGTGCGCGGAGAAATTGTATCAGGACCGCTTTCGGGTGCCTCTGTGGATGCCTATGAGATTCATATGGGAAAGACGGAGGTTTCCGGTGATTCCTTCAGCCGGCTTGAAAATGAGACGGCAGGAGGAGAGAAAAAGGATGACGGATGCTGCCGTGGAAACGTGTTCGGAACCTATCTTCACGGATTATTTGACTCCGGTGAGGCGGCGGAAAAACTGGGCCGCTGGCTCTGCAGCCGGAAGGGGATTTCTTATTCCGGCGGAAAGCGCCTGAGCTGGAAAGAATACGAAAATCAGCAGTATGACAAACTGGCAGAAAATGTCCGGAAGTCACTGGATATGGATGCCGTTTATGAGATGGCGCTGAAAAAATAAAGGGAAAGAAGGACAGAGTATGGGACTACAGCATGTGAAACCGGGAGATATTGAAAAAACCAGTATGAAAACGATCCGGAAAGAACTGGAAGAAAAAGGTTTTTCCCTTCCGGAGAATGAAGCGGAGCGTGCTGTCCTGCTCCGGGCGATTCACACCAGCGCGGATTTTGAGTATGCAGAAAATCTGCGCTTCGTGGAAAATGGTCCGGAGGCGGGAGTCCGCTATTTTCTCAGCGGGCTTCAGGCAGGATCCGCATCTCCGGCGCCGGCAGGGGAAGAAAAGATTGTCATTACCGACACCAATATGGCCCTTTCCGGGATCAGTAAAAGGGCGCTGGCAAAACTTTCAGGCCGGGCAGTCTGCTATATGGCAGATCCTGAAATTGCCAGAAGGGCAAAAGAAGAAGGCAGCACCAGGGCGAGAGCGTCCATGGAATATGCCGGAAAGCTGCATCCACATGCGGTGTTCGCTTCCGGAAACGCGCCGACTGCCCTGATTTCACTGACGGAGCAGATTGAAAACGGTCTCCGGCCTTCCCTTGTCGTCGGCGTTCCGGTGGGTTTTGTCAATGTGGTGGAAAGCAAGGAAATGCTGCTGGATGCCTGTGAGCGGCACCATATTCCGGCGATTATTGCCATGGGCAGAAAAGGCGGAAGCAATGTAGCTGCCGCGATTATCAACGCCATGCTGTATACGGCTGCAGGATGGCTGAATCCAGAGAAGCGGAAGTAAAAGGGACAGAAAATCTGTCGGGGAGAGAGGCCCTTGCAGAAATTTTGTGGAAGATATTAATAAAGTTAATAAAATATCGTTAAAACAATTGGCTATAGAAAAAATATATGCCTTGTTTTTGTGAAGGAAAATTGAAAGACCTGTGACTGCATGGTATAATATATCGTACGTTCAGGTGATGGCTGTCTATAGCAGAGCAGACAGCCGTTGAAAAGGGAAACAGGTGGAAGTCCTGTACGAACTTCGTCACTGTAAACAGATTGCGGAAGCTGTATGTGCCACTGCGCAGGCTCTCACTGCGCGGGAAGGCGGCGGATGCGGAAATCTGCAAGTCAGGAGACCTGCCTGGATAGGATCGCAGTGGAAAGGAATGCCTTTCCGCGCCACGAGTAACTGGCATATGCGATAGAATAAGTTTCTATCTGTATGCCTTCTGCTGTGAGTTTCAAGCAGGAGGTTTTTTATTTGAGAGCGGTTTCTGCGGCGGCGGAGACCGGGAAAGGGAGAAAGATTCATGAAGAAGAAGTCCTTGAAGAAATTTATGACGGTGGCTCTTTCTGCAGCAGTCGCGTCCAGTATGCTGCTCGCCGTTCCGGCATTTGCTGATTCGACACAGAGCACAACTGCATCGAACGGAACAACAACGACAGCTGCCAGCACAACAACTCAGCAGCAGACAGAAAAAGTCACGATTACCAAGGATAACGTCAAGGAAATTACCGGAAAGATCACACAGATGACTCTGGAGCAGGGTAAAGCATTCGTTGATGAGAATGACAGCCCGCTTCTGGTTGCCGGACTGATTGGCGAGATTTACATTCATCCTAAGTCAACACCGGCAGAACAGGAGGCTCAGACAGAGATGGTAGCAAAGGTCGCAAAGGTTGCGAAGTATGCGTATGACAAGCTCTCTGCCGCAGATAAGAAGGCCGTTCCGGAAATTCCTGACGGATATGAATATCCGGGTGCAGGCGGAGCAGATTACTTCTCCACTGCAGCACCGATCGGAAGCGCATCAAAGGATAAGGCATGGACAAAGAAGGTCTGCGCAGCACCGACAAAGAAGTCTGAAATTCTGGTCGTAAGCTTTGGTACAAGCTATAACACAAGCCGTTACCAGACCATCGGCGGAATTGAGAGAGCAATCACTAATAAGTACAGCAAGAAGTATTCTGTAAGAAGAGCATTCACTTCCCAGGTTATCATCAACCATATCCTGGCAAGAGACCAGTACAGAATTGATACGGTAAGAGAAGCAATGGACAAGGCGAACAAGGCCGGTGTCAAGACACTGATCGTTCAGCCGACAACCCTGATGAGCGGTGAAGAGTATGATCTGCTGAAGGCCAACGTCAAGGCTAACAAGGGCAGCATCAAGACCATCAAGATCGCAAGCCCGCTTCTGAAGGCAGACAAAGACAGAAAGACTGTCGCAAAGGCACTGGCTGCTTCCGCAGCAAAGAAGGCCGGCGTGAAGACATCCACACTGAAGAAGTCCGGATCCAAGACTGCGTTCGTATTCATCGGACACGGAACATCCCACGCAAACCGTGTTACTTACACAAGAATGCAGAATGACTACACAAAGCTGGGATATAAGAATGTATATGTCGGAACAGTAGAAGGAAAGCCGGCAGCAACATCCTGCACATCCCTGATCAAGAAGCTGAAGAAGAAGGGATATAAGAAGGTTGTCATCCGCGGAATGATGGTTGTTGCAGGTGATCACGCAAACAACGATATCGCCGGAAGCGATGCAGATTCCTGGAAGACTCAGCTGAAGAAGGCCGGCTTCAAGGTAAGCGCTCAGATCGAGGGACTTGGTTCTCTGAAGTCTGTTCAGAACATCTATGTTCAGCACACTGCTGCAGTCATTAAGTAAGCAGGCTGATCCGGTGCCGTTTCCTGAAACGGCAGACAGATCGGACAAAAGTTAACTGGTCAAGACGGAGATCCGCTGCAAGGGTGCGGCGGATCTCTGTATATGTATGAAAGGAAGAGGGACAGGAAATGAAAAAATGGATGAAAATCGGCGCATTTGCCTGCGCCGGTGTAATGGCAATGAGTATGTCCGCATTTGCAGATACAGCAGCGGATACTTCAAACACAGCTGAGGCTGCAAAAATTCCGGACGGTGTTTACAGTATTTCTGCAGTAACGGATAGCAGCATGTTCCGTATTAAGGATGAAGATAATAATACAGCGGTCTTAACGGTAAAGAATGGAACAGAAACAGTATCGCTTCGTCTTGATGCTTCAGGATTTGAAAAAATGTATATTGGAACCAGTGATGTGAATCCGGAGAATAATGTTAACGGCCAGATTAAATATCAGTTAAAGCGTGGAGATTCCTATTATTTCACATTGCCGCTGAGTGAAGACAATTACAGCCTGAAGACTGGAACAACAGTAGTTCCAGTAAAAGCGTGGAGTCCAAAACGAAGGACCTGGTATCCACATACAATTACTTTTACATATACCGGAAACGAACAGAATCTGGAAACAGCTAAAGTTACTGCTCCTGCAAAAACTTCTATCAAAAAACTCACAGCGAAGAAAAAGGCCGCAGCAGTTTCCTGGAAGAGGATTACAGAGAATGGAAGCGGATACCAGCTTCAGTATTCGACAAGCAAGTCCATGAAGAAGGCATCCACATCCAATCTTTATTACAATGATGAGACTTCCAAGACGGTAAAGAAGCTGAAGAGCGGCAAGACCTATTACTTCCGTGTCCGCACAGAGCATTTCAACGGCTATAAGTCAGCATACTCCGGATGGAGCAAAGTAAAGAGCGTCAAGGTAAAGTAATTCATATTGCATCACCGTATCCGGGCAGGATACAGGATCTTATATGATGTGTTTATTCTGTGCATACAGCACAGATCATGCAGAAATCTCTCCGTTTTATCTGAATATCAGGATGGGGAGATTTTCGCGTATCTCAAAGGCATAGAAATGAGGGAAAAAGAATGCGTAACTTGCAGCCGAAATTGAAAAGACTGCTGACAGCAGCTCTCATCCTTGCGGTTGCCGTCTGCTTTACTTTTTGTCCCCAGCTCTGGAGCAGTGCAGAAAGAACGGCGCATGCTGAAACAGAGGCGGAGTCAGAAAGTAAGATTGCAGACGGGACTTATGTACCATCCAGCTTCAGCTTTACCGGGGGAACAGGCAAGGTAAAAATCACCTGTACATGGGTGAAAATCACTGACGGAAAGGCTGAAGCAGAGATTGTCTACCACAGCTCCTATTACAACAGCATGACGATCGGTGATGAGAAGTACACACCGAAAGTCAGTGAAAGTGCGGGAACGGCCACCTTTACTGTACCGGTGAATCTGAATGCCGCAACGGTTGTGCATGCCGTGACCACCAGAATGTCTGAAGCGCACAGCATCGAATACACCCTGCATGTGGGCCTGAAGGGAAAACTGAAAACCTACGATCCGAAAAAATCGGATTCGGGGAAAAGCAGTTCCTCTTCCGGAACACATAAAGGCACTACCGGAAATTTTGACTATAATAAGGCGATCAAGAAGACAACTTCCGCCAAAGACAAGAAGCGTGAACGTTCCTATTTCAAAAATGGAAAGCTGAAGGACGGTACTTATCGTGTGCAGGCCTGGACTGACCATTATATGTTCAACATTCAGCCCTATAAAAGCGGAACATATGCCATCCTGAAGGTGAAAAAGGGAAAGATGACGGCGCAGCTGACGCTGACCGGTCAGGGATACGATTACATCTATCCGGGCACAAAAGCTCAGGCAGAGAAGGCGCCGAAGTCGAAGTGGTGCCATTACAAGAACCACAATAATTACTATTCCTATGTTTTCCCGGTGAAAAAGCTGAACAAGAAGTTCCCTCTGGCAGGGCATTCCAAGAGAGAGAACCGCTGGTACGCCCATACTGCGAAAATTTACACGGATGGAATCCGGAAAGTTTCTTCTTCTGCGTCGAATATTCCAAAAGGGAAAAATACGATCAAAAGAAGAAGCAGCACTACAGGAACAACCACTCAGAAAGTCTTCCACAACAACCATAAGAAGGACCACGTTTCCAAGTCCACGAAGGATACTTCCGGAAGCACGAAGAAGGTCAACAGCCATGCCGGCCTTAAGGACGGGGTCTATACACCGAGCAGCTTCATCTGGTCTGGAGGAAGCGGCAGACTGAAGGGCATTTCCTGCAGCAAGATCACTGTGACCAATGGAAAGGCCTATGCGACGATTGTCTTCCAGAGTCCGCATTACGACTATCTCCGCGCGGACGGCAGGACCTTTACCGGAAAGCAGGGAGCAGATACATCCACATTCGTCATTCCGGTGAAACTGAACGCGAATAACACGGTCGTCGGCCGTACAACCGCCATGTCCCAGCCGCACTGGATTACCTATACGCTCTACATCGGCCTGAACGGAAAGGGCGGATCATCATCGTCTTCCTCTTCACAGCAGCTGAAGGGCGGACAAAAGAAACTGTCCAAAAAAGCACCGGTTATTGCCGGCCTGAAGAGCAAATCAGAAATCAAGGCTGAAAACGCAAAATTGTTCCGGATTTTCCAGTATAATCACGGCGTCGTTCTGGTTCAGGTGGATATGGAAAAAGATACCAGCAGCAGAAAGGCCGTCGGTTATAAAGAGAAGAAGACAAAAGTCACGGAAGACCGGGATGAGATTGAGCAGAAGGAAGGAAAAACCCAGAGTGAGCGCACGGAAGCGCTGTATAAGGGCAGTGTGATCAATTACCTGATCGTTCCGAAGGGAGCGTCGATTCCTGCGGGACTGGACAAGGCATGCGTGATTATCCGCACGCCGAAGAAGGGCTATACGGCTTCTCAGAGTGCGCTGAGATTCGCGGGGCTTTTGAATCAGTCCGGGAAGTTTACTTCACTGGGATTCAGCAGACAGAAGGCTTACAGCAGCCTGTCAGCTAGCCAGGAACAGGATATGCGTATCCGCGTGAAAAACGGAAAAATCCAGTTCCCGGGGAAATGGCAGGATGTGGATTACCGTGATCTGGTGGAAAGCCAGGCAGACCTGTGTATTCTTCCATCCGGAGCACTCCCGCAGCAGATAACGAATCTGAATGCCTCTGTATCAGGAAGCGGGAGCAGTTCTTCTTCATCCTCTGCGGCGTCCCTTGCAAAAGAACATCCGGTCAAACATTTCTTTGCATCAATTATCGGCATTCTTCCGGAGAAAATGCTGGTGAAGAGCCTGCGTAACTTTGTTGAAACCTATGCGCCGGCCTCCCATGCCGCATCCGGGAAGGGCAGCAGAGAGATGACGGAGAAAGAAAAAGCGCAGAAGCAGTACAGCCAGCTGGACAAGACAATTCAGCTCTTTACAGCGATGCAGACTCCGGTTCTGATTGACCGGTCCGCAAGAGAGAAAACAAAACTTGCCAAGGCAGAATGGATCAAGGTTTATGGAGCCATTTTTGGATGTGAGGACGACGCGCAGAGCTGGTACAGCAGCTATGAGAAAGCACAGCAGGAATAAAGTCAGTCTCCTGCAGGATCAGAATACGCAGGATGGAAGTCCGGCTCCGGCTCTGCCGGCTGAACAGAATTGCAGAAAGAAAAGTGATGAACAGAATGATACACAGCAGTAAATTAAATCGATTAAAGAAAGCAGGCGTGCTGCTGCTGGCTGTCCTGATGGCGGCCGCCATGCTGACCGGATGCGGAAGTTCTTCCGGATCGGGAAGCAGTTCCGGATCCTCTGGATCGTCGGCTTCTTCCGGTCATCCGGAAATTTCCGGTCTTACTTATCAGTCAAAATTAAAACTGGATTATGCGAAACAGTTCAGTATCTACCGTTATAAAGGCGGCTACAGTCTGATTGTCATCAAACAGGAAGGAAAATTCCTGGTTGTTCCTAAGGGAAAGAAGAAACCGGAGAATCTTCCGAAGAAGATTACCGTCATCCGTCAGCCGCTGAAAAATGTCTACCTGGCGGCAACCGCGGTCATGTCCCTGTGCTGCGACATTTACGGAGACAGCGCCATAACCATGAGTTCCATACGTGCTTCTGAATGGTCCTTCTCTGAACCGAAAAAGCGCATGGAAAATAAAGAGATGGTTTTTGCCGGAAAGTACAGTGAACCGGATTATGAAATGCTGGTCAAGAAGAAGTGCGATCTGGCCCTGGAGTCAACGATGATTTACCATACGCCGGAAGTCAAGGAAATGATCGAGAAACTCCATATTC
>JBJFHK010000273.1:0-8206 GCA_051893535.1 Eubacterium sp. | reverse complement strand
ACGATGATTTACCATACGCCGGAAGTCAAGGAAATGATCGAGAAACTCCATATTCCGGTTCTGGTTGACCGTTCCAGCTATGAAGATACGCCGATGGGCCGAATGGAATGGATTAAGATGTACGGCGTGCTCCTGAACAGAGAGTCTGAAGCGCAGAAGTTCTTCAAGGCCCAGGAGGCCAAGACAAAGAATCTGAAGAAGGGTGCCCACAAGACCGTCGCATTTTTCTATATTTCCACCGATGGAAAAGCAGTGGTAAGACGTTCCGATGACTACGTTCCGGCAATGATCAAGATGGCCGGCGGAACGTATGCCTATGAGTCTGTCGGAAAGCACAGCTCCAGTATTTCTGTTCCGATGAACATGGAGAAGTTCTACGAGATGACGAAAAATGCCGATATCGTCGTCTACAACGGCAGTATTGACAGCAGCGTAACGACCATGGCGGCCCTGAAGTCAAAAGATCCTGTGATCAGGAAGCTGAAGGCAGTTAAGGACGGAAACTGCTGGCTGGCGAAGTCTGCGATGTATCAGCGCCCGGATCAGGCCGGAGATATCGTGGTCGATTTCAACACGCTGATTCAGGAAAAGAATCCGACAGGAATGACTTTCCTGACGAAGCTGAAGTAAAGAAAAACGGCATAAGCATATGCAGATGATCAGGCAGGCCCTGAAGAGGGCAGAAAGAGATTCCGGCATCTGTAAACTGCATAAGAAAACAGCTGAGGCGCTGCGCGTGATCAGATCAGCGCGGCGCCTCAGCTGTTTTTTGTCTGTCTTAGTCCATCTTGATGTCGTCCAGAGGACCGTTGAACATCTCAAAACAGTGCTCAAAATCGGTAACCTGCCCGCCGAAAAGTGCAGCTTCCATCGGGTTCAGCGAATCCAGAAAGTCCTCGAGCTGTTTTTTTGTTCCTTCAGGATCAGCCGGCGGCGTCAGCGCCATATCCGCGTAAGCACGGAGTTTGGCGAAATACTGTGCCGTGTCCAGATTGTTCTTTTCTCTTCCGAAGATGTGGAACATTTCATAGCTGTCGGTGACGTCCTGATCGGTGACTTCTTCGAACTGGCATCTTCCGATGTAATAATAGTGGTTGTTCATTTTATACACAAAGCCCGGATAATGGGTCAGTTTGTATACGAGTTCGTAAGACATAGTGCTGATTTCCTTTCTGACCAGTCTGAAAAACCATGGCCGTCACGAATCCTCCTGATTTTAAAAACGGTCCGCAGTATGTGCAGAATAATACCAGGAGAATTCACAATTCTCTTTTAATAACTTCTTGAAATACATTAACGCTCCGTATTCCCATAATTTTATTTTACCGTGGTAAAATATTTTGTAAAGTCCGGCACGCGGCTTTCTTATTCAAACAGGCAAAAAAACATAAAGGTACACCGGGATTCCCGGAAAATAACGCGTGCGCGTGTACCGATGGAAGGATGGCAGCAGTAATGATGTGGGATAAAGAAATTGAACTTCATGATATGAATGGTCTGTGTGTGGGAAATGCTCAGGATGAGGATGCAGAGACAGGCGTAACGGCCCTGGTGTTTCCAGAAGGAGCAGCGGCAGGCTGCCGGATCAGCGGAGGCGGTCCGGCCTCTCGTGAAACCGGCCTGACATACTCAGAGACAGCAGAAAACCGGATTCACAGCATTGTGCTTTCCGGGGGCTCCGCATTCGGTCTGGCGGCATCTCAGGGTGTTATGGACTGTCTGGAGAAGCATGGAATCGGTTATCAGACACCCTTTGCCAAAGTTCCGCTGGTCTGCCAGTCCTGTATTTATGATCTGAATTACGGCAGTTCCGATGTCCGTCCGAACCCCGAAATGGGCTTTCAGGCCTGCGAGACCGCGCTTAAGCGGCAGACTCCTGCCATGGGAAACTGCGGCGCGGGGACGGGCGCGACCGTCGGAAAGCTGAAAAGCATGCGAAATGCCAGTAAGTCCGGCCTTGGATGGTTTGCGGCGCAGCTGGGAGATCTGCAGATGGCGGCGGTCGTCTCTGTAAACGCCATGGGCGACGTCTATGATCCTTCAACAGGAGAGAAACTTGCGGGCATGCGCACGGACGACAGAAAGTCCTGGATGGACGCAGAAGACTATATGGCTCAGCTTTACCGTGCTTCCCGGACAAAAAGCAATGCGCAGGAGGCCGAAGCTGCCGCGGCTGTGCAGAATACTACAATCGGCGCTGTCGTGACGAACGCAGAGTTCACGAAGCCGCAGATGAATAAAATTGCCGCGATGACCCTGAACGCCTACGCCCGCTGCATCCGCCCGGTGGCAACCATGTCCGACGGAGATACGGTTTATGCGGCAAGCATCGGAAAGCTGAAAGCGGACATCAATCTCTGCGGAAGTCTGGCCGCCCAGGTGATGCAGCAGGCGATTGTGCGGGCTGTGACGAGATCCCGGATCTCAGATCAGGAGTATCTGTTGAAAATCCGGTAAGGCGGTTTTATCTTTTCAACGCCATACAGTCAGATAACAGAAACTGTATCATCTTGTCGGGTGGATTTTGTCCACGCGTATAAATTGCAGATGGAATATTGTTTATCCGTTAAAACAGGAGTAGAATAATCTTATTCATGTGAATCGTTCTGCATACATCATGCAGAAAAAAAGAAGGGAGAGCGATAGTTTATGATTAAGAAAAAGATTCTCGGACTGTTTACGGCCGCTGTGGTAACAATGGCAATGAGCATTATTCCACTGCCTGCGTTTGCGGCGCAGACGGCGGATTCATCTTCTGATGTGCAGATGGTTACACCGAATACTGCGTCAGAACAGTCGGCATATGGATACTACAATGCAATTTATTCTGCAATTGGAGAGGGCGGTCACACAGTCAAGTTTGAGCCTGGCCATACCTACCATATCTCCGGAATGATCAGGGTGCCGAGCAACACCACAATCGACGCGACAGGAGCAACGATCGTTGAGGACAAGGCGGGCTGCACTCTGCTGAGTCAGCCGGATGACCGGGTCAACAGTTCCAAAATCAAGGGCTATAATGCGGTGCATGATATTACAATTAAGGGCGGAACCTGGGTCGGAACCAAAAAGACCAGGGCAGATGCCGCGAGCAAGGAAGGCTGTAAGGAAGGCTGCAATGTCGTCAATTTCCTGCATTCCAAGAATATCACAATTAAAAACGCGACCTTTTACAACTGCTATAACGCGCATATTATCGAACTGACCGGATGCAGTAACTGTAAGATTCTCAACTGCAGCATCAATCTTAATGAGAACGGGAAAGCCGGTTTCTACAAGGGTTCTGCGAATAACGGCGCGATTCAGCTGGATGCCTGCACCAGCGCTGCAAATAATCCGAGAGGAAAAAGTTTTGACGGGACAGCTTGTCAGAATATCACCATCAGCGGCTGTAAGATCCACTACACGACCGGAATCGAGTGTGCGCAGACGGTGAAGGGAAATAAACTGACCAGAAACGTGAAAATCACGAAGAATAAGATCTGGTATAAATATAAGCCGTATATCACGAAACATACGTCAAAAATCACGATCAAGGGCAATAAAACGATCAAGTACTAATCTGATAGAAGAATGAAAGATTGAAACAATCTGCGGGCCTGTAATTTCTGCCGGAGCCGCCTCCGGCAGGAATGCGGGTTTTTTTATTCATTGAAGACTTCTTCAACATTTTCGTATGGAATTGTGACAGTGAAAGTGGTAAATTTTTAAACAAAAGGAAAACGATTACTGACGGAAAATGACGATGAATGTCATTGAAAGGGGTCATAAATGGATAATATTGGCATTATTTTTGGCGGTAAATCCACTGAGCATGAAGTTTCACTGGTATCTGCCAGATCAGTGGCAGAAGCAGTGAATAAAGATAAACATCATCCGGTCCTGATCGGGATCACAAAACAGGGTGAATGGAAGAAATTCGACGGACCCCTGTCTGCCATGACAGAGGGAAACTGGGAAGAATATGCAGAGGCATATTCATTTGAACAGCTGAAGGATCTGGACCTGATCTTCCCGGTACTGCATGGAAAATACGGTGAAGACGGAACGATTCAGGGTCTGTTTGAAATGCTGCATGTTCCCTATGCTGGATGCGGAGTGCTTGCGTCCTCTCTGGCGATGGACAAGGCGGCATCCAAGCTGATTTTTGAAAGCTGCGGTCTCCCGACTCCGGAATTCCAGCTTATTCTCAGAGAAGAACTTCCTGATCATCTGGAAAAAGCAGCGGACCGCTGTGAAAAGGGTCTTAAATATCCGATGTTTGTCAAACCGGCAAATACCGGATCCAGCGTTGGAATCTCCAAGGTCAGAAACCGTGATGAGCTGAAAAAGGGAATTCTTGAAGCTGCGCGTTTTGACAGAAGAATTGTTGTAGAAAACGGGGTAGACGCTCTGGAAGTGGAAACCGGCGTTATTGGAAATGACAAGCCGGAGTGTGCGGCAGTCGGATCGATCCAGGCAGCTCGTGATTTCTATGATTATACAGCAAAATATACAGAAGACTCCGGTACAGTCATTCAGGTTCCGGCAAAACTGGATGAAGCACTGATCAGAAAAGTAAGGGAAACGGCGGTCAGAGCTTATCAGGCTCTGGACTGCGCAGGCTGCGCCCGTGTAGATTTCCTGCTCGATAAAAATACCGGAGACCTTTATATCAATGAGCTGAATACACTTCCGGGATTCACAAGCCTGAGCATGTTCCCGATGATCTGGAAAGAACAGGGAGTCGGCTTCACCGAACTGATCGACCGCATTATTGATTACGGATATGAACGTTTTCGGGATTCAGAAATCAAGCCGGAAGGATATTACACAAAGTAGGTAGAGGACAGGCCCGTAAATGATGCGGAGATGCAGATATCCGGAAATCCTGCCGGTCCGCCAGACAAGACAATCAAAAAAGCACCGGACGTAAAGCCCGGAGCTCTCATAATGATCTCCCCCCGGGTCCTGTAAAAGCGGCCCGGGGTTTTCTTACCCGATCATTTAGGCTCGATAACAATTGATATTCTGTACCTTTATCGAGATAACAAGTTAATGATCCTGCTCTTTTACATTTTTCAGGATCTGCTTTAATGACAGATCATCATATAAGCCGTGTTCCGTTTCCGGAATCGCTTTATGATCGGCAAGTTCAAAAAGCTGTGGGCTGTTTTCCAGCAGCCTGAATTTTCTCGCCTTGCTTTCGATCAGTCCGTCCCGTTTCATCAGCTGAAGTGTACGCATCATAGATGCGCGGTCAACGTGCAGATATTCTGCCAGATTGCTCAGTGAAATCGGGATATAGAACTCATCCTTTGCTGGATTGAGAGAATGGATAAATTTCAGATAGCTGAGCAGTTTATCACGCGTTGTAGGCTGAAAGAGGATAGAAAGGTGCATCGCCATCTGCTGAGATTTCTGTGCAATCATCTGCAGAAGATTGCTGAGCAGATGAAGATGGGCTGGACATAATTTCTTACACGGCGAAAGAAGTTCACGGTAATTGAAGTGAATAATCTCGCAGTCTTTCAAAGCAACGATTGCGTAGTGGAGATCCGGAATCGGCAGGGTGAAAAGGTCTCCTGCAATATCGTCCTTCTCATAAAAGTCCATGACAAAAACATCACCACACCGGTCCGTCATCTCCAGCGCCGCTCTTCCAGAATATACAAAAGCAAAACGGGAAGGTTCCGATGCTGTATATTCCATAATCACATCATCTTTCGAATATTTCTTAATTTCAGGTGACAAGCAGGAAATCAATTCCTGTAAGGACTGTTCGTCAATCGAATCGAATAACATACATTTTTCCATGATATATCCTTCCCAGATAGATGGTAATAACTGATTTCCCTGATATAGTTTTCTTACTAAGTGAATAGTAATAATAATGTGAAATATATCTTAGATAGCAATAAAGGTATCTACTTACTTCATTCATAGCTATTATATCATAATTGCGTTCATCATGCGTGAAAATCCTGAAAAAAATTGAAATAATAAAAATCACCGATGTTTACGAGAAAAACGTCCCTGCGACCATGCAACAGCTAAAAATAAATGATGAATGGTATTTCTGGAGCAGAGAAACATACCGATAAATTGAGAAGAAAGTTGCAATTTCAAATGAGGGACGGAGATGGTGTCAAGAGGGTGTGGGAGTTTTGTTGACAGATCTCCAACGGGTTTCGTGAGTTGTACGCTTCCTGCCTCTGGCATTGATCGTGAGTCCGATAGTTTTTTTATGATGCAATCCAGAACAACGGCTGGAAATGAAGACTCTCGTGAGACAGCAAGAGCGCAAGCGAACCTTGAATGAAGAGAAATTGAGTCAGAAATCATGCGACAGAGCCTTACGAGGAGATGATGCCGCAGCAGTGGAAATAAGAAATAAAAAAAAATGAATGGTATTCAGGAGCAAGAGAAGCAAATTTTTCAATTCAATTGCAGATAAAACGATGCGATTCTAAATGATGGCTGTAGATGAAGCATCTCGAAAGGACGACGACACGATCAGAGAGAAGAGAATGGAAAGAAAACATGAGCGCCATGATATACACAGCAGAATCATCCCCTGCGATTCGCGAGCTGAAAGCGAAGCGAATTCAGCAGGGGACTGCCCCATTATGAGCAGGAGCGTAAGCGAACTGCGAATAAGGGAAAAATGAATTAGTGATCAGGCGACAGAACTTCACGAAGAGATGATGCCGCAGCCAGAGCCAGACGATACAACCTGTGAGCGTCCTGACGCACCGTATTCATTGACGTTTGCGTCAGGATCCACAGGTTATCGGATGTGCTCTGACCTGCGGCCAGCTCGGAGTGGGTTCTGGAGTCTGATTACTAATCATTTATTTAATGTATTCGTGTATACATATGTGAAACTTTGTGAATAAGGATTTACAAGTCGCATCAATTATGACAGAATAGGAATGTTGAAGGGCATTGAATAATAACTGCATAGAAATCGAGGAGGCATCACCATGCGTTGTGTAAGAAAAGTAACGGAAGATCTGTACTGGATCGGTGGAAATGACAAGCGTCTCAGCTTATTCGAGAATATCCATCCGATTCCGGACGGTGTATCATATAACTCTTATGTATTACTGGATGAGAAGGCAGTTCTGTTTGATACGGCAGACTGGTCTGTCGGTGAGCAGTTCATGGAAAACCTGCATGCGGTTCTGAACGGACGCAGGCTGGATTACATCGTTGTCAACCACTTTGAGCCGGATCATGCAGCTACACTGGGCCTGGTACTTCAGGAGTATCCGGAGGCAAAGGTTGTCTGCACCAAGAAGGGACAGCAGTTCGGACAGCAGTTCGGATTTGATTTTGCCGACCGCTTCATTGAAGCGAACGAAGGTGATGAGCTCAGCTTCGGAAAGCACGTTGTAACTTTCGTCAAGGCTCCGATGGTCCACTGGCCGGAGGTTATGGTTACATTTGATAAGACAAACGGTGTTCTGTTCAGCGCAGATGCATTCGGTTCATTTAAATCTCTTGACGGTGCACTTTTTGCCGATGAGGTGAACTTCGAGAGAGACTGGCTTCCGGAAGCAAGAAGATATTACACAAACATCGTTGGAAAGTATGGTCCGCAGACAACGAATCTGCTGAAGAAGGCAGCCGGCCTGGACATCAAGTATATCTGCCCGCTGCACGGACCAGTGTGGAGAAAGGACCTCGGCTGGTTCATCGATAAGTATCAGAAGTGGGGATCTTATACACCGGAGGAAAAGGGTGTGCTGATCGTTTACGGATCCATGTATGGTCATACAGAGAACGCTGCGCAGATCCTTGCCGCAAAGCTGCATGAGAACGGCGTACACAATATCCAGATGTACGATGTTAGCAAGACACACGTTTCTTACCTGATCAGCGAGGCATTCCGTTTCAGCAACATTGCACTTCTGTCCGTAACCTATAATATGAACCTGTATCCGCCAATGCAGAACTTTGTTGAGGATATGGGCCGCCTGAACCTGCAGAACAGAACAATTTCTGTGGTTTACAATGGAACATGGGCTCCGGCAGCAGGAAAGTGCCTGAACAATCTGCTCTCCGGACTGAAGAACATGAAGGTTATGGAGGATCAGCCGCTGGTAAAGTCTTCTGTCAATGAAGATACAGAGAAGAAGCTGGAAACTCTTGCAGGGGAGATTGCTGAGTCTATGAAATAATCAGCTTTAACAAAATGATATTATGGCAGCCGCACGGAATG
>JBJFHK010000272.1:0-5354 GCA_051893535.1 Eubacterium sp. | reverse complement strand
TTATACGTTGTGGCTGTACTCGTAAGGCAGAACCTTGATCTGGTTGTAGCTCGGGCAGTCACGAACCCACTCCAGGGAATCCTTGATGATGCCCATCTGCATCTCAACGTTGTTCGGCTCTCCTGCGTTGGATCCGATTGGAACGTGCGGAGCCGTGATTCTCGGTGCACCCTGCTGACGAGCGATTGGCGGAAGTGCGGCGATTACGCAGCAGCTCATGCCAGCCTCTTCACAGCATCTTGTAACGATTGTAGCAGAACGGTGGCAGGTTCCGCAGCCGCCTGTGCACAGAACGATATCAACATCCTGTTCCTTCAGTTTTCTGGCAATTTCCGGACCAGTCTCATTTCTGAACTTCTCGACATTTCCGCCGCCGCCCATGAAAGTGTATGTTTCCTTTGGCAGGGAACCGATGAATCCCTCGTCCACCAGCTCATGCAGACGGTCGATCGGGAACATGCAGTTTACGTCTTTGTTGATATCGGAGTTATCGAATCCACCGTGTGTAACCATCAGTTCGGAAGACGGTGTATCGAAAGGAATTACACGATATGAGAAGTCTCCGGATGTGTTGAACGGAGTCTGCTTCTTATTATGAATTCCGCCTGCTGTAATGAATGCGACTTTGCACTCGTTCAGCGGCTTCTTCAGTTCTGTGAACACCGGTGCAGGTGTAACCGGCACGAAAATTTCTGAAGTCATGCCTTCAACAGTTGTAAGTTTCATCTATTTTTCCTCCTTATCGGTCTTACTATTGTTCATCCTTGTGCCTTTTGTCTCTCTTAAATGGACTCCGGCGGAATATCTTTCTTTCCGACGATGCGCATGCAGCTGAGATAGAACTCCGCGTTCTCTCCCTCTTTCAGCGCCTCATTGGTAAAGAGCCAGCGTCTCGGCACTGCAACAGTTCCTAAGTCGTTAATCATTTCGAGTTTTGCTGCCGTATCGTTGACTTCGATCAGTTTTCCGCCTACCAGGCAGGGGGTAAGATCCAGTTTTGGGTCCAGAGATGCGGTATCATAATCATACGGATGGTTGTTTACCTGGATGTAACTGAAGTAAAACTCCAGATCGTGACCGGGCTCCAAGACTGTATCGCCCTGAATCAGCCATCTCGGCACCTCCAGGACGCCGAGGCGCCCGTGAAGGTGAATCTTGATTCTATCTCCGGAAGCGTCTTTCACCAGACCTCCCATGAGTACCGGATTGATTGTGTATTCTGCCATTAGTGCAGTGTCCCCTTATCCAGAAGAACAGTCTCCGGAAGTCCCAGGAGTTTGTTGTTCTTATTGATAATATCGTTATTCCACTTCTTCGGTGCCGGGTTGATCTTTACGCCCGCCATCTTATTCTTCAGCATCTGGATTGCACGTGCCGCAACCTGCGGTGTGATGCAGGAGCATCCGGCAACGTCGTTCTCAAATCCGCCGGCATCCATGTTCTCTTCAACCATGGCATCTGCGTACTTGTTTCCGACAACCAGCTGTCCCTGGTATGCGCAGAAGGAAACGCCGACAACCGGAATTCCACGGGATCCGGCCTGTCCGATGTGCTGGATGAAGTCGATGTGGTTATTTCCAAATCCTTCCGTTGTAATGATGCAGCCGTCGATATCCAGAGTCTCAAGCAGATATCCGAGTCTCTCGGAAACCCACATCTTCTCATCGTTAACCTGAGGAGATCCGACGAATACAACGCCGATCAGATCCAGTTCGTCATCCGCAGCAAGTCCCTCGACCAGCGGCTCACGGATGTAATGACGAGTCATTTCCTTAGTAGCAGGTCCGATGCAGGTCAGTGCATGGATGGATCCGTCTCTTACCTGGTTCGGTGTCAGCATGATTGGAACGTTTCCGCAGTCAACGTTCTTCTGGCCGCCCATAACTCCGCATGGCTCAACCGGGCACAGAACGTTATCATGCATAGCTCCCTGGCCCATGATTTCCTTAACCAGGACAACTCTCGGATTTCCTTCGCGGCGTACATCCTCGCAGACCTCTTCGCGTACAACTTCTCCGTCATACTTCTTCAGCTGATCTCTTACTGCCTGGATGATGTAATCCTGGCACTTATGAGCTGCGAACGGGCCCGGGCGGGTCATTCCTGTCAGACGCTTAACCGTTGCGTTGCAGCGGATGATGATATCGTTCTCGTCAGCGCATCCAGGATGTCCGAAGTACATCTTCTCGTCCAGATATCCCTCAGAAGAACCGAACTCATGAACCTGTGTTCCGTCTTCATCTGTTCCGGTCAGCATGAATACGACACCGTCAGCAACCTTGGTGACGCCGCTTCCCAGATGGTCGCCCTCAACCTTGGTAGCGATCGGAACAACATCCATGATTGTGTTTGTATACTGATGACGCTCATTCGGATGAATGACATCCAGCTCCATCTTTACGCAGAGCTCATCTTCCTTCAGAGCCTTCTCGATAATATTCTTATCAATTGTGATCTTTCCGTCCTTGATGGAAGTCTCATCGCCGATTTCAGCGTCTGTGATTTTGATGTGGCGCTTGATCAGCTTGCGGATAACATGCTTCTTGCCGCTCGGAGCTGCTGCCGCCGGTGCTGCAGAGCCTGCTGCCGGTGCTGCTGCGGAAGAACCGCCTGCGAGTACCGGAATATCCAGCTTCAGGTTCTCAATCTTTTCAGCTTTTCCGATCTCGATATGAATGGAACCATCGCTCTGTACGCTCTGGCTTACAACCGGAGCGAATGCTTCTGCCGGTGCTGCTGCTTCTTCAGCCTCTGCCGGCTCGTCAGCATCGCCGGATACCGGATTTACCTTGTCCAGAAGGTCCTTTGTCAGCGGTGTCAGCGCCTCTGTGTCCTGCAGAAGTGTGGAGCCGATAACCTGCTCGATGGTCAGTCCGTCATCGCTCAGCTCGAGCAGTCCGGATTCTACCATGTCGTCGAAGATTGCCGGATCTTCCAGATCTTCAGGTCCGAGAACCTTGCCTTTCTCTTTTCTGCAGCAGATGACTGCAGGATCTTTTAAATGCTGAAGCATTGTTTCCTTAGTAATTGACATATGATTCCTCCTAATCTGATTTTAAATTCAATCAATACTAATAGGATCGTAAAACCTCACAGGAAGTAAAGATTCACCGGTGTTACGCGCGCTGCTGCTCCCATGCGGTCGATAGGCCCTTTCGATCAATATGCACGCGATTCATAATCTTTTTTATACTACTACTCTGTGTTGCTTTATCTCTCTGACTTTACTATAATGAAATTGAAGGTATTTGTATAGCGACAAATAGTATTGATAGAATTGAATTAAATTCATATCTGTCTATAATAGAGCGTAGATCGTTAGAATTCAGACAAAGTTCAAACGGAGCAAGAGAATATATGGATATAAAAAAATGCAAAATTTTTGTATTGACAACGGAGACGGAGAACATTTCCAAGACTGCCGACCTGACGGGATACACGCAGTCTGCCATCAGCCACATGCTGAAATCCATGGAAAAAGAAACCGGAATCCAGCTTTTTGTGCGCGACCGCTACGGAGTCCATCCGACACCGGTGGCCAGAGAACTCCTTCCCCACGTCAATGCGCTCCTGAATGAAAATGAAAAAGTTGAACAATTCATTTATGATCTTCACGGACTGGAAGTCGGTACACTTACCATCGGTACCTTTTCCAGCATCGCCCTGCATCTCCTGCCAGAAGTTTTCCGCAATTTTTCGGAATCCCATCCGAATATCTCTTTTAATATTAAGGAAGGCGGCAGTGATGATCTGGAACGCTGGACAGTGGATAATGAAGTGGATTTCTGTCTGTACAGCCAGAACCAGAACAGCCCGCTTCACTTTTTTCCCCTTACCAAAGATCCGATTCTCGCGGTTCTGCCGCCGGATTTCCCGCTCCTGAACGGGCAGACTTCTGTACCGATTCAGATGTTTGACAAGCGTCCGTTTATCCTTTCGCAGGCAGGAATTGAATACGATATTCACCGTGCACTGAATGACGCCGGCATCACTCCCAATGTCCGCTATTCTTCTAAAGATGATAAAACCATCATCGCCATGGTGGAACACGGTCTCGGCGCGGCAATGCTTCCGAAGCTTTCTACAACAAACGCGCCGGCGGACGTGCTCACCCTTCCCTTAGATCCTCCGTATTCCCGTACACTGGGAATCGGTATTAAAGATACAAAAAATGCTGCTCCCCTCACCAGACTTTTCATTCGTTACATTCTGAATCATTTTCATCCGGACTATCCGGATCCATTCTCTCCGGAGAAGTAATCCATTCAGATTCAGAAAGAGAGGAGCAGACTTATGGGACTTGGACCTAGCATTAAAATGACCACTCTTCACCACTATAACTGCCCGGTTACACGGCAGATGCTGAATGACACGCAGATTGATTTCGGCGGTGTAATACTGGACGGTGTCTCTGAAAATTATACAGAAAAAGTCAGAACAGCAGAGGAAACCGGGAAACTTGCATCCCGGCTCTGCGCAGACGGCGCAGTTGTCGCCATCGATGGCTGGGGAAACCATCACATTGATTTTACCGAAGTCATCCGGGCACTCGGTGAACGCGGCATACCTTCTGTCGGCCTGAGCTATATCGGACTTCAGGGGCGGCTCGTCTGCAGCAATCCATATGTGAACACCATCATCGACTTTAACAAGGATGCCTCCGGTTATGAAAGCTGCTGTGTCGGACAGAATAATCTCACCGAAGATGATGCATTCAAAGCCGTTCAGATTCTCAAACATCAGGTAAAAGCCCTGCACCATCCGCGCGATCTTCAGGGAAGCAGCTCCGAAGCCGCATCTGCTGAACTCAGGCGTGTTTTCCTTCCGGTCCGTGAAGTGAAAACAGGAAATAAAACCGTACTCCAAAAGGACGGAACCCTGATTCTGAGGAAAGGAATCGGGCAGGAACTGCTCGCTGATGAACCGCGGCTGAAGGAAATACACGTTGATATCATCCCGCCAGACCGCCAGTATGTAAAAGTAAATTCCAACCTCGACATCGAGCCGGTTTCCGTAAAAAAGCACGGAAAACTCGGAGAAGGAACTACCCTTGAACTTTCCGGCATCCGTGCAATGCTCAACGGGGTGGAAGATGTGAGCGGATTCCAGCCGGCCAACATCGGTTCATCGGAAGGAATCCTCTCTGAACATGTATATTTTGACCGGGCCGGAACCCCAGCCTGGAACGACCTGATTCTGCACATTGACTTCCTCTTCCAGGAAGGCGAAGGCCGCACAGCAGAAGGGATTGAAGCCGCCCACAGAGCCGCTGACAAAATTCTCCAGGAAATCCGCGAGGCAATGCTGGATGCGGCAGAAGACCAGGATTATCTGAATTCCTGCCAGTCAAAAAC
>JBJFHK010000271.1:0-5358 GCA_051893535.1 Eubacterium sp. | reverse complement strand
CCTTGGCACCGCAGGTACCTAAGAGCAATTTACACACAAATTTGGACTTGACTCAGAGAAGAACTCAAAAAAGTATTTTCAGAGGTTCTTTCAATCAAAACAGATGACCCGATCCGCTTTGATCTGGAGAAACTTGATGTCATCAACATAACAGAGTTCAAGAAATATCATGGTATCAGAGTTACAACCACCGCATATCTTAATCGGACTCGCATCGCTGTCGGTATCGACATCGGTTTTGGCGATG
Organism: Eubacterium sp.; assembly: GCA_051893535.1. GTDB lineage: Bacteria > Bacillota > Clostridia > Peptostreptococcales > Anaerovoracaceae > Aminicella. The sequence continues at coordinate 5,111 of JBJFHK010000271.1, read as the reverse complement.
TGATCTATCCTGGTAGGGTGAAAATGGATTATCCAACCCTGTTGGACGATCAAGCTCCTTCCATGTTTGCTTATTCCATCTACTCCACCGTTGCGGAAAAAATGGAGGCCATCGTTTCTCTTGGCGTTGCAAACAGCCGTTATAAGGATTTTTATGATCTTTGCACCATACCTGAGCGTGAGGATTTTGACGGAGCGATTCTCCGGGAAGCTCTGGTGGAGACCTTTGAAAACAGGCATACCGGGTTTGATGTTATCGCAGCCTTTAATGAAGAATTTACGGATGACTATTTCAGACAACAGCGTTGGCGTGGTTTTTTGAAAAATAAGAATGTCACAGACGAACGTAGCTTTAGCGAGGCTATAAATGAGGTTAAACACTTTCTACTGCCGGTAATAGAAGCGATTCGTTCCGGATCTCCCTTTCAGGCTTCATGGAATCATGATTCAAAATCGTGGAATTAATCCGCCTGCGCAGTTGCTACCGCATCCTTCCTTCTTGCATCCCTCTTCCTCACCCGGCGGTACATGTCATTTTCCATCGCCATGACGTGCTCGATTCGGATCGGCTTACATAGCGGCAAATGCATGACGCGCTTCGTCCAGACCGCGGCGTAGACGGCGAGAACAATAAATGTGAGCAATACAACGCGGTAGATCATCGCCCTTGCGGACGGGTCGGAGGAAATATTGCCCATCATGAAGACATTTCCCGCGATGCCGATGAGCGGAAGGACGGGGCCCAGCGGCACGCGGAAGGTCCGCGGTGCCTTCGGCAGTCTCGCCCGGAAAATGAGTACATTTGCGTTCGAGACCGCATAAGCCATCATCCAGAAGAAGCACCCGATCAATATGAGGTTCGAGAGCTGCGACGTATTCGAAAGCCCCGTCGCGTTGATGAGGACCATCGCGCCGCCGATGAGAAGAATGCCGACATGCGGCGCGCCCTTCTTGTTACGGTGCATGAAAATTTCGGGCAGGAGGCCGATCTTCGCCATGCCAGCGCAGATATAGGCGAGCGAGCTGATGACGAAAATGACCGTGCTGATGACGGCGAAGACAGAGACAAGCGCCATCCAGATGCGCCCTGCATTTCCGAGGAGATGGACGCCATAATAGATGTGCGGCGACGCGCTCGAGGCAAGCTTGCCCCAGTCCGTATACAAGAATGAAAATGCTGCACCGAAGGTTTATGCACCGTCTGAAAACGATAAGTACATGGACGAGATCAGATTCAAGAAGGGAGGGCGGGTCGATCTCCGGCATGTTCCCGAGGGATGCCGCTATGTTCCCTTCCCGGTTGATGATTGGGACAGCGTCAAGCGGATGAACCTGGATCCGAGATTCGTCATGAAGCACACGTACAGCGCGACGGAGTGGCTTAGCTTCTTCGTCCTGATGGAGAAATCCGCTCCTTCTACACTGCAGCTCTATAAGACAACGGCTCAGGGGGACGAAAAGTTTCGCCAGCGCGTTGTCTTATGTGCAGACGCTCGGAAGGAGGAAAATGACGGCGGCGAGGACGTCGACGATGCGTGTGAGCGCGCCTCCCATGACACCGACACAGAATTTGAGGACGCCACGTCTAGTGATGCCATTACCAAGGTAACGTGCGAGGAAATCTGTGCTGAGCTCTCCCGCTGGGATGAGGAGAGCAGGAGATTTAACGCGGCGCATCCGAAAGCCAAAAAGCGCACGGACTGCTACGTAGACATCTTCCGTTACTACCTCATGGGTGAAAGAGGTCCCAAGGATAAGCTGGATGCAATTCGTGACATGCCGAGGGCCACTCTCAGTAACGCGGTCGATAAATTCAGGAAATGGGCTCAGGTTGAATACGCAAATTAAGTAAGTTTCATAGAGGCAGCTCTGGAATCCCCAGGGCTGCTTTTTGCTGCCTTCATCCCGACCGGTCTCCGGGATGAAAACATGCTCGGCACGGTCCTGATCGGACATCTGGCCGGACGGAACATCTCGAGCATGCTCAGAATTCGGATATTGTTGCCACACAGCAAAAATCCCCCGCTGGCAGGATATTCGTCCTACCCGCGAGGGATTTCAGCTTGTGGCCTTATCGGCCACGTAACCTATTTGTCGTGCAGCCTTATCGGTCGTGTTGCCTATCTTGCACTCATCTCTTGTAACCTATCTGTCGTGCAACAGGATGGAATTAGACTCCATACCACGCGATGCCCTCATACCGCCAGCCAAGCTTCACCAGATCATCGCGTTCCTTGGTGCTTCCGGTATAGTGATGGGCACCTGCGCCCGTGCAGTTCGGATTGTACAGACGGTACTGCGGCTTCTTGGTCGCAGGCGACGCGGTACACCAGGCAACCCCCTCATATTTCCATCCGAGCTTCACGAGATCATCCCGTTCCTTAGTGCTTCCAGTATAATGATGATCACCGGCATTCGGATTGTACAGACGGAAGATCGGAGCTCCCGTAAGCGGCGCATTCCACGCAACGCCTTCATAACGCCATCCGAGAGATACCAGATGGTCGCGTTCACCCTGATTGCTGGTATAGAAGTGCTCACCGCTGTTCGGATTATACAGACGGTACATGCTGCGCGATTCCTGATTCTTTCCGGAATCTTCCTTTTTCGTAACGGTAACGGTCAGTTGCTTTGTGACCTTGCCGTCCTCCGCCGAAGCCGTCAGTGTGGTTGTTCCGGCACTCTTTCCAGTCACAACGCCATCTGAGCTGACCGTTGCAATGCTGTCCGAAGCCGAAGTCCATGTGATGCTCTGATCCGTTGCATTTTCCGGTTTAACCTTCACGGTTACGAGAGAAGATTCCCCCTCTTTCAGCTTAAGTTTTTCTGAAGGAAATGCAAGACTTGTGACCGGCACATAGGTGCTTTCCAGCGGTCTCAGTTCCATCGTCGTCTTCTGGCTATCCTTCCCAGTTGTCAGCGTAAGGTTGCCACTATTGCCGGACGGATCCGTCATTTCTACGACTGTGCTCGATGTAATCGGGATGTTCTGCAGGTATTTTTCCGTAGTCGTTTCTGCATTTGCATCCATTGTATGAAGGATCATCGTGCCAAGTCCCGTTCCTACGTATTTCAGCGTATATCCGGCATCCTTTGGCAGAATCACGATCTTGTCATATTCTCCGCTTCCCGGATTCTGATACTCTGTATACAAAATGTCTCCAGACGTTGTAAACGGAATTTCCTGACCGTTCTTGATCGTCAGAGCCTTCTCTCCTGCGGCATTATACACTTCCACATCGACCGGGCAGGCCGCTGCCGTTGCGTAAAAAGCTTTATCTCTATCAACCGTAAAGAGGAGCGTCTCTTTCTTTTTCAATGCGCCAGACACTTCAACCGATACCCGATAAAGTTGAGATTTCTTAAAATGATGCTTTCCGATTCCCTTCCATAATCCCTGCAGGGCTTCTTCTCCGTCCTCTCTTGTTTTGAGCAATAACCTCAGCCCATAGTACGATTTTCTTGCATAGTCATTTTTCTGTGTTATGTCACTTGTTTTGAAATAAGAAACATAGTTTTCCAGTGTCCACTGTCCGATCGCGTCTCCAAGGTAAGCCAGCACGCGCATGTTGTCATACTTTTCCTGATAATTTTTTGTTCCGAATATAGCGTTGCAAAATCCTCTTGACAATTTATAGGCTATCAGAAAAAGTTCCGGTGCAAAATTTCCACGCTTTTTATTTGTCGAACAAATCTTCTCTATGCCTTTTGCTACTGCCTTTCCACCCCATTTAAGCCCTTCATCCTTAGTATAGTAGGTACTAATGATCTTCTGCTTTTGATTATTTGCCTCTGTGGTCAACACATTCAGGATATCCGAAGCCGCATCCTTGACAATGGGGTACTTAACGTTATCTCTGATATATTTAAGAAATTCTATGTAAAACTTGTTCTCATTTGACAGTACCCTATACTCGTATACCTGCTGGGTAAGCTCACTTGCGTCTTCAGATAAATCCCACACAGTCACCAGTCCAGTCAGTGCCTTAGACAGAAGCTCACTATATTCATCTGATTTCTGATAGTCATCAAGGAGGTTTTTAATCTCGTCATTATCTTTATAACCAGCCAGATGGTACATATAATAAAGGTCTTTGTACTCCCCTGTTATAAGTTTTTTTGCAATAGTATCAGGTTTAAAGAATTCATCCAAATCTTTATAAGTCTTAAGATCACGATGCAGTTTTTTATATTTGAGAAAACCATCTACGATCTTTCCTGCAAGAGCATATGCCTCTTTTTCAGCCTGAAGAGTATTACTCTCTGAAGCATACTGATCCATTAACGCAAGTATAATATCTCTGGCCTCTTTCTGGGAAATGGCATCGTTAAATGCCATATCTTCCCACCCTTCAAAATTTTCTTTGTACAAAAGGTTCGTGATCGTTGCTGTAATATATGTGCCGATTTTCTGGTCATGCTCATAAACGAAGCTAAAATGCGGGAAATTTTCATTTTTAGTCAGCCACTTGACAGAGTACATCGTTCCCGTGCCTGTCATGAGATCTTCAAATGTCTGTGTATAATCCGTATCATACTTTGTCGTGTCTATGTCGGCCGCTTCCTGGGTCGGCACCGGAGTCGTCGTTGCTTTTTCATAAGCCTCTTTGGAATCCCATTCGCAGATAAAGTTACACGCGCCAGCACTATAATCTCCATTAAAGTCTCCATCATTCCAGTGACCATCTGGATAGTGCTGATAATACATGCCCCATTTTTCTACACCTCCCTGATTATTCGGCTCTCCAGAAGCCCAATAGGTAAAGTTAACCGGTTCATTGTTGACCCAGTGCCAGGTATCGTCTTTATCATCCTTATATAGCCCAAAAAAGCATTGCTGTAACCAGATTTTTTTATTCCCTGGTAAACTGCTTCATTCTCCTCCTCAGAAGTAATTGTTGCCAGATGTCCTCCCAGTGTTTCACAATATTTTTCAGCAGAATCGAATGTAGCAGCTTTGTTAGAATAAATTTTATAGTAATGATTGTTATATGTACTCGCGTTTGTTTCCGCCGCCCCAACCGTTTCTGCTGAAGCTGCTTCATTATCCTCCGCTTCCCCAACCGTTCCTGCTGAAGCCGCCCCATTCTCTTCTGCCGCGCCTACTGTGTT
>JBJFHK010000270.1:0-5481 GCA_051893535.1 Eubacterium sp. | reverse complement strand
TTGTATCGTATTTATGATTGGAGTAGGCACTGAAAATCGGACTCAGATACAGACAGGTCACGCCGAGGCGCTGCAGATAGGGCAGTTTCTCGATAATGCCCTTCAGATTTCCGCCAAAAAAGTCGTTGTTCAGGATCTTTCCCTGGGCATTCGGCCGGTATTCCGGGGTCCCTCCCCAGTCCCTGCGGATGACTTTCCCTTCCATCTGCACGTAATTTCCGCTGTGACAGAAGCGGTCAACAAAAATATGATAAAACACCCCGCCGTAAAGCCATTCCGGCGCCAGATACTTTCTCCGGTAAACCGTCTGCTGCCAGGCAGCGGGAACATCAGTGATCATCGCGCGGTTTCCCCGCGGGCTCTTTCCGGCACAGATCCAGCCCTCATCTGTCAGGATCCTGAAATGGTACCAGTACAATCCCGTATCGTAAATTCTCACCGATGTCTCAAATACCTTATAGGCGTCCGTCTCCGCCGGCGTATCTGACATATGCATCAGATATTCCGCCGTGCTGTGATTCTTATCAAACTCAATCACCAGCCTTGCGTCCTGCGGATGAATGTCTTCCGCCGCCAGAATCTGAAAACGAACGCGAGAGCCCGCCGGCACAGCGCCGGCAGGACTCTTGAACTGTAAATCACGTGAATTGAATATGACTTTTCCTTCTGTGTTCAACACAGGCATACCCCTTTTCCCGATTAATAACTTTTAAATCCGGTCATCCCTCTTGCAGAAGAACGGATGCGTAATGTAGCCGGACAGAATACGATCAGAATTGATGTAGACCGCCTTATCCAGAACAGCGTAATTCAGCCGCGCGCCGTCAGAAACGGTGGAATCCTGCATGACGACACTGTTGCTGACGATGGCGTCTTTTCCGATATGCACGCCTCTGAAGATAATGGAATTGCTGACATTGCCCTCGATGAGCGCGCCGTCCGCGATCAGAGAATTCGTGACATTGGCATGCGGTCCGTAATGAGTCGGCGCACTGTCACTGACCTTGGTGATAACCGGGCCGTTCTCCGAATGGAAGAGTGCCTGCCTTACATCCGAGCGCAGCAGCGACAGACTGCTTGCCAGATAGCCCGGAAGCGTGTCCAGATACAGAGCAAGCTCATCGACGCCGTATGCCCATACGCCGCCCTCTTCAATCAGTTTCGGCACAACGTCCTTTCTGAAGCTGAGATTTCTCTTCCCCTGATAGCTGTCCAGAACATCCAGGAGATCCTCACGCTCCATCAGGAAGGCACCGACCGCGCAGTGCCCGCCGAGTTTTCCCTGACGGGTCACATCAATTCCGGATACCCGTCCTTCACGGTCCACATCCATCCAGGTCCGCGCAATGCCGTCCTGTACATTCATCGGACGCGTGGTGTACATAATCGTCATCCGCGCATTATGCGCCTCATGGAACTGAAGCATCTTCTTATAGTCCACATTCATGACCGGCGTGCATCCCGTGATCAGAACGTATTTTTCCTTTATCAGGCGCAGATAAGACTGATTTTCAATCAGTGCGTTGTAACGACTGCGCTTGAGCCCGTTCGTGTTCTGCTCCGTAGAAAACGGCGGAAGGAAGGTCAGGCCGCCCCGCTTGCGTTCCAGATCCCATACCGCACCGCCTCCGGTGTGTCCCATCAGGCTCTGGTAATTCTCCCTTGCAACCATTCCGACCGTGCTGATTCCGGAATTCGTCATATTCGACAAAGTGAAATCGATCAAGCGGTAACGCGCTCCGAACGGAATAGCCGCCAGCGTTCTCTTTCTGATGAGTTCCGGCACATCGACAGCGCCGGTATCAGCTAAAATAATTCCTGCTGCATCCATAATCGCGCCTCCCTATTTATTATTCATCTTGTCTGCAGTAACGATTTCTCCCGGCTGCACGGATGTGCCTTCCGGAACAGTAATATCTCTGGCAACGACAGTGAGATTTCCATCCGTCTGCGGTCCTCCGACACAGCAGTTTTTACTGATGGTCACATCGCCGGCAATGATGGAATACTCCACCTTTGCGCCCGCATGGATTTTTGCGCCGCTTAAGATAACACTGTCCTTAATTTCCGCGCCTTCTTCCACGTCGACATTGTCAAACAGAACGCTGTGCGTTACTTTTCCGTTGATTTCACAGCCGCTTCCCATAATGGAATTGGTCACGTCTGCAGTATCTCCGAGGAACTGCGGCTCATTCAGAAGATGGCGGTAGTAGATTCTCCAGCCCGGATCATTCAGAACCAGACGTTCATCTTCAGCAGGATCCATAGAGATCGCATCCATATTCGCCGACCAGTAAGAAGCCAGTGTTCCTACATCGCGCCAGTAGCCCTTATACAGGTAGGCGAACATTCTCCGGTTTTCATTCAGCATCTTCGGAATAATATCCTTGCCGAAATCGTTGGAAGAATCCGGATCAGCCTCGTCTTCCTGCAGATACTTTATCAGCACATCGGTCGAAAAGATATAGACACCCATGGATGCCTGCATACTCTTTGGATGAGCCGGCTTCTCCTCAAATTCAAGGATGCGGCCGCGGTCATCCGTATTCATGATGCCGAAACGGGAAGCTTCCTTCGGGTCGACATCGATGACGGCGATTGTGCAGTCTGCGTGATTTTTAATGTGTTCCTGCAGCATCAGGTCGTAGTTCATCTTGTAAATATGATCGCCGGAAAGGATCAGTACGTATTCCGGGTCATATCTCTTGATAAACGCGATGTGCTGGTAAATTGCATTTGCCGTTCCCTTGAACCAGTCGGAACGCTCTCCGGTCTGATACGGCGGCAGGGTGTGGAGTCCTCCGAACCGGCGGTTCAGATCCCACGGCTCTCCCATTCCCAGATAGTCATTCAGTTCCATCGGACGGTACTGCGTCAGGACGCCGACGGTGTCAATACCTGAATTCAGGCAGTTTGACAGCGGGAAGTCGATGATGCGGTAACGCGCGCCAAATGGTACGGCCGGCTTGGCGATATCTTCTGTCAGCGGCATCAGTCTGCTGCCCTGACCGCCCGCGAGGAGCATCGCCACGCATTTTTTCCTTTTAATCATAGCCAAACCCTCTTTCCTTTTCTCTGTTCTTTCTTGTCCATTTCACTTTTGTCCATAAATCCGTACAATAATGTGCATCTATATCCTGATCTGCCAGAGGCGGATCTTGTTTTAAACCTTCTGTCCATATTCAGAAGAACCGCTATTGATTATCTGCTGAGCCGGATTTTTTTGCAGGGGCTTTTCTTCTGCGTGTTCCGGACACGCGTTTCTTTCCTGCGGAAGCTTTCTTTTCTGACGGTGTTTTCTTCTCCGCGGAGGCTTTCTTTTCCGTGCTGCCTGCGGTTTTCCCGGAAGATGCAGCTTTCTGGGCGGATGCGGCCTTGGAAGCTGTGCGTTTTGTCGTTCTGTGATGGACGGCAGGCTTCTCGTCGGAAAGTTCCAGAATCATTCCGCTCCTTGCCGGAAGGGACAGTTCAATGTGCTGGTCGTAACCGTTGCAGGCACCCTTCTTTACCGGATAGCTGCGTTTTCTGCGGCTTCCTGTTCCACCGAAGCGGACCATGTCGGAATCGATCTTCGGAAGCGCACAGGCTGCCTTCGGAACACCGACATCGTATACCGGGAAGTCACGTCCGGACAGGTTCAGCGCAATCACCGCGGTTGTCTTTCCGTCGGTTCTCATATAGGTAAACACGTTATCCGTCGCATTGTCCGCATCAATCCAGATGAAGCCCTCGAAAGAATCGTCCCTCTTCCACAGGGCCGGTGAATCCAGATAGTAATGATTCAGCTCACGGACAAAGGTCTGCATCTTGTGATGTTTCTCATAGTCCAGAAGCATCCAGTCCAGTTCTTTCTTTTCATCCCACTCGATGAACTGGGCAATTTCCTGACCCATGAAAATCAGCTTCTTGCCGGGATGGGTCATCATGTAGATATAGAAGGAGCGGAGTCCGTCGAATTTTTCGTCATATTCTCCCGGCATCTTGTTCAGCAGAGAACATTTTCCGTGCACGACCTCATCGTGAGAAATCGGCAGAATATAGTTCTCACTGTAGGCATAGGTGATGGAGAAGGTCAGCTTGTTGTGTATGCCTGCGCGGTAAATCGGATCTGTGGAGAAATAGGACAGGGTATCGTTCATCCAGCCCATGTTCCACTTGAAATTGAATCCGAGGCCTCCGTCTCTCGGCGGTTTGGTGACATTCGGCCAGGCTGTGGATTCTTCCGCGATGGTGATGACACCCGGATAATTGGTCAGAACGTCGCGGTTCATCTCCTGCAGGAAGTGAATCGCCTCGTAGTTCTTGTTTCCGCCGTCCTTATTCGGTCTCCATTCGCCCGGCTCACGGTCATAGTCCAGATACAGCATCGCCGCAACGGCGTCAACTCTCAGGCCGTCTGCATGGTACTCCTCACAGTAGAAGAAGGCGTTGGAAATCAGGAAGCTCAGAACTTCAGGCCGCCCGAAGTCAAAGGCTCTGGTTCCCCAGCCTTTATGCTCCATGCGCAGCGGATCGCTGTCCTCGTAAAGAGGATGGCCGTCAAATTCGATCAGGCCGTGCTGGTCCTTCGGGAAATGCGCCGGAACCCAGTCTAAAATCACACCGATACCGTGACGGTGCGCGTAATTCATGAAATATTTAAAATCCTCCGGTGTGCCGTATCGTGAGGTTACACTGTAGTAGCCGGTGATCTGATATCCCCAGGAACCTTCATACGGATATTCCATAACCGGAAGAAGTTCGATATGCGTATAGCCCATCCGCTCGACATAGGGGATCAGTTCCTGCGCGATTTTGCGATAATTCATTACGCTGCCGTCCGGATTATGCTTCCAGGATCCCAGATGCAGCTCATAAATATTCATCGGGGATTCATAGTGATTTTCATGGTCTCTGTGGTCCAGCCACTCCTGATCATCCCACGTAAAATCTTCCGCGCAGCTGCTGATCCGGGATGCCATCAGATGACCCTCATCGATAGTGCCCTTTTCGCTTTCAAACGCGTACGGATCCGCCTTATATACCGTTTCACCTGTATCGGAAGTTATGACATATTTGTACAGGTCTCCGACCTTCGCTTTTCTGCAAAGAAGTTCCCAGATACTGGAATCATCCTCCATCTGCTCCAGAACATCAGCTTCCGGATCCCAGTCATTGAAATCACCGACAACCGAAATTTTCTCCGCACGCGGCGCCCAGACTCTGAACCAGATTCCGTCGGCAGGATTTTCCGCCGGATGCGCACCCAGAAATTCATAACTGCGGTAATTCCGTCCCTGATGGTACAGATAACGCTGGTAGGAAACATCGCTTTGATTTACTCCCATTCCACTCCTCCTAAACACAGCAGAACCGTGTGTTTTCAAACATTTTCAGAATTTATCTCCTATTCCTGATTATAGCCTAACATAGACGCACATTCAAGAATATGATATACTTACTACAATTATATGAGATGTTTTTTCTATAATTATAACAAAA
>JBJFHK010000269.1:0-5523 GCA_051893535.1 Eubacterium sp. | reverse complement strand
GCGGCAACCGCATGGCCGACATGCAGAACCAGATCAACCAGCTCCAGCTGCAGGCTGCTCTGTGTGGCATCCCCCGCACTACTCCCTATGGCTACGGCATCGTCCCGCAGTTCGCGCACTTCAACGGCTGCGGCTGCGGCTGCAATGGCAACATCTAAACAGAAAAATCAGGATTAGGCCCTGTTTGGCCGGGATGCGGGCGGGGCAATAGGCCCCGCCCTTTTTCATAGGAATTTCAAAAATCAATAAACGTAAGTCGAGAAAGGAGTTAATTTTTATGTCTAAAGCTGCAATTTACACTGCCAGCACTTCCCCTGTAACCATCAATCTCACCGCTGCACAGCCAACGGCTACTTTGCCTCTTGGCACCACCGTTCGACGCTTTGGCAGAATCTGCTGCGAAAACATTCTGGAGCTGTCCGGTAACGGAATCCTTGCCCGTGACAGCGGCTATTACAAAGTCGATGTTTCTGCCGTCCTCACTCCTGCCGCCGCCGGTATCTATACGGTCACGCTGTACCAGGATGGACAGCCTGTCCAGGGCGCTGCTCAGAGCGTCACCGCTGCCGCCGGTGCTACTATCGGGCTGAACATTCCGGCGATTGTCCGTACTCGCTGCGAGTGCGGTGCTTCCACGCTGACTCTGGTCGTGTCTACTACGGCGACTGAGCCTGCAACCATTGTGGTTAACAACACCGGCGTTACGGTCGAAAAAATCTGATGAACGAGCAGGAATATTGGCGGGATATATTAGCTATAAATTCCGCCAACCTTGCCGCCAATCTGGAGAACATCAACATCAACAGCCGGATTCTCCAGAATGGAGAACGCACTGACAGCCAAATTATTGCCATGTTGCAGACAATAATTGACCTGCTGAAAGCCGGTGGAAACAATGAATAATCAGCAGCAATTTGACGCGCTTGACCTTCTGTCCATAATGTCGTTTGGAATCGGGTATCTAAATCTGATCGAGAACCGGCAGCAGAGCGCGGCAAATGATGTCAGTGCGGCGAATGATAAGCAGGCCCAATATCTGCTACAGGAATTGGGCCGAAGATTTGAGGAGCAAAACGAAATGTTGACCCAAATATTGGAGGTGTTACAACGTGAGAAGTCAACTGGAAAAGAATAAGGAAATCTTGCTTGAGGAGATCGAGAAATACGCCGGAAAGCCGATGGACAGAGCGACGGCTACATATCTGAACGATTGCAGAGGCGCATATAAGGCGATTTGCCTGATCGAAGCAGAAGGATACACCGAAGAAGAAAAAGCGGCTCCTGTTGAGGAGAAGGCCGCGAGAACCGTTGAATTAGACGGCGATACGGAGTTTGAAAAGCTGATTATCTCCATGCCGTTTGACATGGCCCACGCAAAAGCCGTAGCGTCCATCCTGGCCGACCATATGGAAAGCCTTTGCGTTATGAATCGCCGCGCATACGACAACGTAATGGCCCGTATCCGGGAGGTTGCGAAGAAATGAGAAGCTATGGCAATGATAAGGCACTATCCCTGATGCGGGAAGCAATCAACATCGGAGCTCATGGCTCCATGTGGCATCATAAGCACATGCTTTGGGCGCAGTCCCACGGGCTCCAGGGCCACAAGCGCCTGAACCGCTGGGAAAGCAAATGCGACAGAGATCATTACATCGAAATGCAGAATTATTGCATTGACATGTTTGGAGAAGTCATAGAGCCTACATGGGACTATACCGTCTCACCACCAGTTGACATCAAGGGCTATCTGGAAGCATACCTGGACTGGGAAGACAGCGTATATTCACGCCTGGCTGCAATCAGCAATGATTTGATCGTCCTGGGTTTTCCGTGCGAATCTGAGCTGGTCCGGGAGGGTCTGCCCCGGAAAGAGGTCGAGAAAGTCCGCCGGATGCTGGTAGAATATGGTCTGTCCGGCTGGGACATGCCATATATCCTGATTAAGGACCGGGAGCTGCATAATTGCATCAAAGAGAAAGAGGAAGGATAAAATTTTAACAGACCGGCCCGGATTCCTGACCGGTCTGTTTTTCGTTGCCAATCCGTTGCCAATCCGTTGCCAAAATTGACAGTAAAACGCGCAACGAAATTGGATATTGTTAAAAATAAGCGTAATAAAATACAATTCAAATTATTCGGAGATATCTTGAAAAAACTTAAAAGTTATAACAAAACATATAAAAACACCCCGGTACTAACATACCGGAGTGTTTTATTCATGGTGACCCGTACGGGAATCGAACCCGTTAATTAAAACGCTAAAACAATTGCGGCTCTAGTTAATTTGTGTTTTCATTGCCATTTTCATTGTCATTCTCGGAATTTCCATTCTTGTCCGTGTCAAAGAAATTGCTGAAATCTTCTGCCCTTTTGGCAATGTCCTTTTGCGATAGGTGCGTGTAAATTTTCCGCATTGTTCCATCATCGGCCCAGCCGCCGATTTCCATTGCGATTTTTTCCGGGATACCAAGATGGTATGCAAGTGAAGCAAAGCTGTGCCGGAGGCCGTGGTTGCCTACCTTCGGGAGCCCGTTTGCTTCACATATTTCGTTTATCCTGGTATAAATCCATGATCCATTCAGTGTTACAACATATTCCCCCTTGCGCTCTGCGTTTTTCAGCGCTTCCATGAGCGGCGGTATGATGGGGACAGTTCTGGTAGATGACTTTGTTTTGTTCTGTTTTTTGTGTACCATGCCGTCGGCAGAATACACCCGCGCCCCTCTGACATAGATTATCTTCCTGTCAATGTCGATGTCTTCCCATTTTACAGCCAGCATTTCAGACCGGCGCAGGCTGGACAGCTCAAGCAATGCCGGGATTTCGATTGATTCACCCTTGATGGCCTTTACAAAGGTTTCTATTTGCTCCGGCTCCAGGTAAGGCCGCTGGTTCTGCTCCTTGGCTGGTAATTTTACGTTTGGGCGTTTCCCTGTTTCCTCAAAAATCGCCGACGACACAAGCCCCCAGACGTTTGCAATGTACTTTGGCGACTTGCCTTTTGCTTCACGCCGGATTGCTGACTGCCACTGATCGTCCGTTGTCTTATAGATGTCTGATTTCATCATCGACTGGAAACAATTCGCCTTGTATCGTTCGTATGCGTAAATTGTGGAGGGTGACGCAGAGCCACGCCGCATTTCTATATAGTCATCAATAGTATCGGAAAGTGTTTTCTTCTTATCGTCTTTTTTTTCCTTAGCCTCGATAATGCCGTACTTGACGGCCATGGCCTCCGCCTCTGCCTCTTTTTGTGTGTCCTTTGTGATACATATATCCTTACCATCCACACGGACACGGCAGAACCAGGAGCCAGACGGGAGTTGTCTTGCTACAGGGCGTTTGAAATCTTTTGTTCTTTTCATTTGACAATCCTTTCCGGGTGTGCTACCATGAAAGGGTAGACAATCCCCATTGCGTCGGTGGTTTTCTACGTTGCCGCTCCTGTCTGATCCACAGGGGCGGCTTTTTTATGTTATTTGCAAACAAGTGCCGCTATAAAAGCCGGGAGGATAAGAACGACAAGCGCTTCGATTGTTGCCAAAGGTTCCGCAAATTCCGGAAGAAACGATGCCAAAAACAGAAGTGCTATAAAGGATACCAAATAGGCCAGACAGCATGCAAGGAATCGAAGGAAAATTCCGTTTTTACGATTCTTTGCGCGACCTCCCTGAGATACGGTGTGATTTTCGCGGTATTGAAATTCTGGTGCTGTAGATTTCCCCGGTTTTTGAATAACGGGGTCTGCCCCAAGTTTTGCCATGACTTCCGTGTAAAGTCTCGTGCCTTTCATGACTTCTTGCTCTTCGATCATTCCGTTTGAATAACAAATAAGGAACAAGGCGCTGTTAGACAATACCGTTTTTGTCCTCCATTTTGCGGCGGAATTACCAATGCCGCCGATAATGGCCCCAACATCCCCGAACAGAATGCCACCGGCTAACGCTCCGCCGAGTGACGGGCTGCTTTTCCCGGAATATCTCTGCTCAGTTCCGCCGCCGATTTGCATTGTCGTTATAATGTAAGGATCACCATGGACTACCGGTATGTTTAATCCGGCGCGGGCCAGAGCTTCAAGAAATCGATCATACACTCTGAAATGGAAAGACTTCCTATCTGTTCCACTGGTTGTAATCCTGACGGTTGTGATCCCGTTTGACTCAGAAAAGAACACAATAAATTTAATCTTGAAGCAGCCGGACCCCGGAGACATTTTGAACGTAAAACCCGTCCCGGAAACAGCGCTGACGGAACAATTGCACATTTCCGCGGCATACAAAATAGCGGAATGTACGCGGTCATATCGTTCCTCAACGGTAAATTGATAAGAAATAGTCATGGTTTACATCCGTTCATTTCTTATATGCAAAAATAATATCTTTTCCCGCCCAGAAATCAGGCGTGAACCGAATTTCTATTTCCTCCCAGCCGGGGTCTGCTTCGTACCCGATTACACCGCTCATTTTCTTTCCGGCTGCGACGGTCCCATCAAGCTGTTGTTTCCCGGTGCTGAGCATCGCGGAAAGATTCATTTCTGTAGTGTAATCGTCCACATAGGCCTCAAATGACATAAGCGAGCTAATTACAATATCTTTGCTTGAATTATTCTCAATTTCAAACTCACAGACTATGAATACTTTTCCGGAGGATGGCGTCATATAGTTTCCACCGCGATTTTCGGAAACCTTTTTTAGTGTCACGACAATATTGTTTAACTCGACTTTATCCCCAACCTCAAATTTATTGCTGAAATCATTCGATAGGTTATCAGATGATGACGAGCCTGCGGAGCTGCCAACTTTTTGGGGGCTTCCTGCGCTGGAGCATGACCCGATAATCAAAATGATTGACAGCACCAGAATGATTGAACCTAAAACAGGATGCTTTTTCTTTTCCTTCTTTTCGGTAGTCGGTATACCGCATCCAGGGCAGACTATTGCCCGATCGTCAAGCTCTTTTCCGCAGTGTTTGCAATACATAATCGCTCCTCTTTTCTTATAAGATATGTTTTATGTCATATAAAATTGCTTTCCAAACCAGTTTGATGCATCTAATCACATGATACATATTTCTGAAAAATTTTTCAACAATTTTTCTAAATAATTGTAAAAAAGTGCTTGACTTTTGACTGTCAAAATATTATAATTATGACAGTCAAAAGTGAGGTGATGAAATGTCTCCCAGGACAGGCAGACCAACAGACAATCCGAAGCCGTATAAATTGACTGTTCGTGTTGATGAGGAAAGCAAAAAAATTTTGGACGAATACACAGAACAGGAAAAGGTGAGCCAAATGGAAGCCATACGGCGCGGAATCAAGAAGTTGGAAGCCGACATAACGAAATAGAGTGCTGGCGGCCATCGGAAAGCATACCAACACTCTATGAATCCACACCAGGAGGGGTGGTAAATCTATTCTACCACTCCTCCACGTGGAATGCAAGGAGGATTTTTATAAAATGAACGAGATGCAAATTTTCAGCAACCCTGAATTTGGAGAAGTTCGCCGAGTTGAAATCGATG
>JBJFHK010000268.1:0-29791 GCA_051893535.1 Eubacterium sp. | reverse complement strand
AGCCCGGGATCAGCGCTTTTTTCACAGCACGGGTTGCTCTCCCCTTCGTCCTGGCACTCAATGATTTCTTTAGACTTGGTTTCCTCATTCCGTATTCCATATTCTCCGCCTCGCATTTCACAAAATTGCAGTCACAGCGATGTTGCCAACCAAAAATAGCCCTATTCTGCTGATGCTCGCCAGTCATTTATCTTTCCATTCTTCGATCTTTTCTCTTACCTCGTCATAGAGCCATTCGGAATCGGTGTACATTCCGATCCCATCTTCTTCACTTGCCTTGGCAAGATCATCAACCAGCATCTGTAAAACCTCAGCCTGTTCCTCCGCATTTTGGAGCTTCTTAGCGTGCTCAAAGCACAGTTCAGCGATATCTCTCAGTAAATCTGCGCCAAGATCGCTTGTCTGGTCCTCGTATTCCTTTGCTTTTTCATACGCGCTCTTCCAAATTTCCGTTAAATCGTCCAATGTAAAAGCGTAATCTGCTCTCAGAAGGAAAGGTTCCAACGGAAAATAGCCGTTATCGCTGTATTCAAATACGAGATCAATCAGATCTTCTTTACTCAGATTTTCCATTACATCTCTTGCATTCATAACGCCCCTCAGCAACTCGCCGCGTTTTCATAAATCAATATCAAGCTTCGGTGATCTCGAGATTTCAACAATCAGATTTCCACCGATAATCAGCATATTACCAGCCATGCATTTCAGATGCAGACATTGGCGATATTGATATTCATGTGCATTTCCGACATTCTCAAGATAGAGATTATTCCCCAGGGTTGTATTTTCATCAGTCTTGTACAGAGAAAGATATCCTTCACCCCATACCCACGTGAAATCAAAAGTCCCCTCCGGAAGATCTTTTCCAATGATATATCGTCCCTGAGGCAGCTGGTTCTTCCCGAGCTTGACAAGAGGCTTGCCCTCAGCATTTGCAGCATTTTCCCCAGATTCACTCTCTAAGCGGTCAGCTGATGCATTCCTTTTGTCCGGATCCAATGCCATTTGTAGAAGTCTGTCAGCCATCGCTGTTCCAGACATCACCTTCAGTATCTTTTTCCTTCCATTTTTGTATGTGATACTGAATGTCAGCTCTGTTCCATCCGGCACTGTCTGGCTCATGGCAATCGGATCTCCGAATGCTGAATTTGAGAAACTCAATCCCCAGGACGTTTTGTTCTTGTACTTCTGTGTCTGCTCTATCAGCACAACGGAAGCTATGTTGTTGTGATTTTCTCCCTGATTTCTATTGAAGATTCCCATGCAGTCACACCTCCCGCTCCGCACAAAACAGGGCATCCTATTTCTCTATCTCATTTTGATTCCTCTCATAAAGGCATCCTGATATACACGCCAGAACTTCTGCTTCAAATACAGCACGGAATTCGAATTCTTGTTTTTCCCATATCCACAACAGAACTCTTCGCACTCGCCCGCCAGAGGATACAGTAGTTTTTGTATCGCCGGATTCTCATCTTCCATCGATTTAACGCTCTCTTCGAGGTAAAGCCAAAAATCATTCAGAAACGAATCCAGATCATTCCCTGCCTGATCCATCAGAAATTTCCGCATATATTCTTCTGCCTTCGCAATTGCCGGCATATCTTTTACATTACTTACCAGCTTCTTCTCTCCGACTGCATCCAGCGCAAATTTGATTCCGTCTGCGGTTGCAAAATAAACTTCATGAGTACCACGATTGGCGTCGGACGTATTTAGCTTCTGTGCTTCTTCTGGAATAAGAGGCTCCGAGCTTTGGTCCTGCGTCAGAATCACCTTGCCGATCACTGACTTCACTTCTTCCAGCGGCATCGGCAGTTCATCTTCATAGAACTTTTCTTTCCGGGTAACTTCAACCAACTCCTTGCGATTTGACTTTCCAGCCGGAACAAGAACAGCATCCCCAACATCAATGCTCCTGTCGGTAGTCCGATAGTAATACTCTTGATCGCTTCCCGGAAATTTCACGCTAAGATAAATATACCTCTGCCCGCTGTGACCATTGAATAAAAGCAGGTCGTCAACGCCCAATGTCTCCCTGATTATGGAATTTAAGTCGTCATCTCCGATCTCAAAGTCCTGGTTAAGAGAACCCTTCCGACGAATTTTCGTGCCATCTCCCATGGTAATCGTGATCTTAAAATCTCCGATATCCGTTGCAAACCAGTCTTCATTATGATCTCTGAAATATCCGCTAATCAGATCAAGAAGCCATGCTGCCCTTTCTGCCGGAATCATAAAAATGTTCTTTGCCGCCTTAACATACCCATGCCTCTTAACGCCGGAGCCATATACAAATCTTGTAATCTGAAACCGACCATCCCGGTAGATCTTCACATGCTGCTCCACTTCGTCATTAAACGCGGGCATGGGGCCGTAGGATATATTATTTGACTTAATAACAACCTTCTCAGCAATCATATTCATCTCGGATTTCCACAGAAACAGTCCCCAATTCCTTACTCTACCCCCAATGCTTTGAACACCGCATCCTCCGCGCTCTGGTAAAAAATGATCTGGAAACTCCCCATCAGCTCCGGAGGCACAGTTCCCATGTCCGCTGCCGATGTGATCGGAAGCAGAATCTTCTTCGCCCCGCTGTCGAGGCAAACCTGCAGGGCATTAGCCAGTTCATCGACCTTTATCATCGAACCGGCGATACTGATTTCTCCAAGCACAGCAAGAGAACTCTGTGTCGGTCTGTTCAGCGCAATCGAACAGATGGAAATCACAGTCGGAAGTGCCAGTTTATCCGTGATGCCGATGCCCTGCAGATCCTGATAATTGATGTTGTAGTCCTTCGCCGTCATGCTAATGGAACCACTGATTCTCTTGGCATTTGCCTTCAGGAAATTAAACGCTGTGTTTGTCGCTTCCTTTGCACCGCGGTCACTTCCAATGCCGGTACAGGCAAGTTTCCCCGTGCCCGGAAGCATCTGGGATTCCAGCCGGAATACGCCGAGCATGCCGCTCTTGCCGCGAGATACCGTGTAGACCTGGCCGGGATTGCAGATGCCTTCCGGAATCAGCTTTCCACCGCCCTGTTCGGGAACAGAGACATACTTTTCTTCAAACGTATCGTTATCAATATAGCTGAAGTTCACATCGTAGAATTCCATGCCGCCGAGCTTCTTGAGCTGCTCTTTCACACGACGACGCATTTCAAGAGAAATCTTCAGGACTTCTTCGACGTCCTCCTTTGTAAACTCGCCGTCCGGATATAACAGCTTCAGATAGCCGTCCACCATTCTGCGGACAGCAATGACATCACGCTGGTTCAGATTCTTTCCGAGATGGAAGTAATGATCCAGCGCATCACCGAGCTGCTCTTTGCGCATCTCGCGGATCCATCCAGCCAGATAATCTGTGATGAAGCCATAGTCATCCGTAAAATGCTCCGGGCGGAATTTCGGCACTTCCCATCCCGGAAGATAACAGTGGATACGGTCGAGAAATGCCGTATCGGTTCCCATCTCCGGCGGGAAGGGATCAAAGAGACTCGATGTCTTCAGGAGCACATCCACGCTCTGATTGATATTTCCGACAAAAACCATTGAAGCAGATGCTGCCTTTTCTTCCTTGCCACGAGCAAAGGAGCCGGAAGCCATGTAATCCTTCATGATCTGGATGCCGTCATTATCCTTGAACTTGATCCCGGCGACCTCATCGAATGCCACACAGTCCCAGAGACCGACAAGCCCGATTGTTTTCCGGCCCATGTTATAGAAGAGATTCGCAACTGTCGTCTGCCCGCCGGATACAAGTATGCTATTCGGCGAAACTTCCTTATACAAATAGGACTTTCCGGTTGACCGCGGCCCGAGCTCGCAGAGATTAAAATTATTCTCCACAAGCGGAATCATGCGGGTGAGAAGGAGCCATTTCTCCCGATACGTCAGTTCATCGGGCTCCATACCGATGGAGCGCATCAGGATATCAAGCCACTCATCCTTTGTGAAGTCTTTCCGGCCTTCCTTCAGACCGTCCATATCTACACTTGGCAGCTGGATCGGCGTCAGCTTGCGAATGCTGATTGGCGTCAAGTCTTTCTGCTTTTTGCGCTTTGACTGCATGCGCTCGCCGGAAGAAGAAATGATATCCGGCACTGCATCTTCTCCGAAATCGTACTCCAGCTGTACAATGCACCATATGCCTCCGCAGAGCAGACGGTCATATCTTTCCGGGTATTCTTCGCTGATTGGAATTCCAGCAAGCCCGAGATTCGAGAAACTTGCTTCGTATTCGTCATAGCGCAGGTTCAGATTCACCGTCACCATGTCAATGATGGTATGGCTTCCTCTTTGACGGAGTTTCGACAAAACCTTCTGCGCCTCATCCGGACGCACAAAGTTGTCTGCCAGAATCCGTTTCACATTTTCAATGCCCTGTTCGATGACCTCTTCATCATCTGAGCTGCAGTACTGGCCAAGCAGAAACTCAAGGACATAGACCGGTACGTTCGCACCTTCCTTGATCTTTTTAGTCAGGTCCTTCCGCACGATCTTTCCGTCGAAGTTGCGGCGAAGTTTTTCTTTTATGATTTCTCGGGTGCTCTTTTCCCCGGTAGCAATATCATCCATTCGTTTCACATCCTTTAACTGAAGAAGTCAAAGTCATCCACCGCAAAGGCAATGTCGATCTGGAATTCTTCCCGCTGTGGCAGCTGCAGACCGCTTTCATCCGCGATGACAAGATAGTAACTTTCCTTGTTGCTGTATTTCATGGACCTCAGGTTGAAGCTCACTCGGAACGTCCTGTCCTGATTATTGTCGCTGGTCTTATCCGCAATGACTCTCTGTGTATCGCTTACCTGTGTCCCTTCCGAATCGATGAAATACAGGAGATAATTGGCAGCTTCCCGGTTGGCTCCGACAGCCTCCTTCTGGTAGAAATTCAGAGAGAAGATCATGTTGCTGATCTTACGGCTGGACGAGAGCAGATTCAGCGATACCGGCTTCGTATCGTACTTCTTCTTGTTCTTCTGGTATCCGACACTGTCGGTACGCATGTAGTGATAGTCAATGATGGGAACAACCATCTCCTGCAGGCTGATGCCGCCATGCACGAAATTCAGTCCGCCGCCTTTTTTCTTGATCCGGGTATTGCCAATTGGCGCAAAGGCGTCATATTGAGTGCCGTCGAGGAACTTCACAGGAAGCATATAGTCCGGTCTCGCACCCTTCTTCGTAATCAGATACCTGCGATCCACTTCAACATCATCTGAAGAAGATGTAGTCTTATCCACCTTCGCATCTTCCGTCAGCGGTTTGTAGGTATAGATGAAACCGTGGTCGGAAGTAATGAAGATTCTCGTCCCGCTGAATTCATTCACGATAATACGAACCATGTTCTTAAGTTCCGAAATCGTGTCATCGCAGGCGTTGAATACTTCTGCCTCATCGGTATGGCTGGTCTCGTCAATCTTGTCATGGTAGATGTAGACGACATCCATGCCCTTCACCAGTGTGCTGCGTTCCGCACGCTTCATCTTGATGATATCCTTGTACTTCAACGCTACACTCGCGGGATTCGCTGCCTTTAGAATCCCATCCCGATACGACGAATCTGCGGACTGTCCGTCGGCAAGCACACCGAGAACGCCGTTTGACCGCAGCTCCACAGAGATTTCTTTATGCGGCAAAAGTGCCGTCATGCCAAATTTCGTCACGGTCGGAAAGATGCCCTCGCAGGATGACAGCCTGACCTCTGCCTGTGTCTCGCGGCGCAGTTCTTCCGAGAGCGCAGCCGCCACTTCATAGCGCATGGCATCAGAAATAATCACGAACACACGGGTGTCCGCATTCTTCACTTTTGACTGGTAGAAATCCGTCTGCTGCGGAACTTCCAGAATTCTTCCGTATTCCTTGAGATTATCCGCGGCGGCATTTGCCCAGTCAGAACCAAGATTATCCAGATACCAGTTTGCGTACAGGCCTTCCACATTGTCAGCTACATGCTTGAAGAGATCATCGAGCAGCGGATTGGAAGAATTCAGGGATTTCCCGAAGGCCACATGGAACAGCCGGTAGCAGGTATCCATCCTGTAATAGTCCGTGGTGTATTCTTTCCAGACCTTATGCGGCTCCACTGTGTGAAATCCTGCGGAATGGTCCAGATAGAACTTCTGCATATGCGCGACTTCCAGAACACCCTCGTAGAAGTTCTGCACACGTTCGTACCAGAGCATTGTCCGGCGCTTTTCAACAGTATCAGTGATGACGTCCACATTGATCGTGTGGTCAATGATGTCCGTCATCAGCTTCTTCAAAATGCACTCGTCGATGCAAGGAAAAATCTCTGTGCCGACCAGTTCTTCAACAGGGAGCTGGCTGAACCGGCCCGGCAGGCGCAGTTCATCCTCCACATTTCGTGCGATGGCATAAAGCTCCCGTGTCTCATCGGAGTGCATCCACTCGGACATGAAGTCGTAACAGTAGCTCTGATGAGGAATGGAGATAAAGCTGTCCAGTCCCACCAGATTATCCATGCGCATTGTCCGTGTTGTTGCAGTCATCAGGATGTGGCAGGAAAGCCTACCGAGATCCGGCGTTTCCTCGCGATAGCCTGTCACCTGCGCGACCATCTGCCAGAAGACCTTATCTACACTGAATTTGACGAGTGATTGATAGATGCCGTTCTGTCCCTGATCTGTTCCGGCACGGAGTACCGTGCGGATGAGCAGGTTCGGATCTGTTTTCTTCACACCGCAGAGAACCGCCATGACAGCCTTCAGCAGCTGTACGGGAGCCGTAATCTTCTGGCCTAGATTTGCCACCTTGGTACGGTGAGCCTTTGCCCGAAAGAACGGACGATAGTCCTTTACCGCCTTGCGTAGACTTGCTGTGTTCTCGATGCCCATCTCCTCAAGCCAGATGGAGACAAGATCCGCCCGGAATTCCTCGCTGTAAAGCTGGATTGGCAAAAGCCAGTTCTTTTCGTCCGGATATGTGACCGGACAGTAAACGCAGTAGTTGCTCGTCTTATCGTCATGCGTCAAGAGCTTCTTGATTTCAAAATTATTCGTCCCAGTCAGAGTCACGAGCTTGGCATTGGCAAGCTCGATTTCTCCGTTCTGGATTCTCTCTTCGAATTCCTTATCTTCATCATGCCAGAAAATAATTCTTCGGTTATAAAACTCAGGAAGCGGCTCGGAAAATCTCCGGTTCAGATCCTGTATTACTCTATCGGAATCAGGCAAAGCCATACAGCCTGTCCTCCTTTACTTTTTATTACTTGTTATTGTGTTTTTAATGTCGCTGATATCCAAATCATTTGATTCTTTTACCTTCAATGCCGAAGTAAGCTTGTCCATCTTCTTTTCAAGATTTGCAATTTCATGTCTAAGTTCATCTGTTTCTGAAATATAGGTAAGGAACACACCATAATCTCCAATATCTATAAATGTAGTCTCTGTATAAGTTTTTGACTTTCCCACTTCACGATAGGAATATTTCATATCAATCTTTTGGACATCAAAATCATTAACAATATCAGGAACTATTTTATTAAGTGAAAGCACCCATTGCTTACCAGGATATACAACTATACTGGTAGTGGACATTTTACTAATTCTCTTTTGAGTAGTCTTATCTAACTGTGATGCAAAATCCCTATTAATTGTAAAACTCTTTATTTCCAAAGGAACTTCTCCAGTATTACAGAAAACTAATGTTGCTAACGAAGATCTCACTAATTGAAAAGAAATCATCAAATAAGGTCTTTTCTTTTCGTGCCGCTCAATCAACAGTAAAGTAATTGTTATCCAAGAAGCAATTAACGCAAACAACGATATAATGCTATCCCACGAAATCCCCGCATTTTGTTGCTCAATTGCGACCACCAAACGTTCTAATAACTCTTCAATTTGACTGTTCATGTCCAACGCCATCACTTAATTTTCGCGAGCACATCCTGGAAAATTGCATAGTTGTGCTTTACGCCGTCGTCAAGGTCGATCGAGATCATCTGGTCAGCGAGGTGATGGATCTTTTCCTCGTAGAGTCTTGTCTCCTCCGCTTGATCTGTGAGCTTAGTCAACTGCTTATTCAGGCGGACACGCTCTGATGTCGGTGCGCCATTGATCTGCCGCTCAAGGCCGGAAATCGCCGTGCGATAACGTGCCTGCTGCTCATGGACGTAGTCCGTACGGATGCGTGCAATCGTATCCGGGCGATAGCGGTGCATATACACAAGGCACTTGAAGCCGTTCTTCTTGCCGGAATCAAAGAGCCAGTAAATCGGGCGCTTCTGGTAAATTTTGCAGTGGTCCTTGAAGAAATCGTTCAGGAAATAATTCCGGATGACTTCGCGTGACGTAGAACCCTTCTCGTCCAGCGCGTCCGCGATGAACTTCAGGTTTTCTTCCAGCGTGTCTGCGCCGTACACCGTCTTCACGAATTCTACGAATCGACCAACAATATCATCCGTGAAATATTCATCGTCCGTAATCGGAATGATGGCATCCTTATCAGGAATGAATGTCTTGTACTTCGAGCCATCCCAATCGCCGCCCGCGTAGGCGAGGCCATCTACGTCAAGGGAATAACGACCCATCATACAACCAACAGCGTATGAGACAAACGAGCGGATGTCGCGACTGAGATCAGCCTTGCGTACAGTTACGTCTTTGTCATCCTCTTCCGGCGTCAGTTCATCCTTCAGGCCGTAGATATCAATAAAAATGCGGTTGAGTTCTTCCTCGTTGGCTTTGAGTTTATTGAAGCGGTTTTTACATTCGGTTTTCCACTGTGAGAAAGCTTCTTTGATAGTATGCGTGTTGCGAAGCAGTGGGTGCTTATGGAAGTCCCAAGAGATCTCGAAAGAATCCCAATCATTTTTTGAAATGGCAATATTTTCATTTGCCACTTTCAATACTATCGGCATTTCGTCAGTATCAATAGCTATAGGGATTTTTTTAATATATCCACAATTAAAATCTAGCGTTGGCGATATAATTGTGAGAATCGTTTGAGTATATTTCGAATTCATCAATGCGCATATATACTCATAATATTTATCCTCAACAAAGCAAGCTTGCCCCTTATCAGCAAAAATAAAGCCCTTATCATAAGCACGCACAGCAAATTGCTTTGCTATTGCTGACCAAGTCAATCCTTTCTTAAAATAATACGGAATGTTTTTTACAGTACGTGAATATGTTTTGTATTTGCTTTCAACAAATCTTTTTATTTCCTGACCATCATGTTGCCAGTTAACCACATATTCATTATTTCCATACCACTTTCTTGGTTCACCGCCTTTATTATATGGGAACCATTTTTGTGACGAATTAGTAGTCATTATTGTTGATGAAAAGCCAAATCCAATATTACTCAGATTAACTTCATACCAAAACCGCATAAATCTATTATTATCACATGTTGTGAGCCCTTGTCTCGGCTCGGCAATGTCATTCAACGAGTGGTACTTTGTGAAAGTATTAAATATCTTTTCACTAACCCAATACGAAACTGCATATCCTGGTACAAATTCAAAATCCTCTTGTTTTGAATAGAATCTATAATTCCCTGTCTTATTCAGAAGTTGCTGTTGTTTCCATTCACCCTCGTCCTTATCACTTAATTTGTAATAAACACCCTTGTAATTGGTTATATGTTTTTTCTGTAATGAGAATGCAACCGTTCCGAAGCCTGCATCAAATGCGCCTTCACCTAATTGAACCATAGTGGTAATTGTATTCAACTCAATAATATTTGTTCTTATCATCTCAAAGCTCGATAGGGACAACCAGCTTTCTGCTGTAACTAATCCAATCTGTCCTATTGGTAAAGAAAATCTAAGTGCACAATCAATGAAAACCGAAAACAAATCATTCTTACTGTCTGGATACGCTTTTTGAATATAGGTTAATAATTTTGCACCAATGCTTCTAAGGCCTAAATATGGCGGGTTAGTTACGATTATGTAATATTTCTGGCTCATTACCTCCGCCATCTGTACAAATGGCAATAAATTATTCAGAATCTGATACGTGTAGAAATTCGGATTCACGTTCCTGATTTCTTCAAAGCGGGCATAAAGCGCCGGAAAATCCACCGGCTTCACATCCAGAATGGATCCGTATTCCTTCGCGTCATGCAGATCGGAGATAAGCGAACGCATCGCGGATTTCAGCTCTTCGCGACCATCTGTAAATTCGTCGATCATGTTCGGATCAAAGTGGTTGCTCTCCATAATGGCATAGACATGCGGCTGAATCCCACGAGAAAGGAATCTACGGTCATATTGGCGAGCTTTCATCATCACGGAAAAGTAGGCGAGCTGAGCCGCACGGTCGTCGATGTCGAGACCGTAGAGATTATTCTGTACGATGCTGGAAACGGCGTCACGGGCAGTGTAGCCATAAGCCTCATAAATCTGCATCAACACATCAAACATGTAGCAAATTATGTGACCGCTACCCATACAGGGATCGAGAGCACGGATGTCCTCAGGTCTCAGGGCAGAGTACTCCTTGTGAATCGCATCCAGCTGTTTCTGCGCATCCGGTTCCTGCTCGGCTTCCTCGAGATAGTATTCCCATTTCGATTTCAGCTCATCATTCGGATGACCTTCGACCCACAGCCGCCCAAGAGAATTCTCGACCATATAGCGGACAATCCAGTCCGGCGTAAATAATTGTGTTTTTTCAGGAAGATTCTGCTTCGTGATTTTTATCCCAGCTTTAACATCAAAATCAGCTTTTGCTTTTAAATCAGTATTGTAGTATTGATAAAGCCAGCCGATAATCTGCACCTGATCCTTCCAGTCTTCCTCTGGGATCCGGGTAACCATCTGTTCTACAACACTTCCTTCCCGTAGCAAGTTGTCCGGAAACAAAAGCTCAGTGTAGTCCGCAATCTTCTGGAACATCCCCGGCAGAACGCTGGAAAGAGCGTTGCACTGCGTGATGATAAGATATTTGAACAGAGCTTCGCTGTCGTTTGCATCCTTCAGAGCATAGACTTTTTCCATGTCGAGACCGTCCAGCTCCAGATGGATTGCTTCTGTCAGAATCTCCGGCTTAAAGTTCCCTTCGGCGTCAGTAAACACACGTATCCGTGACGGGAGATAATTGTTAACCTCCATAAAACGCAGCGCAGCAAAACGGTTGAACCAGGTATAAGCAACTTCTTCCATCACCTGATCAAAACCTTTTTCCTTCACCTGTCCGATCAGGGCAGCCCGCTGGGATTTCTCTTCTTTTGTCAGGACGACACCGCGTGCAGAATCCGCATAAGGATCTGCATCCGCACTGATATCATATTGATCGGCCTTCTGTGATACGCGTTCAATAAGTTCTTTCCGCGCCCAAACAGCATATTTTTTTATCGCGTTCTTATCCATAAAAAGAGCCCTCTTTAGTTCAACTTGATCCCGTCGCAGTCCTTCAGAAGCGTGGTCAGATATGAGCGTATTCTATCCACATAGGCATCCACATCTGCCTGGCTTTCAAGCGTCGCCTGCTTGAAGATTGCCTGACGGTAGTAGTTTTTGATGTGCTTCTTCGGCTCGTCATTCTTTGGCGGATTCACCGGTGTGACACGAGGTGTCTTCGCTGCTTCTATCCGAGAAAGAGTATCGTCCTTATAATTCCACATCTGCGTCGTCATGCCATCTAGAAGCACGATGACCTTTGTCGTGGCAATTTTTTCTTTCTGTTGCGTGAAATAGTTATCCGCAGCTATCACAATATTCCTGCATTCACTGCCCCCTCCTGCAGCCGTATGAATTTCAGCAAGGCACTGACGTACGATTTCCAGGAGTTCCTCCCGTTTTGCCTCAAGAAGTTTATTATGTCCGGCGCGGACTTTATCCATAAGTCCGTTTAGTTCCGGGATGCGTCTGTATACGCTGGAATCATTTCCTTTGACCACCGTAATGAGACGGATCTGATTCAGCGCAGTATTGGCTTCTTCATCCGTCTGCAGGTACGGCAGGTCGTTATGCATATCAGCTTCCATTTTCACGGCGGCATCAAATACTGCAACCTGATTCTTAAAGAACGCTTCTATAGGCTGCAAGTCTTCCTTACTGTCAAAAAGCTTATTCTCATCTGCTACCAAGCGGTCAATAAGAGCAATATCATCTTTCTGCTGGGAGAGAACGTCATCCACCAAAGTAATCGCATTTGTCACTATTGCATGATCCGGATATTTGTGACCTTCATATCTTTGATCGAGCTGTTCGAAGTATGCTTTCTTTGCCAAGAACTTCTCCAGGATCAGCTTCACAAGGCTGTCCTGATCATCCGGAACATCCATGATATCAAAGTACGCCCGCATGATCTCCCTTGCAGCTTTCATCTTCTGTGCGGAAGCGGACTGCTTCATAGAGATCATTGTCTTTCCGCGTTCGCTTTTTTTTCGAAGCATATCCGGAAGTCGGGAGTTGTCAGGGCGTATCGTCTCATCGCCGTACTTAATGGTGACCTTCTGCTGATAGATAAGAAGAGCTACTGTCGCGGCGATATCTATCTCCCTCCATCCATACGGGATCTTCTGATATCTGGTCTGCACATCATCCATTGATGTCGGGAGATTCCGTATTGTCTGCCTTTCCAGATAATCCTCTATATCCGCTGCGGCATCGCGGTTGTCCTCCGTGCCTTCCATCTGCGGATTTGTGCCACGCAGAATCTCAATTACATCCGCATCTGTTTCCGCATTCTTCGTAATCAGGTCAAGCTTGCTGTAAATATGCGCGACAAGATACTGGAGCGCCTGATCCACTCTGGATGCTGCAGACCCGCTTGTGATCTCGATATGCTCTCCATCCGCATAGACCTCAGCCCCGATAATGGCTTTTTCCAGCTCTTCCCTGGCAGATGCTTCGTATTTTCCTGCTTCATCCTGCTGGCCCCGAATAATGTCCTGTACGGATTTCGCCAGCTGATTCACATTGCGCTGCTTCACATACTGACGTATCTTCATGGCATTTTCCAGAAATTCATAATACGGCGTGTCCGCTAGCACAATGATCGCACTCTTGCCTTTGGATTCCGTCATCAGACGGAGTTCCTGCTTGTCTTCAGCGTCCGCCGCCACAGTCAGAAAGCGAAGCGTCATGCCCCCGGTTACCACACCGATGGATGTGGAATCCACCATCTCATCAAATGGGAAATCATACTTCCCATAGCGGTATTTCTTCTGTGTATAAATGTCGCCAAAAATCATCTGTCCGATACGTTCCACGATCTTGGCTGTATCCACAGATGTATTCGCGATGTCGCGGGCAATATCCTGCTCCTCATCCGTGAGGAAGATATAAGCGTCACCGCGGCGGTCAATATAGTTCTGGCTCTTCAGACGGTCGAGAGACTTCTGCACAACCTGCCGAAGCTCAATCTTGTCGGTACGAATGTCATCCGCCATGAGGATGACGATGTTATCGAGATTCGCCTTTACATCATCGATGTACCGGATGAGGTAGAGGAGCTTTAAAACCCTGACGTCATATTCTTCAATCCCATCGTGATTGTCCGCAGCCTTCTGGCAGCGTTCAATGACCCGGCGGATCGATCCGTCGAGGAAAGAATGTACACTATCGTAGAACGGATAAAGCGGCGCAATCGCATGTTCATCTTTATCCTCGATGGACTTTGCCACGATCTGGAAGCCGTCCAGCATCGAACGTTCTGCTCCGGAATAGTGCTTTCCGGCAGCTCCATGCTTTCTTATTTCAGAAAAAATCTTCTGGATCAGGATGAACTGATATGGTACAAACGGATAGTTCTCAACAAATTCCTCCGGTCCGCTGTATCCTTTGATATCCAGAACGGAATCGGTAAAGCTGAAGAGATTCTTCAGCACATAGTCGTTGCGCTCATACAGGTCACGAAGGACCGTTGCGGCTTCCGGCTTCTTGGTGAGGAGTCGTTTCTGGATGACTTCATCAACGGCGGAGGAAGACAGGGAAAGTCTTGTCTTGAATCTCGCCTGGATACGGGAGAACTCATCCATACGAACCTTGATGATCTCATCGATGGCTTCCTGTCCGGTGCAGACGATCCAGACCTTGCCGCCGCACTCACTGCCGACTTTTTCCACGAGAGACTGTAAGTTAAGGAGCAGGTTTGTATCCGTGCCAATGTACTGGCCGACTTCGTCCACCATGAAGAGAAGGCGGAAGTTCTTCGGCTTGCTGTTGACATATTCCTTAATCTCTGAGACGAGCTGGGCGATGCTGATCTCCGCTGTCTCGGTTCCGTTGAACCAGTTCCGGGCAGCGGTCTCGCTCATGCCGAGTACTTCTTCCAGGGTCTCGACAACATCGTCTTCAAAGAATCCGAAGGAATCACGGGTTTCCACCCACGGAGCACCATTCTTTTCTTCAAACACTCTGCGGAATTCTTCTGTCTTGCCCTGTTTGGCGATGAACTGCTCGAGCTTTGCCACTTTCAGATCTTCACCAAGGAAGCCGAGATGGTTATAGAACATCTTGGCAAAGACCTTCAGCACGGCAGTATTGTCCTTATTGCTGAAGCCTTCGATATCGATATTGAAAAGAATCGTCTCTGTCGGAGCCTTTGTCGCCTTGTCAATGAGCATAAAGGTCGCCGGATCATCTGCGAATTTCTTCCGGAACCGCTCGACAGTCGGAATACCATTGATGGTCCTGTTTTCCAGAATATAGGAGAGCATCTTCAGGAAGTGAGATTTACCACTTCCAAAGAAACCGGAGATCCAGACACCGATATCCGATGTCGGCACGTCAAACGCGTCATCATAATAATTGAAGAAAGTAATGAAATGTTTCTTCAGCTCACGGGTAATGACGTACTCGTTCAGCTCCTGCTCGGTTGAATTGTCTTCCTGATCTACCTTGATGACACCATTGATCTTTCGGTTGATGTCATCGACAAACATGTCCTGAATTTTCATCCTGCGTTTCCTCCTATATTACGTTGAACGCCCTGTAGTAAGGGTTCGGTTTCAGTCTGTCAAACAGCTTCACGTGTCTTCCATCGAATGTTCCCGGATACATCACAAGAATCGGAACACCTCCGACTCGTGGCTGCAAGGCCTCCAGCAGCATGTGAATCCGCATGAACGGGAAAACGTCGCCGACTCCTGTCAGAAGTAAGACATCTCCTTTTTCCGGAGCCTGGCTACAGATCTTGTCCACATATGCCTGCACGGTGATGGATTTTTCAATCATCTTCTGGAGCTGATCTTTTCCGCGTTTTTTCTCCTGTTCTGCCATGCGGGAGAGAATGCGTTTATCCTCGCAGCACTCAAGGAAGATCTCATATAAGTTGTTCTCTTTCAGATGACACGGCAGTGTCTGATCGGTCAGGATCTGTTCTACGAAGTGACGAACACGCATTTCATCCTTTGCCTCATAGCAAAACATCCTGATATTTACTTCATTGGACAGCCCGTTTCCTTCCAGAAAATCCGGGTCTTTCAGAAGCTCGCGTACCTTGTCCAATCGCTCATCAATATTCTCACTCATGTTCCCTCCTACGACAGACAGTTGAAGGCAGGCAGTACTTCCGTCATGCCGTCGTTTCTGATTGCGTTTTCCAGTACCGGGCTGATCAGCACCGGATTCAGATGGTCTGCCTTCGTACTATCCAGATAGTCATTTTCTACCAGCGTTTTTGTCAGCACCTGCCGGACCTTCGCGATCGTGGAATCACTCCACTTCGCCACCCAGTCATCCTGCTCCTGCAGGCGCATGAAGAAAATGTTCAGATCCATTCTGCTAAACGAGGTATCAAGCTTCTGATATTTTTCTCCAATAACGGTAATCATGAAGTCCCATACCAGACGGTACTGCCGCATCATCGCATAGAGGCAGATCTGCTTTGCGACATCACTCGGCTGTGATGCAATTGCCGCTACGAGTGTGTCATCCTCCAACGCTCCCAGCCTCCGGATGCAAGCCAATGCCACCTTTCTGACAGATTTCTCTGTTGGGTACTGAAACAAATTCTCCGACACGATATGCCCCACCACTGTATCCTTATCAAGTCCGTCATTTATTAACTTCGCAGTTATCCGCATTTCATAGAACAGGAACTGTTCTCTTGTAATGGCGGCATTGTATGGGCTCGCATCCCTTAGTGCCTTATCTGTCATTCACTTTCTCCTTTGAGCTCACATTCTGCGGCTCGCCTTCTTTCAGCTCCATAATATAGTCAAGCCGGCAATGACTCATCTGCCATCAGCCACGCGGTAACCATGGTGTCATGAAATAAAAACTGCTTTCTCGTAAGAGGTCACTGCCTTTATGATTTTTCATGTGCGCTGTCTTTGTCCGGTATATAATGAACAAGATCTCCAAAATCACAATCCAGCTTTTCGCAAATCTTCTCAAGGATGCTCATGGATACCGCTTCTCCTCTGGTCATCTTAGCAACCGTTCCGCTACTGATGCCTACCTGCTTCATCAGATCCATCTTATTCATGTCCTTGTCGATTAACAGTTTCCACAATCCATTGTATGAGAATGCCATTTTCCTATACCTCGCCAATTGTGTATGGTGATTAAAAATGATTAAAAATACATATGTTCTATTTTGTAAATACCGTATGGATATCTCCAGTATATTTAGATTCCTGCATTCTGACAACACTATATTTCATTTCAAATTTAAGAAATTAAAGTTCCTGTTTATATATTGGCAATTAAGTGTCGTCGAGGATTCAGCCGCATGTTTTCAAGCCCCCATGGTCTCAATACTGGGAATATAAGTACTGGCAAGCAGTGTCCTTTTGTACAAACAAAGGACTTCGCTTGTTGGTGGGCATCCCCCAATCCCCCGGAACTGTCCTGCGGACAGGCTGCGCACCAGACAGGTCTGGCGCTTCCATCGAGGCTGTGAATCACAGCAATAAAAAAAACGGGCAGACAGCAACCACTTGATTGCCATCTGCCCATGCATTACCGATTCGTCAATTTGGGATCTTTTTCTTGCTGCCGTCGCTGCTCTTCGTCGATCTTCAGGAAACGATCAATGTCCTGCTTTGCGATCTGGTAGTTCATCATGTCCTGCTTTACGCTGCGATATTCCTCGTAGAGTTTTCGCTTCTCTGCAAGGATCACGCCATATTCCGCTGACAGATCCTTTACTTTCGGAAGTCTCTTGAGTCCCCTCTTGTCAAAAGCTTCCTTCGCCGCTTTATGGAGGAGAATCTCCTCCCGATGTGCCTCAAAGAACTTCTTACTGTATCCGGCCTCCCGGTATTTCTTATAGACCTCCCTGGTTTTCACATAATTGATGATCTGCGTCTTGAGATCTGCGATATCCTTAAGCCTTGCCTCTTTTTTCTTGATAGCATCGGACACTTCATGGAATTTCTCCGCGCTGGTTCTTGCCGTTTCTGCGAGATCGTCGTAACCCCGAATGTCATGTTCCTGCAGGAAGAGAAGGGCCTTGGATACCTGCTTGACGTTATAGATCTTCGCCCAGCGCTCATAGTACTTGCCTTTTCCTTCCTGCATCTTCCGGTTGATATCGATGAGAAGGTCAAAATCCCGATCCGCTCTGCGGGGCTGTTTTCCCTTTCGCCAGTTTCTCCGTTCTTCCTCCGGATCAAATTCAAGCTCGCGGGCGATGCGCTTTTTGATATCTTCTTCGGTGTAGCCTTTGCCGAGTGACCGGAACCGGATATACCGCGTCTGCCCGTTCCCGCGGACAGCAGGATTTTTGCCTGCCTTGATCTCATAACCTTTTTCCTCAAGCGCCGCCAGGAATGATTCAAAATTCTTCGGCGGCGTGACAAGGATCGCGTCAATATTCTCCTTCAGCATGTGCCGGAAGGAGACGCGGTGATAGGGAGAGACATTATCCCGCTCTCCCGGTTTTCGCGGCTTAATGACAGACAGGCAATGCTCCAGACAGATCTGATCACTCAGCTTCTGCAGCGCGAGTGCGATGAACCAGCTGTCCTTGAATTTCCGGTCGCAGGAGAGATTGGTCGAATTGAAGATGATGTGGTTATGGATATGCGCCCGGTCCGTGTGCGTTGCAACGATAAAGGCATGCTCTCCATGCGTGAACCGCATCGCGGTCTCGTAACCGATCCTGTTTGCTTCCTCCGGTGTAACTTCCCCCGGCTTAAAGGACTGCCGGATCTGATACGCGATGATGTCGCCAAGGATCCGGCGTCCGGTAATCCGAAAATACTCTTTCTTGGAGAGCAGAAATTCCTGATCTGCGGTTTCCGGATCACAGGCATAGGAGGAAACATACTGACCGCCCTGCGTCTTCTCCCCGTTCTTTGCGTAGTCGGTCCGGTCTTTCAGACACTGCCCGATGGATTTTCCCTTGTTCACATGCATCGCGATCAGCCGTGTTGCCGCCATCTGTCCTCACCTCCTCTTCGCCGGATTCTCTCCGCCCGCGCGGCTTCTATTCTATTCGCATACTTGTGCACACATCAGCTGCGGCTTTTCCTCATCCGCATCACTCAAGGCAGGAGAGTTTCTCCAGAATCTGCCGCATCATCTTCCAGAGCTCCTGCATGTTTTTCTGCAGGTCCTCGACGTCATTACGGTAAATGCTGCCGCCCTCATTTGCCCGCCGGGCGAGCTGGTTGAGGTTGTTGCCGTAGATCCGAAGAAGCCGCACCATCTCCTTCACATCGGAAAGCTCGACGCAGATGTAATAGCCGTCAATTGCCATCTTCCGAAGGTAGGCACAGCGGTTCCGAACGCCGATTTCTTCCATTCTCTTCTGGATCTTTTCCGCTTCTTCCTTCGTCGCAAAGAAATGAAACTGAATGTTCCGGCGCATCTTTCCATCTGCCATATCAGCAGAGCTCCCTGTCCGGACAGAGGGCATCTTTTCGGAAACGGATCGGGTCAGAAGCGCTGTTCCGGAGACGTTCTTCATGCTCCCGGATTTTCTCCATGACGGATGCCTTCTCTGCTTCGGATTTTCTCTCCGATGGATCTCCCTTCTCCTTTTCACTCAGGGGATCTGTATCTTTCCGGGCGCCATTATTCATGATTCCATCGATGGAGTTGTAATCGTCCTCTGTCTGTTCCTCAGCGCTTTTCAGATAATTGTCCTGGCCATACGCCCGCATCGGGCCTTCCTTTGCCTCAGCCGGTGTCTGATCCGGCGGAGATATTCTCTCATCCAATCCGCCGACCTCATCCCATTTGCGGATCTTTTCGCCTTCTGGCTTCATCATTTTCTCTTCGCCCCCTTCCTGTCCGGAAACTCCATCCGGAATGTCACGCTCCCGTCGTCGCCGGTCGTCATGAGAAGTGTCGCATCGTAGGTACTGCAGGATTTTCGGGAACGGCACTTTGTGAGATTCACCTTTCCGCTTGTGAGCAGGCTCTCCGCGATCTGCCGCGTCATCTTCTTCCCGATCGCGTCAAAATATCGGTTCTCCTTCCAGAGCGCGAACCGGCACTCCCGGCTGCTGCAGAAATACCCTTTCTTCCGTTCAACGACAGCGCTCCCGCAGGCAGGGCAGGTTCCAATCTTCTCAACAGACTCCTTCTTCATCACCTCCGCATCCTGCACCGCCTCATAGGTATCGACGAGAGTGGAAATCATCGTCTCAATGTCCTTCATAAAAGTTTCCGGGGTGAGCTCCCCTCTCTCGACCTTCAGAAGTTTCTGCTCCCAGTCTGCCGTAAGAAGCGGCGAGCGGATCTCTTCCGGCATGACCGTGACAAGGGAAATACCCTTGTGTGTCGGAACAAGGTACTTTGTCTTCCGGCTGCCGCTTCGCTCCACAAATCCGATCCGGACAAGCTTTTCGATGATGCCTGCCCTTGTTGCCGGTGTGCCGAGGCCCTTCCGCTCTGCCTCATCTGGTGTTTCCTTTGCTCCAGCGCGTTCCATCGCCGAAAGAAGCGTGCTCTCCGTATAGCGGGGTTTCGGCTTTGTCATACCCTTATGAATGGCTGCATCCACGATCTTCATCTGCCGTCCTTCGGCAAAATAATCCGGATCAGCGGAGAGTGCTTCCAGGATCTTGTTGGATTCATCGCCGGATGCTGTCTTCTCTTCATCCGGATTCTCCGGCTCATCCTTTTCCTCCGCTCTCTTTCCAAGAATCCAGCCCTCCACATTCTTCCAGCCGGGATCTGTGACCGTCTTCGCCGATGCTTTGAACGTCTGGTCCGCCGCGGTAAATTCCAGATGATACTCCGTATACTTGCAGGGATTTCCGAGGGCGGAAAGAAGTCTTGCTGCCAGGAGCGAGAGGATCTTCTGTTCTCCTTCCGGCAGTTCGCTGAAAGTGACATCGTACACGTTCTCCGTCGGAAGGATTGCGTGATGGTCGCTGACCTTCTTACTGTCAATCACCCGATTTGTATTGAGCGGAACAAGCTTGGTGTATCCCCACTTCTCCTTCATGAGACAGGCAAGGCGTTTCGTGCTGTCGTCCATCTCATCTGTCAGATACCGGCTGTCTGTCCTCGGATAGGTCGCAAGCTTTTTCTCATAGAGGCTCTGTGCAAGATCAAGCGTCTGCTGGGCTGTGAATCCGTACATCCGGTTGGCATCTCTCTGCAGCGTCGTGAGGTCATAGAGAAGCGGCGGCTTATCCTCTTTCTGAACTTCTTCCATTTTTGAAACTGTCGCCGCCTCTTCCCTCTTCAGCATGGCAAGACGTTTCTCCGCTTCCTGCCTGTCCCGGATCTTCTCCCCATCTGCTCTTACCGCTCCAGCTGTAACCTGAAGCGAGTAGACCGGCTCCGGCTTAAACTGCATGATTTCCTCTTCTCTTCCTGCAAGCATGGCAAGCGTCGGCGTCATGACACGACCGACATTCAGCGTCTGGCGATAGAGCGTCGAGAAAAGCCTTGTGGCATTGATCCCGACAAGCCAGTCTGCGCGTTCCCTGCAAAGTGCGGCTTCATAAAGCGCGTCATACGCAGAGGACAGTTTCAGATTCCGAAATCCCTCTCGGATCGCGTTGTCCTCCATGGAAGAAATCCAAAGACGCTCAAAAGGCTTCCAGCAATGCGCTTCCTGATAAACAAGGCGGAAGATCAGCTCTCCTTCGCGCCCGGCATCGGTCGCCTCAATGAGTCCGTCCACATCGTCCCTCTCCATCAGCTCCTTCAGTTTCCGGAACTGCTTCTTCGTGTCCTCCGAAACCCGGTAGTGGAAAGGATCCGGAACAATCGGAAGATCCTCTTTTCTCCATTTCTCATACTTTTCGTCGTAGTCCTGTGGCGCACAAAGTTCCACCAGATGTCCGAAGCACCAGCTGACGAGATACCCGTTTCCCTCCAGGTATCCGTCCTTCTTTCTGTCTGCGCCGATCACCTTTGCGATGGACTGCGCAACCGACGGCTTCTCCGCAATCACAAGTCTGTATCCCATTGATTCTTCCTTTCCAAAACAAAGAAGACGCCAGATGCTGCTCCAGCGTCCCTTTCTTTTCACGTATTCACAAACTGCAGTCACCGCTCGGGACTCTTCTCCCTGCTCTTTCGGCTCCGCTCCGGGCTCTTCTCTGCCCTTTCCTTTCCCGAAGAAAGCCTCTGGAGGACGGAGGCTCGTTCCTGCTGAACTGATCCCGCCTTTTCCGGTTCTCTCTTTTTCTCCGT
This sequence comes from Eubacterium sp., assembly GCA_051893535.1. Lineage (GTDB taxonomy): Bacteria > Bacillota > Clostridia > Peptostreptococcales > Anaerovoracaceae > Aminicella. The sequence goes on along the minus strand of JBJFHK010000268.1, from coordinate 8,257 downwards.
TTTGCCGGTCTGGTCCTTGGCAATCTTCTTTTCCATTCTCTCCGGAACAGGACCGGTCTTCCCATCGGCTGCAATTTCCTCTTTGTTTTCTTTAAGCTTCTTCTGGAGTGCATCCAGCCTCGTAAGAAGCGTTTCTGCAACCGGTCGAAGTTCATCTTCTGACCCTTCCATCTCCGCAAGATCCTGACGAATGCTCTCCTGGATCCCCGAGACATCTCCCCGCTCCAACTGTTCCCGGATCTGGTGAATACCCTCTTCACGACTATCCGCTGCGTCCTGATAGCCATACGTATCACGATCAAAGGCGTACTGATCAAGGTCCGCCGCAAGCCGGTCGATCTTGTCTGAGAGCGAAACCGGATCCTGCTCTCTGGAGAGCTCCTGCAGCTTCTCATCAATGTTGCTGATCATCTCGGACGATGCCGTCCGGATCGTATCAAGAGATTCCTTCAGCTCCGGCATCTCCTTCCCACCGGACCAGCCGGCGATGTATCCAAAGCTGTAATCCGAGGTATCAATGCCGTAGTGCTGGCAGACCGTATAGGCAACCGACTCGGCTTCCACTTCCTTGCTGCTACGCGTCTGCTCGCCATCCTGCCGTTCCTTCTGCGCAGTCATGTTGTGGAGCTTTGCGTGTGCCATCTCATGGATCAGGGTCTTCACGTTCTGGATTTCATCCATGCCCTTTTTGATCGCGATCCGATTCTCGGCCGTGTGGAAATATCCCTTGGCGCTGCCCTGGATGTCCTCAAAACCAACCGGTACAGGGGACGCTGCCTTCATCGCCTCAAAAAGCGATGCGTAGTGATCGACATTTCCCTTCAGCTCTTCTACGCCGAGTGACGGAACCGGTTCTCCCTCTGTCTGAGAGATGTCAAATGTGCTCACCGGCTTAAACCCCACCATGCTGATCTGCACGGTTTCCTTCATCGGCTCGCCGTCCTTGTCAAGAACAGGTCTTCCATCCTGGCCGGTCCGCTCCTGCTCTCTGTCCACCTTGAACGGCGTCGGCGCCAGGATCCGGATGCCCTTCTCCCCACGTTTCACAAACCGTCCCATCTTCTTCCAGCCGGTATAGGACTGCACAAGCGACGCATCCGGCTTCTGCATCATGATGAGGAGGCTGTTGTTCAGCGAGTACTGCGGAAACTTTGCCATCGTATCGAGGAACTTCTGATACTTCCCGCTGGAGAAGATCCCTGCGACGCCTTCCTCCAGCTTCTTTGTGATCTCCTTCATTTCGCTTTGCCGCGCCTTTGCGGCAGCCTTCGGATCATAGTGCTTCCCGGCGGCATACTGCCTTCTTCCGTCTTCTGCCCGCGATGCGCTGTACTCTGTCTGATATCCCTGATCGGCGCCTTCCTTTGCCGTCATCCGGTGAATGTAATCAAGATCGATCTCGCGCCCGGTAAACAGTTCTGGATCATGTTCCCGGAAACTGTAGACTTCACCGTTCTGGCCGCCGACAATGAGATGATCAACGACGTTCATATCCATGAGCTTTGCCGCCTCGACGAGCCGTTTTGTAAGCTGTCTGTCCTCCCTGCTTGGCTCGACATCGCCGGACGGGTGGTTGTGCATCAGCATGAGATTGTTGCAGTTCGAGAGGATGCCGCTCTTTAAGATGTTCTGGATCGGTGCCAGCGACTGGTTGATGCTTCCGATGGAGACAACATTGAAGTTGACGGGCTTCAGGTGATTGTCCATGTTGACGACGCAGACCCATTCCCGGTCCAGTTCCTTGAGGATGTCCCGCATCACAAAGGCAGCGCCTTCCGGGCTGGTGAGCGGTGTCTGGCTGTAGTAGGACGGTCCTTCCATCAGCTTTAAGCGGATATCAACCTGCTTCAGCTGATAATCATTCATGGAATACTGGCCGGCCATCTCCTTCTTCCTCGCCATTCACCTCACCCCTTTCCTGCCCGATTGCCATCTCGATGTGAACCTGTACATCCCCGTCGCAGGAATTAAGGTACCGAGCCAGCTCTTCCACCGAATAAAAAACCAGTTTGCCATTATTCATATGCGCCTCCGGTTTCTGCGGTCTGCTTCTCTGTCGTTCCCTGCATATCCTGTGTTCTCAGCTCCTTCAAGCGCTGGAGGACAGAACCGTGAGAACCGCTCTTCCCGGCAGCCTTCTGCGTCTCATCACTCTGCCTTCGCACCATACTTACCGTCTCCACGTAGCGGAGATATCTTGATCGTCTCGCCATTTTGTACTCCTTCCTGATTCCTGAAATAGGAAAGGCAGCCCCGAAGGGCTGCCCCGCATGTCTTCCTGATTCGATTTCCTGTTCCGGCATTCTTGCCCATCTCATTCCGGCAGATCCGTATCTGCTGTACGGTCTACGGCTTCTTCGTCCTGCGCGGTTTCTTCACCGTCTTCACTTACCGGTGTATCTTCCTCCAGTTCCGAGAGATAGTCCTCCTCTTCCCCTTCGTGGTAATCCGCGTCCGGATCCGGCTGGTCATCCTTCCGCTTCTTCTTTCCGACCTTCTTATAGACGTAGGCACCGATCACGCCAAAACCGATGAGAACAAGCAGAAGCAGCGTTCCGACAGGGACACTGGTCTGTTTCTTTGCTGGTTCCGTCTCTTCCGGCTCCGAATCCGGACTCAGGTCTTTCGTTGCCGCCGTGCTGCTCTCCTCTTCTTTCTTCGTATCCTCCGCTTCCTGGTTTTCCGTATATTCCTTTACCTCATCCTCATCCATGAGTGAGAGGAGATCTGCCTCATCCACCTGATTCAGGAAGTGTACGGTCTCATTGCCGGAATCATCACGGTCGATGATCAGATAGAAGTAGTTCCCGTTCTTTGTCGTAAACGTGATGAACTGCTTTCCGGAAGTCTCATGATCCCCATAATCATCGACGAGAGTCATGTTGCCATCCGGGGTAAGCGGTCCCTCCGACTCCGTTTCCGGCTCAGTTTCCGTCTCCGCTGTTTCGTCCGGCGTCTCTTCTTCCTTCACCGGTTCCGCTCCCTGGCAGAGCGTGATGTCCTCTTTGCAGACCGGGCACTCCTCATCCACGTCCTCTTCCGTACACTGCGTCTCGCAGATGCAGTCCGCCTCTTTTCCGGTGTTGGCAAATGCTGTCACCGGAAAAGCTCCGGCAAGTACTGCCGTAAGCATAGCCGCAGCGATTGCAGGCTGCGGTCTGAACCCACTCTTACACATAGCTGTCCTCTCCCTTCTCGTTCTCAAAATCGTTCTCATCCTCCACATCTGGAACCGTGCTGTCGCCCGGATTCTTGGGGCTTTCCTCCGAGTCTTCGTTCTGCTCTCCCGCCATAGAACTACCGGCGGCGCCGTTCGCCGAATGACCGACATCTTCCTTCGGATAACCGGCATCCTCCTCAACAATGGAGCCATCCGGATTCACTTTCGGAAGCTTTCCGGATGCTGCCATCTTCAGGAACTGGGCCACCTGTTCCGGCGTCATATTAAGCGCACCGACATCAGAGAGAATCTGCAGGTTCTCCGCCTCCCGGAGCTTCTCCTGCGCAGTCTTGAGTCTCTCGTCCGCGGCCTTCTTTCTCTTCTCTGCGCGTTTCACTTCATCGCGCAGCTTATCAAGTTTTTCGTACATGTCTCCTCCATTTCTTCTGTCATCATGGAATTCTGCCGTAGCAAAGGAAGTGCTGTTTGAAATATCCGCTGTCCACATCGGAGATCTTGATCGGATCGCCGCAGTGGATCATCTTACCGTCGCCGATATAGATGCCGACATGACTTGCTCCCGCTGTGTCGTACGTTCCCTGGAAGAAGATGATGTCGCCCGGCTGCCGCTCAGACGCGGGGATCGTATTCGTCCACTGCCGGAGCCCCTCTGCTGTTGTCCTTCCGACACTGCCGACGCCGGAGTGATTGATGACCCAGCAGACAAAGCCACTGCAGTCAAATCCTGTGGACGGGCTGGATCCTCCCCAGACGTAGGCGCGTCCCAGATATTTGGACGCTTCCTGCCACATCGCCGCAAACTGCGAATCCGTCAGTGCTTCTCCGCTCGGCTCATAAACCACGCCCGCTGAACCTCCGGAGGATCCTCCGCTGTCCGCATCCGGATTGGCATAGATGTCATCCTCAAACAGGTATTTCTTGTTGCCGTACGTCTCCTTGAGGAGCAGATACCGCTTCATCTGGTCATCGGTAAAACCGATTTCCCTCACCACGGCATCGAGAGAAGCATTGGTCAGCGTGACGTTCAGGATATGGTACTCATACTGCACCTCGACCTCATAGGTGTATTCCTCGCGGTCGGTTGTCCCATCCGGATTATGAACCGTATGATGGCCGGTTCTGGTCTCTGTCCTTGTCCGGATCTCCGTCTTTGGCGTCAACGTAAGCTCATACTGCCTGTCGAAGATCTCCGTAAGCTTCGCCTGCACTTCCTCCGGTTTGTAGCTCTCATACAAGACAGTCAGCATGGCGGCAAGTTCATACGGATCATGGCCGATTTCTGAAAGCGTATAGCGGTATTCGTCATAGCCCGGATGATCGGATTCGATGGTATCAACGGTACTCTGAAGGTCCGCCTCCAGATCCTTGTAGTCCTGATTGACCGTCTTGATATCCTCATCTTCCGCCGTATAGGAAGAAGCAATGGCACTGTCACCAAACAGGTTGGAAATCAGGTGTCCGCTCGAAGCGCCGCCCCCGATGATCATGACCACGATCAGAATCGTTACAAGAACAAGGACCACCAGTGCATGCTCGGAAAGGTGCTCGGCGATCCATTCCCCGATCTTCCCGACGATATCCTCTGCCCTGTCGGCAAATTTCCTTGTCACCGACCCGAAAGAATTGGCCGCTTCCGCTGCGGATTTCTGACTGGCTACCCGCTGAAACTCCTTCTTCATGAACTGATGCTGCGCAGCTTTCCCGCCTGCTATGGCATTTTCCTGCGCTCCTGCAGCCTTTCCTGCGGCTTCCCTTGCCGTACTTCCCATCCTGGCGGCATAGCTGGATTTTGACTGCCCCGCGGCATATCCTCCGGAATCGGATTTACCGGCACCAAATACACCGGCCTCCGGTTCGCCGGAAGCCTTCGCCTGCCTTTCCGTGACGGACTTAAGCTTGTTTCCGTAGATGCTATTTCCCGCAGCTCTTGCTCCGGTTTCCACAGCTTCCGTTCCCCGGTTCAGCGCCTCCGTACCGGCATTCTCGTCCTCATTTGCACTGTCCACCGCATCATGCGCTGCTTTTGTTTCAAGGAACTCCTTCCGTGCCGCCTTCTGATGGGCCTTCCGGTGCTTTAGGAGTTCCTTCTTCTCTTCCACGCTCAGCACATGATCTGCCTTGTCCTGGCGGAACTTCGCTCCCTCCGCACGCTTTGCGGAGGATTCGTTCTTAAGTTTCTTTCCATGACTCGGCGAGCGGGTCCGATTGGACCCTGCCTCTTCCTTTCGGAATCCGTTTGACCCCGGATCCCGGCTGTAATGACTGTCCTGCATGTCTTCTCCCCTCTTATCTTTCCGACACTTCCGATGTCTTTGACGGCATTACTTCCTTTCCGCCCTTTTCTACCTTTTTCTCCGGCAGCTCCCTGGGTTTGGCATTGACTGCATCCGCCCTGTCCGTCGTCTCTTCCTTTTCTACTGCGACTTCCGACAGTTTCGTCGTCATCGCTTTATAGAGCTCGGTGTTCTTCGGGAAGCGGTCCACAAACGGAATCGTGACATTTCCATAGAAGAGCAGGCCTTCACCTTCCCCGGAATGCGTCACATAGGAGAGCTGGTGCGGGCTGATATTCAGCTGCTTTGCCAGGATACCCCTGTCTCCGACGGCCTGATTCAGCATCAGGATAAAGTCACTGTTCTCGAAGATGTTTTCCACTTCCTTGGACGAAAGAAGGTCCTTTACGTTCTGTGTGATGCCGGTTGGAATGCCGCCCCATTTGCGGAATCTCTTCCAGATCTCGACCGTATATGCCGCCGTCTGTTCCTCACGGAGCAGAAGGTGCATCTCATCCATGTAGTAGCGGGTGGATTTTCCCTCACTCCGGTTCTCCGTAACTCTTCCCCAGACCTGATCCTGAACGACCAGCATGCCGATTTTCTTTAACTGCTTGCCGAGGTCCTTGATGTCATAGCAGACCAGACGGTTGTTGATGTCCACATTTGTCCTGTGATTGAAGACGTTGAGAGACCCTGTGACATAGATTTCCAGCGCCGTCGCAACATTCTTTGCCTCCGGCTCCGGCTGCCCAAGAAGGGCGTTGTACAGGTCTTCCAGAAGCGGCATATTCTCCGGTCCCGGATGCTCGAAATACCGGTTGTAGATCTGATGGATGCACCGGTCAATGACTGTCTTTTCCACCGGGTTCAGGCCTTCCTTGCCGCCGACGATCAGCTCGCACAGCGACAGAATGAAGTCCGCCTTTAAGGCGATCGGGTTGTCGTCATCCGAATAGTTCATGTTGATATCCATCGGATTGATGAACTGCTCACTCGTCGGCGCGATCTTGATGACCTGCCCGTCGAAGTGCTCCACCAGTGCGGAATACTCTGCCTCCGGATCTGAGATGATGATGTCGTCGTCTGTCACGAGGAAGGCATTGGCAATCTCCCGTTTCGCGGCGAATGACTTGCCGGATCCAGGCGTTCCGAGAATCAGCCCGTTCGGGTTCTTGAGCTTCTTCCGGTCCACCATGATGAGATTGTTGGAAAGCGCATTCAGCCCGTAATAAAGAGCCCCTGTATCCGTCTGGAATAGCTCCTGCGTGGTGAACGGAATGAAGATCGCCGTACTGCTCGTCGTCATCGCCCGCTGGATTTCAATCTCGTTATACGCAAGCGGAAGCGAGGACATGAGCCCCTGCTCCTGCTGGAAGTCCAGCCGCACCAGGTTGCAGTTATGCTTTTGTGCGATGCTGTTTGCCTGGAAGACGTTGTTCTCCAGCTCCTGCCGGGTCTTCCCCGTATTGAGGATGAGAAACGTCAGAAGGAACATGCGCTCATTCTGGCTCTGCAGCTCCTTGAGCAGCGCCTTCGCATCGTTTCCGTAGGTTGCAAGGTCCGAAGGAATGATGTCCATGTCGTAGCCGGACCGCACTGCCTTCTTCTGCTCCTCGATCTTGGACCGGTCAAGCTCCGTGATCGTGTGCTTTACCGTTTTGACCGCTTCCGTCTGATCGACCGACTGCACATGCATCGTCACGATTTCCGATGACTCAATGGACAGGAAATCGGCCAGCATCTGGTCACTGATGTCCGATGCTGTGATCGAGAGAAAGCTCGCACTGCAGTACAGTTCTCCCACCTGGAAAACTCTGCCGGTCTTGAAATTCAACGCCGACGGGGCAACGAAGTCCTTCACGGAAAGCCCGGATGGTGCAAGAAGCCCCCAGTCGAAATAGAACTTCTCCTCGTCTCCCATGTGAAAAATCTGATGCATGAGTTCAAGCCGCTGTGTACCGTCAAGAGTTCTTGCCTGCACGCCCAGACGCTTGAAGTTATTGAGAAGATCCATCTCGATATGGATGAGCCTCGGTTTTGCCGTCTTCATGCCGTCTGCGTGAATACCGAAGGTCAGGTACTTGGTCTTGGTGAGGCCGTTGTTGCCCGCCTCCATCTGATGCATCAGCATGCCCGTGTATTCATCGCGCATATCGTTGTACGCATCGTTCTGGTGCCGGATGGCAATGCCCGACCTGAACTTTCCGGAATCCGTCGCCATGTTCATGAAGCTCAGTTCAAAATGCACCGAGCTGTCAAAGAAGTTGAGGAAGGAACACCATTCCTCGAAGATCTCCTTTTGATCCTCCTGCTGGGCGAGCAGGTAATTAATGTCCTGAAACGCAATGGTCTTTGAGTAGAAATCCTTCCCGACGCGGCAGATCCCGTCCTGAAACATCCGGTCAAACGGAATGCTCTGCTGCGTGGTGCGCGGGATCCCGTCATCTCGCTGCGCGTTTTTGATGATCTCCGAAATTTTCTTCTTGTCCTCGCTTCTCAGATACTCCGGCACCTGGTACCTTCTTTTTTCCTTTTTGGGAAACAGGTCTCTGATACTTCTGTACAATCTCCTCTACCTCCCTTTCTGCCTGTGCCTGCCGCATCAGTGCGGCATAAAAGTTGTCGGTCCGGTATACCCGGATTTTCGGCCGGATGATTCGCGCCTCAATGAAATGAAACAAGATCACCTCCAGCGGTTCTCCGTTCTTCTCATACATGGCAAAGAAAAACAGCGGCATCATGACCGCCATCATGCCAAGCGCCGCAAGGCTGATATTTCCCAGCTTTTTCAGCAGAAAAA
>JBJFHK010000267.1:0-5600 GCA_051893535.1 Eubacterium sp. | reverse complement strand
GCATCCCATGTGTCCTTATTAATCATAAAGTCTTGGAAGAGCTGTGTATAATCCGTATCATACTTTGTCGTGTCTATGTCGGCCGCTTCCTGGGTCGGCACCGGAGTCGGCGTTGCTGTCGGAACAGGAGTGGGTGTGGACGCTGGCTTGCTTTCAGGCGTAAAGTAAGCCGTTTTATACCCGTTCCATGTAGGGACCGTCCAACCGGACTTGCCTTTCAGAACATAAATAGTCGTAGTCGTATCAGATATGATATCACGTCCTATGTTTTTAGGTGCATCTCCATAAAAATAAATTTTTAATTCTTTATTTACTCCGCATAACTGAAAAGCTTCACGGCCAATACTTGCCACATTACCCAGAATTGTAATCTTTTGGAGGTCCATACAGCAGGAAAATGCTTCTATGCCAATGCTGTTCACGCTATCTGGTATTATTATATGCGAAAGTGAAAGACAATCATAAAAAGTCGCCCTTTCAATGTGGGTTACTCCATGTGGAATCGTTATCTGCCTAATCAATTTACAGCCAGAGAAAGCATATGCTCCGATACTGGTCACACTGTCCGGGATCGTGATCTGCTGAAGTGCTTCGCAACCGTAAAAAGCACGGAATCCAATGCTGGTCACACCGTCCGGGATCGTGATCTGCTGAAGTGCTTCGCAATCGTAAAAAGCGCCACTTCCTATACTGGTCACTCCGCTTGGGATGGTAATCTCTTTAAGCGAACTGCATCCAGAAAAAGCGCCACTTCCTATACTGGTCACTCCGCTTGGGATGGTAATCTCTTTAAGCGAACTGCATCCAGAAAAAGCACCACTTCCTATACTGGTCACTCCGCTTGGGATGGTAATCTCTTTAAGCGAACTGCATCCAGAAAAAGCATCCTCGCCGATACTGGTCACGCTGTCCGGGATCGTGATCTGCTGAAGCGACTCACAATCACTAAAAACACCCATTCCGAGACAGGTCACACTATCTTGGATTTCAAACTGCACAAGTGACGTACAGCCTTTAAAAGTCTGAAATCCAAGATCAGTCACACTGTCTGGAATTGTAACCTTCTGAAGCGAGATACAGCCTTTAAAAGTCTGCCATCCAAGGTCAGTCACACTGTCCGGGATCGTAACCTCCTGAAGCGAGGTACAGTCTTGAAAAACACCTTGTCCGCCCACATCAGGGTCGCCGCCAATATCGGGCTCGGCGAAGCTAGCTCCCTTTGGGATCGTGACCTCCTCAAGTGATGTACAACCGGCAAAAGCTCCATGTCCGATACTGGTCACACTGTCCGGGATCGTAATCTGCTGAAGTGCTTTGCAACCGTAAAAAGCTTGATATCCTATGCTGGTCACTGTCTTCCCGTCAATAGTCTTCGGTATTGTCACGTCCGTTTCGTTTCCAGTATATTTCGTGATGCTTATGGTGCCATCATCCTTCACCTCATATTCGAAGTTTCCAGAAGTTTTCGTTTCCGCTGCCCCAACCGTTCCTGCTGTAGCCGCTCCATTATCTTCCGTCGCGCCTACGGCGTTGTTCTGCGCATTCGGAGCTGCCACGGCTCCGCCTTCTACTTCCGTGCTCTCCGCCACCGATGCAGCGTCTGGCTTCATTTCCTGACTTTCGCCAACGCCAGCAGATTCATCCGTGCTTGCAGGCTCTTCCGCCACGCTGTCCGAACTCTGCTCCGGATTCGTGACGGCCGTGTCACTGCTAGTACCAGCTTCCGGCTCACTTGCTACTGTCTCTGTTCCCTGATCCATTGCATACCCGGGCATCGGCATACTCATCGTAAGCGTTGATGCCATCACGGCAGCCATCACCGCTGCCAGGAGTCGTTTTCTCTTCATCCTGTTTTCCTCCCTGCCAATTGTTCCCACGGTCCTCTGCCAAGGGGTCCGAGGGGCTTAAGATACGTAGAATCCTGCCCTTAAGAGAATTCCAAGATACTGCCGATGGGAAACCATTTCCTACCAGCTATGCAGTTGTCAAGGTACAGACCCGCTTCATATACAGGAAAGCTGAAAGATTGCAGAGCTCGGAACTTCTATTCCTGAAGGCGTGTGTCATATAGGAACAAGGCCCGGCATACGCAATGGATGGTCTCCCAAACTTTGTTCATTTTCAACAACCAGGCAATAAACTCCGCGTCAGAATTTATCTATAATTATAGTAAACCAGCGCTCACCGTCAACGCAGCTGCGTTCATTTTCTCTGTCCAATTGCGTGTCCAGTCTTATCGCAATCCGCCTGCAGAAATGGTCTGTCAGTGCCTGATTTCACGCGCAGCTGACCAAAATAGCGCATCCCGGCACAGCAAAAATCCCCCGCAGGCAGGATATTTCCTCCTACCCGCGAGGGACTTCCGTTGTGCAGCATCATTCATGTGGCCGATCTGTCGTGTCATTCACTAGTCGTGCGTGCCGGCCTATCTGCCACAGTCATCTCATTTTCTTTTCCGTCGTGTACCATCCTGTGCGCTCTCACTCCGCCTGCGCCGTTGCCGCCATTTCTTTCCTTCTCACATCCCTCTTCCTCACCCGGCGGTACATGTCATTTTCCATCGCCATGACGTGCTCGATTCGGATCGGCTTACATAGCGGCAAATGCATGACGCGCTTCGTCCAGACCGCGGCGTAGACGGCGAGAACAATAAATGTGAGCAATACAACGCGGTAGATCATCGCCCTTGCGGACGGGTCGGAGGAAATATTGCCCATCATGAAGACATTTCCCGCGATGCCGATGAGCGGAAGGACGGGGCCCAGCGGCACGCGGAAGGTCCGCGGTGCCTTCGGCAGTCTCGCCCGGAAAATGAGCACATTCAGATTCGAGACCGCGTAGGCCATCATCCAGAAGAAGCACCCGATCAATATGAGGTTCGAGAGCTGAGACGTATTCGAAAGCCCCGTCGCATTAATGAGGACCATCGCGCCGCCGATGAGGAGAATGCCGACGTGCGGCGCGCCCTTCTTGTTCCGGTGCATGAAAATTTCCGGCAGCAGGCCGATCTTCGCCATTCCCGCGCAGATATAGGCAAGCGAGCTGATGACGGAATTGACCGTGCTGATGACAGCGAAGACCGAGACAAGTGCCATCCAGATGCGCCCTGCATTTCCGAGGAGATGGACGCCGTAGTAGATGTGCGGCGATGCGCTCGAGGCGAGCTTCCCCCAATCCGTGTAGTTGTGCATGCCGAGCACGACGAGAATCTCCATCCCGCAGACGATAAGAAGCGATAGGATCATGCCGAGCGGAATCGTCTTTCTCGCGTTCTTCACATTTTTCGAGATCGGGATTACGAACTCGCAGCCGAGGAATAAGAAAAATGCAAGGCCGACCATCGAGAAGACGGTCTTCGGGTCCGAGGAGAGGACGAGTGGCTGGCGGACGGCGTGACCCGTTCCGATGCGGAGCGTGCCGATGAGACCCATCAGGACGACCGAGCCGATTAAGCCGTACGCAACGATGTCCTGGATTTTCGCGAACATATCGATACCATTCAGATTGGCTGCGATCAGGAGCAGCAGAAGGACGACGCAGTAGACGGAGGACGGAACCTTCCCGCCGAATACCGTCACCATCGTATTTCCAAACATCGCGCACTCAACGCTTCCGGCGATCGTGTTACAGACCAGATACCCGCCGACCATCGTGATGATCGTGACGAAGGGGCCGAGCGTTGCGAGCGTGTACTGCGCAAGACCGCCCGTCAGGTCAGGCATCAGCGCGTTCAGCTCCGCAAGGGAGAGCGCTGTAATAATGTTGATCGCGCACGCGATCAGCATCGCGATGATAAACGAAATGCCAACTGCGCCGGCGCCCTGGCCGAGCGACATCAGGCAGCTCGTCGCGACAATGAGACCGACTCCGGTCGCAATCACGCTCGGGAGTCCCAACTTTTTCGTGTTCATACGCGCACCTCCTTAATGTTTCTTATCTCAGTTCATGGCGAACTGAACTCACCACCTCACCTATGTTCGGGTAGGAAATCCGATCTCGTATCGCCAGTGCCTTAATGATCAGTTTCCTGCCACCCGAACACATGCCCTAGCCGTCTGCATGTTCAGATCGCCTCACGCGAGCGCCGGCGTCTTCCACAGGTTGAGCTTCGTCCCGATGCCCTCTCTGAGCGCCCGTCTGTAGACCTCCGTTCCCCAGGCGACGTCCTCGACCGGCATGCCGCCGACGGAATAAATGACAATCTCATCCTTCTCTCTGTGTACCGGGACACGTCCCGTGAGCACATCGCCGAGATCATCGATCCGTTTCGGATCCATTTTCTTCTGCGCGATCAGGTCCTCCGCGAGAACAGCCGGAATCGGGATCGTGTTGAATGCATTTGGCGCGTACTCCTCCTCCCATGCCTCATAGAGGTGGATGTTGTCGGCAACATTTCTCGCGCGGTTTACAATGAAATCCACATCGAAGCGGAGCGCAGCCGTCGTGCAGACCATGCAGCCCTTCTTCAGCCACTCCTCCTTGATATACGGATACGCGGACGGATCGCCGGTCGGACTCGATGTCGCCGCATAGATAATATCGGCATCCCTCACGGCGTCCTCGATCGAATCGGCAGCTATGACTGTTTCGATCGACGGGTAGCGCCTTTTCGCCTCATCGATGAAGGCCTGCAGCGATTTCTGACCGCGGCCCTTGACCTTCAGGGTCTTGATTCCGGGGCGTGTCGCCATAATCGCGGCGAGCGCTGTCCGGCTCATGACGCCAGGACCGATAATCGCGGCCGTCTTCGCATTTGCCGGCGCAAAATGCCGGAAGCCGACGCCGGGGACCGCTCCCGTCCGGTACGCGCTCAGGATATTGGCCGACATATAGGCGAGCGGCGCGCCCGTGTCCTTGTCATTTAACGTCAGCATGAGAACGCTGCGCGGAAGGCCCTTCTTGCGGTTCTCCGCGTTCGAGCCGTACCACTTGACGCCTGCCATGTCGAACTTTCCGCCGAGGTACGCCGGCATCGCCATAAAGCGCCGGTCCGGGCCGTCCGTCGGCATTTCCGGGAATGGCGACGTCTTCGGAAATGTCACCATGCAGCCGTGCGAGTTTCCGTTCTGCCCGCCCATGCGGTAGTCGCCCATTTTCATGAGCCGGAACATCTCCTCCATCGTGTCAATGCACGCCGGCATGTCTCTGACGCCGGCCTCGATCATGTCCTCCTCGCTGAGATACAGAAAATCAACCTTCGGATATGCCATATCAATCGCTCCTCTCCTGCCGCTCTGCCCGCCCACAACGAGGAACGCGAAGCGTTCCGAGTCTGGGGTGCTAAATGATTACAAATGAAGAGCGCCGGATGAAGTTTCCTTCAGCCGACGCCCTTGCCGTCTCTCTGTTTACATGATGCATCATAGCATCAGCAGAAATTCCGCTCTTGTAAAAATCAGAAGAATTCACTTGGCCTGCAGATCTCATTTCGCTCTTTCTGCATAGAGAACTTATACAAATCTGAAAATCTATCTATGGAGTTTACTCAGCCGTTTTGTTACAGTAAAGATAGAATTAAGCAGGATGGGTGATATACCCGTCAGAAAAGGAGGCAGTTATGCTGAAGTTTTACTACAACGGCGAAGATCTTCTGGATGACG
>JBJFHK010000266.1:3283-5612 GCA_051893535.1 Eubacterium sp. | reverse complement strand
TCAGAACAAGACACCGATCTCATCGGTAAGAATGAATAATTCTTTCAACCTTATTCCACAGAGACAGCAGTTCTTCTGCTTTCTTCTCCTGCCGTTCTTCCTGCTCCTTCTCTTTTCTTCGCCGTATTTCTTCTCGTTTCTCCAGCATTTTTCTGTACTGCAGTTCGCATTTTTCGGCATACTTTTTCGGATTCCAGTACCGGCCTTTAGAATAATAATCCTCCCTCTTTCCCGGATTTTCTTCCATTCTGGCCAGGAAATAAGCAGCTTCTGCGTCTTCCCGCTCATAGTGAGTCTGAATCTTCTTTATTGCGGCCTCCTGCTCCTCTGCCTGATCCATGATTTTCGCGGCCATGTAATCGGCCCAGTCTTTTGCGCAGGGCTGCTCATCTGCATCATCCGCGGTCTGCGCCAGCTGATACATGTCCAGCGCCTCGATGCTTCTTCCGCGGCTGTAGAGATCATTGGCAAAATCAACGCGGAAGGAGATTCCGCACTGGTCTGCATACAGACGCTTTCTGCGGTCACATTCTTCTGCCGTCAGAGTATCCGGTGTTAAATTGTATTCCAGGCAGAAAAGAATTCCTTCTACACGGGATTCATCCAGCTCCTCTGCCAGTTCATATGCCTTCCACATTCTCTGACAGATCCTGTCGCCGGCCTTCCCGTTAATGACCATCTGTTTATAGCTGTCGCCGATACGCTCATAAGTATCCGCAATAGCCTCTCTGACCAGATGATTTTCCCCGCCCTGCATGAGATACTCACGCAGACGCTCAACAGACAGCTGAAGTTTTTCTATTCCGCGCTCTACTTCCTCCTCATTACTGGATTTCAGATAACGTGACCAGAAAACAATTTCAGCAAAAGGATTTTCCTCCCTCTGCTCTCTTAATTCCGGAAAAGTCATCTGTTCCAGGATTTCGCTCATCTCCTCCCAGCTTTCACAGTTATCACAGGCTGACAGAATCTTATTCTCTTCTTCTGCAGAGATGGTTTTTGGGGCCGCTGTCTCTTCTGCCGGTTCGTTCATTTCTCCGGCCGGTACCGCCTCTTCCTCCCTGTCTCCCAGAATCGCAGCCGCCCAGTCCTCATACTGCTGAGCCATCTCTTCATCCTGCTCTACACCATCGCCTGTCCGGTATCTGCGGGAAAGCTCCATCGCGCTTTCATAATTTCCTTCATCAGCTTCCTGTTCCAATCGGGAAATCAACTGATCCATATCCATCATCTTTAATCCTCTGCATCCAGTATTGAATTGACATTAAACTGTAACAAATAATATCCGACATTTTCGTCATAGCTGAATCCGTTATTTTTCGTGATGGCACCCGGTGAATCCATCCGGTGAATTATATTCTGAAGAGAATCCGTCGCATCATGCGTTCCGAACTTATCGTGCCAGATGCCCTGCCCCGACTCGTTGGATTGGTCCATATCAAGGTCGTCAAAATCTGCTGCCGTTGAACTCTTGTCAATCGGACCTGCAACATACATCCAGTACGGTTCCGGATCGTCTCTGTCATCGGTACTTTTATCTTTGATAACGAAAACGATGTAGGTGTGATAGTTTGTCTGATTCTCTTTCGGAACTGCTAAATAGGCATACATCGTGTCAAAACCAAACCCGTCATTTACATTTTCATTAAAGTTATCATAACATTTATTCACGAGCGTCTGAACCAGCTGATAATTATCCGCCATGAGCCAGTCTCCGAACGGGTAGCGGTTATCGTAGCCATTTAATTTGAAGGATCTGCTTCCTGCTTCCAGAGTCGTATTCTCCCTGCTTTTCTTTGCGCAGCTCTTGATCAGGTCATATCCCTCTTCGCCCTTTTCAGGCGGAATAGCCGTTATCGTAACGGTTTCACCCATCTCGACATCTTCATAAGGGGAGATCCTGAAGGTGTAAGAAGACAGCACCTTATTCCACTGTGCCTGTGTAAAGTTTTTCGGCAGCTGGCCATTAGAAGCGAGATATGTACCAATTTTTCCCGTATCCAGGGAGTTCGTGCTGAGCTGAATACAGTCTTCATCATTGCTTCTGACATAGGCACTCGGCGTCAGGCTGACATAGTCGGCAACATTAACGGTCTGGTGCTCCGCTGCATGAACGACCTTGCTGTGAACCTTGGAAGTACTGGAAGTACTGGAAGTATCCGATTTTTTCCTGCCGAATCCGCTGGTCACCAGGTAAACCCCCGCACAGATCAGAGCAAGCACGATGATCAGAACGATGATCTTCGTCTTTTTACCGCCTGCATGAGCCGCCGCGGCTTCACCCGCACCGTTCTGCGCTGCTGCAGCTTCGTTTCTTTCACTGCGCATC
>JBJFHK010000266.1:0-3183 GCA_051893535.1 Eubacterium sp. | reverse complement strand
GAAGCCCTGCGGGCATCTTCTGCTCCAAGTCTCCTGTTTCTCTCGATTCTTTCCAGATCAACCCGGTCCAGAAGACGGTTCGCCTGCTTCATTTTAGAAAGCGCGGCATCGATTTCATCCCTATTCTCAGCCCCGCTGATCTCCTTGTGGTACTCCCTGATTTCCTCCTTTAATCTTTGCAATGCTTTCGGAGACCTTTTCAATATCTCTTCGATTTCCTGCTGCTCTTTTTTATCTGCGTCCAGCCAGATCTGCGACAGCGAATCCTGCTTATCCACAGCCTCCTCTATTTTTCCCCTGATGCCTTCGTCCGGAAAGTTATCCGACATATCTCTGTCTCCTCTCACATTGCATTATTTTATTACCATAACGATATGTTCAATTGTCTGCCTGCGGAATACTAAAATAGATATCAACTTTAAATTGACCTGATTATTTAACATCGATATCGCAAGCTTCCTTTATAATTATTAAAATTATAACTCTCACACAGGCAACATTCAAATAACAATCACATATTTTACACTAGACACCCACATTAATTTTGCTTATACCTGATCACCTCCCTTCCGCATATCCGCACGATCTTCAGTTAAATGTAATAACTAATTATTTCTTTCAACACCGTCATTATGCCCTGCCGGCTTTCTGTTTTTTTCGTACAGTTGGGCGCTTTTTCTTTCGTTCGTGACTTTTCCAACCCTGTGCGTTACAATTTCAATTGGAGGGAATTATCATATGAACATAAATACCAGATTATCAGAATTCAAGGCTGCCAGAAAGACAGCTGTCCGCCTTGGCGTTTTTCTTTTGTCGATGGCGGTAATCACAGGGGCTGCGGCGGTCCTGCCGGCGGGAAAGACTTATGCGGCGACGCGCCAGGTGAACACCCGATATGCGGGCCGCGTGACCCTGCCGGAACTTCCGGTGAAGCATATTACGAATGAGACGGGTCCGCTGCATCTCAAGTGGAACGATTACCACGCCTGCACGGTTTATCTGAACGGGAAAATTGTGAAGACCAATGTGATCCGCGGCGGATGGCGCGGGGAGCGGAACGACCCGAACACCAGCTACCATGTCGTGGTCAAGCGCCAGAGTGACAACCGTGTGGTCGCGAATGATGTGATCACCGAGCGGATCGGCGCGCCCTGCGTGAAGAATTACCGCGGAAATGTGCTCAGCTGGTATATGGTCACGGGCGCCGCGAAATATCAGATCTATAAGACGGTAAACGGCAGGAAGCAGCGGGTGGCCGTCACCAGCGCCCTGCAGTGCACGATTCCGGGAAAGTTCAGTTCTCTGACGCTCTACGCGGTGACTTCCCGCGGCAGACGCTCTCAGGCCACCGTCTTCAAGCCGTCTTCCTGCAGTAAATACAAGAATGTCCGCACCCTGATCGAGGGGGATTCCATCACCTGCCCGGTTTACGGCTACGCGGATTACGCCGCCTCGCGGCTGGGAATGAACTACAACAATTCCGCGGTGTCAGGGTCATTCCTCTCCTACTCCGACGGCAGCAAGATTTCCAGAAAGCTGAGTGTCTACACGCGTCTGAAGAAGCGCAGTGATTTAAAGTCGTATAAGCTGATCATCATCAGCGCCGGGGTGAACGATTATTTATTCAGCCAGAAGCTCGGCACGACTTCAAGCGGTGCGGAAACCTTTGCCGGCGCCTATGATAAGATTGCGCGTCTTCTGACAAAGAAAACACACGCAAGGGTCATCCTGGTTCAGCCGCAGGAATCCTACCAGGGCGCCTACAACGGCTATTCCACAAGCCATAAGAACAGAAGCGGCTTCACCCTTGCCGATGAACGCGCAGTTATCCAGAAAGTCGCGAAAAAGTATCATTTTGATGTCTACACGCCGACGGTCCTGAATCAGTCCAATGTCCAGAGCCTCACCCTGGATAACCTGCATCCGGACCGCGCGGCGCAGATCAGGATCGGAAAGCAGTTCCAGGCCTACCTGGAAAGTACGGCAAAATAACTCCTGCCTTTCTGGAAAAGCAGACTGCCTTCCGGTATCCGGTCTGCAGGGCTGTCCGGGCAGAAAGTTTCAGGCAGCATGTCCTTTCTTTCTGACGGCACTTAATATTTCCGGAGGGCGGCCCCGCCCTCCGCTTCTGCAATCGCGGACTCCACGAGCTCCGCGGTTTTTTTATGGCTGGACTTCAGGACATCGGTGTAGACGTCTGCCGTCACCCGGATGCTGGTGTGGCCCAGGTGCTCGGACACGATTTTCAGGTCCACCCCCTGATTTAAGAGCAGGGTCGCATTGGTATGACGCAGGCAGTGGGGCGTCATGAAATAAAAGGGTGTGCCGTTTACGCGTTTTTTCATGGCATGCCAGACGGTGGAGTCCGCGATGTAATCCCCGTGATTTCTGGAAAAAATCAGATCCGGGTGCTTCAGCGGCTCGCCGGTCAGCTCTGCCTCCTTCAGCTCCTGCATGTGCAGTTTCCACTGATGCTCCAGCAGCCGGACCACCTGTTTTCCGAAGGAAATTTTCCGCGTTGAACTTTTGCTTTTCGGCAGGCCTACCGCGATTTTATCTTTTGCCCTGTAAATCGAACGGTGAATCATGATTTCTCCGCCGGCAGCGTCCACGTCCTGCCACTGCAGCGCGCACGCCTCTCCCACCCGCATTCCGGTCAGCAGCAGAAAGGGGACCAGCGTATCGATCATCTCGTTTCCCTGAAACAGCGCGAGGAAGTCCGGAATTTCTTCCATGGTCAGATATCTGCGTTTTTCTTCCGGATGGCCCTTTTTCGGCAAAATAACCAGGCTGCAAGGGGTCTCCTGTAAATAATGCATCCGCACGCCGAATTTCATGACGCTGCAGAGGGCGTGAAAGGCGTTCCGGGCGACTTTCGGCCTGTCTTTATAGAATTTACAGAAATACAGGGAAAGAATCCGGTTGTCGATCTCTGAGAGCTTCATCTTTCCAAAGGCCGGGAGAATATGATTGTTCAGGTTTAACTCGTACACCCACATGGTGGAAGGCCTCAGCTCATGCGGCGCGTAAACACTCATATATTCACGGCAGAGATCGTCCAGAGTCATGGAATTCTGCTCCTGCAGCTCCCAGCGGCGGCGTTCTTCCTCCAGAATCCGGCGGATTTCACGCTGGTCTCTCTGCTTTTTTTCTGCATCCGTTTTCTTCATCATGCTGCCTCCT
>JBJFHK010000265.1:0-5648 GCA_051893535.1 Eubacterium sp. | reverse complement strand
AGCATTTTTCAAGGTGCAGGACGTTTTGAGTATCTATTAGACGACTTTTGGGGTTCCGATAAATACGCGGTGATGTGCCACGATTATTCAGAATATCCACTACCGTTTCCATGGCAAAGCAACCTGTGCTATTCCTCTTATAGGTATCATGAGGGCGCAAGATTACCAGTCTGACTGCCTGTTCGTCTGGTACATCGTTGGAAGAGGCAGGGCAAGCATGGATTCCCGCAAACGGATTTTCTCTCCGAATCTTCTTTAAGCGACTTTCAATTTCTATTTCAACATCCGCATCAGAAATCTGGGAAGCACGATCTTCTGCTGTTTTGCGCAAAGTAGGCTTTGTATCATACCAGAAGCGATTTCCGTTTGGATTGTTGTAAAGATACGATAATGAACCATGCAGGGTATTTAACGCGTCTCTAAAATTGGCAATGCTTTCACCGGGCTGAACCGTTCCAAGCATAATCCGTGTAATTTCAAGGCCGCGAATACCCTGATCACGGATGGCGGAAGTACTCGGTGCACTTCCAAGCATAATGGTGCGTGCAATCCTTCGGCAGGCCAGGCTCTGACCATACCTGATATTTGACTTATCCTTCAGATAAGGTATGGACTGCTTTCCGTCTACTTCCCGGTCAATAATGCTATTCCAGGTATCCGGAAGATGGCGAACCAATTCATCCCGAACGTTTGGTGTATCCAGCGGAATAGAACCGGGCATGATCATAGCGCTCTCATCATTTGCCATCCATAATTCATGAATCACGGCCGCCATAAGGCGAAGAACGCCACGGGTTCTCTGAAAATGTTCAAGTGTTGCCCAGTCTCCATACAACCTGTCAAAGATTTCCGGATGAATCGGATAACAGGAAATCAGACGCTGCTTGTACTCAACCTCTTTTGCTTCCAACGGAAAATCCGACGGATTTTCCTGATACATTCTGCTAAATGCTTCGCAGACTGCATCCCTGGCCTCCGGATTTTTACAGTCAAGGAACAGACGGCGGCGCACAACTTCAAAGCCTTCATTTGCCGCCACCGGTTTCCATATCGACTCCATTCTGCCGAATGTATGCTCGATTGTCTCTAGGACTGTTTTCCCCGCAGTGCCTCCAATTTCAATGTCAGATTCTGGAATCGAGGCAACAACAAGGCTGTTCTCGCTTGCTCTCGCCGCTTCTGTGATCTCCTGAATAAACGTCACGAAATTATCGTAAGAGCCTGCCGGAAGACCCTCTACGCCGTATAATTTCTTGGCATAGGCAACCAGCTCATCCATCAAAATCAGGCATGGCCCACATTCATTAAAAAGGTTCTTTAAATTTTCCGATCCTGGCGAAACTCCTTTCCGGTCTGCTTCCCGGATGTATTTCGCATACAGGTCAGGCTTCCCGGCGGAAGTCACCAGCTGATAGGCCATTTCTCCCCAGATCGTGCTTACGGTGTATCCGGGGAAATTGGCCGGATTTTTCCTTCTCGTAGGATCCAATGCAGTTCCGACAAGAACTGCTACATTCGCGGTAGGAAGCTCCTTCAGACCTGCTTTTTCCAAGATTGGCTTTAAATTTGGAATATAATCGATGGATGTCTTGCCATGAAGCATATGGTAAAGTGCCAGCATACTATGCGTTTTACCGCCGCCGAAGGCCGTCTTCAGCTGAATAACCGGCTCTCCTCCCTGGCCAGTTACCCGTCTTAATGACTCTACCAAAAGGCCTGCCATACCCTCTGTGACATAGGTGCGGGCAAAGAATTCTACTGGATCGCGATATTCATAAGCGCCTTCCCCGCGGGACACCTGTGCCAAATCTGCTGCGAACTCGGCCGCTTTATATCTTCCTTCTGCAACGTCCGGATGCGGTTCCATAATATCCCGCCAGCTGGGAAGATTATTTCCGACATTTTTCGTAAGAACAGCCGCGGTTGAACCTTTTTTCGCAACCTTTACCTCTGTCGGCGTATTATTTTCCTTCTTTGCTGTAGACCCCTGTTCCGTTCCATACCGCACCTTGCGGTAAAGAGAGCGGATCTCTTCTGTTGCATCTCCATCAATCGGTTCGCAAAGAAGTGCCATGGTATCAAGGGCACGTTCCGTATATCCTTGCTCTACATCATTGGAACCGGCATGGGCAATATCATTTCTTACGCCCATAAGCTCTGATGCCCAGTTCCGATAGCTTTTAGACATCTTCTGGCTGAACACATCTCTCCAACGCCGATCAATTAATCGGAGGCAATTAGCAACATCCAGCGAATCCAATAATTCTCCATATTCTCCGCTCTCCGGAAGATCCCGCTGATCGCTTAATGCATCGAGTACTTCCTGCCACCAGGCATCCCCATATACCCGCGACATCTCCATTCCGATATAACCGGAAAGCTGCGGCAGAAGGATCCGAAATCCCTTCTGGATCAGTTCGACATTCTCTTGCATACCTATGCCTCCTCTTTATCTGCATTTGCTTCATGGACAGTCAGGTACTCTTTGACTTCCTGGAAAATAATATTCAGCGCATCATGGACTCCCATCTTCGACCCATCTGCATTCATTACCTGATGAAACCTTGTGAAAATTTGCATTCCCAAGCCCAGCCCCGCTACTGGTTTATCCTGCTCATCGATGGATGCCCTATATGCCGTATCCAGCATAGACGGGAGTTCTCTTTTTAATGTATTGATAAATCCTCTCCGTGTGGTTCCCGGAAGATTTTCATCCTTTTTCCTGAACACGAGAGCTATCCGGAAAGACTCAAACCGCTGATTGGCCTTCTCTGTCCGCACCGGCCAGATTCCCGTAACCCCAAAACCGGTATCAATTAAGCTATAAATCAAATTTTCAAACGGTGACAGCTGCGCCTCTGTGCTCTGCGAAATAGCTGCCTCATCCTGTTTTCCATACTCGAAGAATATGACGGACGGAAATGCATGAGATGCCGCCATATGGAAATTACCCAGCATCTGTCGAATGCCATTCTGGTAAGCGGTAATTGCTTTCTCTGCATCGCCTTCAAAATGCTCCGGGATGGAGGAAAGTTCCTCCTTGGAAGTCACCACTTTCTCAAACAGTTCCGGATAAACACCCTTCAGGCACTTTCGCAGCCATATGTAAAAGTAATCAGACAGGTCCGCATATCCAACATTCTCATAATACGGAAGCTCCGTAAACAAAATGGAATTCTCAGGAAAACGTATAGTAAGGGCATTCCTCTGCTTTACCGTCACTTCCGTCTTTGCGTTAAGAACAGCAACGGAATCCACAACATTTCTCAACAACGTATCAAAATTACCGGTAGGCTTAGAAAATGGATTTCCTTCCGCAAATACCCAGGTCATGGGGATTGCCTGACGCGTAAACGCCGCACGCACATTCCCATTTCGATTGTCCCATGTGCATATGGTTGACTGGTAGTTGGCGAGCTTTCCGATGACAAGAGCAAGATAAACGCCAACCGCCTGCCCATAGGCAAGAGCTCCTCGTCCGCCCTCTGCCAATGACAAATCATTCTTTTCCATTCCGGCAAGGGCAGCATCCCGTGCAATCTGAGTCATTTCTTCTGACACGAGGCCGCACAAAGTTGTTAACAATTGCAATTGTCTTGGCGTATACAGATCTGTATAATCTGTCAGACCGAACCCCGGCGTGCTAAACCATCTGGTGTTGTCAGGAATCATCCCAGCCGGAATATCATCTGAGATCTCAATATTAGCTGCACTTACCTGTGTTTCATCTGCCTCTATATAAGATTTCCCATTGTTGTCCTGTACGCATACTGCCATCAATTGAATATGTAATTGATGTGCTATGCCTGCCTTCTTTACATCTTCATCTTTCGTAATCTGCCCACAGGCCGGGCAGATGAATCTGGCCCCTTTGCTGCCATGTTTGTTGGACTCTTTATTATCCGGACATATCCCATGATGAATTCTGAAATGTATTTTCTTATCCGCAATTTCCGGTTCTGCCCAGTATGCATGTTCCTTATTCCTGGATAATACATAGCTCGAAGCAAGAGGCATCTCACACTCACAAGCAGGATTCGGGCAGCTCATCGTTTTCACCCATATCCAGGAATAGACCGGCGCATCAATTGCTTCATCAATTTTCACCTTAGGATAGCTGGCAGAAAGCTTCTGTATAGCTTTCCGCTCCACTTGTTCCCCATAATATGCAATATCTGCGGCAAGACCCTCCGTTCCAAAGTACATCCTGTTCTCAGCTTCCGGATTTACCGCCTTACTGTCAGGAAACCTGGCAGGGATCTCTGTAGCTGCCTTTGTTAAAAGTGTTGCAACGGAATTCAAATCTCCTGATTCAACCCGTAGACCAAGCCTCTGGGCGGCAATTGTCAACCCGCCAAATCCAGAAAATGGATCGCATACGACCGGGAAGTCAGCTCCTGATAAGAAATGATTTCCATTGTCTCCTGCCGATATCTGGATCAGTTCCCGAAGAAAATCATTTCTTTTCGTCTGATTCTTCTCATCCGAATCGTCTTTCATTGCCGCTTTCAGCAGCGCCGCGGAAGAATCGATCGGGCTCCGGTTCCACCAGAGATGCATGTTCCCCGGATGCCCCTTTTTTGCCTTGTCTGCAATAGACGAGTCATTGATCTCATGCAGAGGAAGTACGGTCTCAATTATTTTTTTCATGAAACGATGTCACCTCCTCTGCAACATTCCGTTCAGTTGTTGTCTCCATTGAAATCATAATCAAACAAGGACATCTGCTTCGGCTCTGCCGCCTTCAATTCCGCTGCTCTGCTCTGAATATCCGGCCATGCCACAACGATCGCGTTATAAGCAAATGCTTCATTCGTCCATTTCTTCTGTTCAGCAATCGTGTAAAGTCTATACGCAAGGTCTTTTGCATCCTCAGCATTGCTTCCAAACATCGGAGCAATCATTTTGGCGCATGCATCAACGCCGCCCTTCTCCATCGCGTGGGTAAGCTGCTGTGTCAGCATCCAGATGTTGTTCTCATCTGCTACAGCCTTCTCAGGTAAGTCCTTTCTTTCCACCAGATGCACGTTGCCACCCTTGGCATATAAAATGCCATGCGAAACCATCATTGGAATCGACGTTCCCTTTGCATTGGCCAGGATCTCCGCCTCACCGTATTTGATGTCGTTGTAAGCGGACTGTGTATACAAATCGACGCAGAAACGGCTGGCCGTATCCATGTTCCCGACCTTCTCATTGAAGTACATGTCGACTTCTTCATTAATAATCTGTTGTGCCGCGCGGACAGTCATTGGTGTCCCGTCGGCTTCCAAAACACGACGATAACGGCTGAATACGCTCATGCCAGGACCGATCGCCGCCTGAGCCAAATCTACAGGAGCAATATTACTTTCCTGAAGTCTCTTCAAAGCAGGGCGTAATTCTCTCCGCAATTCTGCAATAAGATTTCGGCGCGTTATTTGAGGAGCATTTTCTGGCCTTTTTCGGCAAACAAGAACAATGGAAGAAGCCAATGAATTAACATGACTTTTTAAGGCTGCAGTTTGTTCTGTTCTTATTGGCCAAGTTCCTGAAACAGAGAATCCTGCTTCAATAATTGAACTTAGCATCGTTTCCCATCCTGTAGATGCATCCTCAACTGTAAAACGAGATGCAACCTCTCTCGTTCTGGTCTGAGGCCATAGTGG
>JBJFHK010000264.1:0-5733 GCA_051893535.1 Eubacterium sp. | reverse complement strand
ATGAAGTCGTGACACAGAGGGGGAACATTATGCATTTACTGCGTCCAATCATATATCTATGCGTATTCGCAGCGGGATTCCTGCTGTCCGTACTGTTTACGGGCCTGGAAATTCCGTTCCTGAAGAAAAGACAGCTGAGACAGTACATCCGTGAAGAGGGACCGAAATCCCATCAGAAGAAGGCCGGAACACCGACCATGGGAGGCGTGGCCATCTACGCGTCCATCATCGTCACATCACTGGTATTCGGCGCACTGGAACTGGACAGCCTGAAGAGCATGCTGGCCGTTGTGGCCTTCGGCTTTTTCTTCGGACTGATCGGCTTCCTGGACGACTTTATCAAGGTTGCGGAAAAGCACAATCTGGGCCTGCGTGCCTGGCAGAAACTTGCTCTGCAGATCCTGTTCTCGATTCTGCTCTGTGTTTACATCATGAAATTCACCGATCAGGGAACCAATGTCTGGATCCCGTTCATTAACAGAGACGTCGCATTCGGCGTCTGGTACATCCCGTTTGTCATTTTTGTCATGGTTGCCATGACCAACAGCGTCAACCTGACCGACGGACTGGACGGACTGTGCGGAGGAGTCACGGCCATTGTCTCCTTGTTCTTTGTCATTGTCGGACATCACTTTTTGTCGCCGACGACAGAGATCTACTGCCTGGCCATGGCCGGAGCCTGCGGAGGCTTCCTGGTCTTCAACCATCATCCTGCGAAAATCTTCATGGGTGATACCGGATCACTGGCACTGGGCGCAGGCCTCACCGGTGCAGTCCTGCTGACCAAGGCCGAACTTCTGATTCCCTTCGCAGGATTTGTATTCGTGATGGAATCCGCGTCTGTAATTATTCAGGTCGTATCCTTTAAAACCAGAGGAAAGCGTGTGTTCCGCATGTCGCCGATCCACCATCACTTTGAGCTTGGCGGAATGAAGGAAACGAGCGTTGTTCATATGTTCTGGGCAATCGCGCTGATCTGCTGTGTCATTGCCTATGGAATTATGAGAATCGGCTAGACTGCCGTATCTCAGGGGGGAAGAATCAATGTTGAACGAGGAATTATCGAACAAAGCAAATATAGCAAGAAAAAATGTCCTGATTATCGGTCTGGGCAGATCCGGCATTGCGGCAGCGCAGGCCATGCTTCATCTGCACGCGAAAGTCAGCATTCAGGATTCCAAGAAAAGAGAAGAAATTGACACCGGTCTTCTCAGCATGTTTGAGGATCAGGGAGTAAAATTCTACCTGAACGAAACTCCGAAGGATATGACGCAGTTTGATATGCTGATTTTAAGCCCTGGCGTCAGCCCGGAACTCCCGTTTATTCAGGAGGCAATGAATGCCGGCGTAGAGGTAACCGGAGAACTGGAAATTGCCTACAGAGTCGCAAAGGGACGTTTCATCGCAATCACAGGAACAAACGGAAAGACTACGACAACAACCCTGACCGGAGAGATCTTCAAGAGAGCCGGACGATCCACATATGTTGTGGGGAACATCGGAAATGCGGTTATCGCAGCTTCGGAGAAATCGAAGGAAGACGACTGGATGGTCACAGAGGCCAGCAGTTTCCAGCTGGAGACCACCCGCTACTTCAAGCCGGTTGTTTCCGCGATCCTGAACATTTCCCCGGATCATATGAACCGTCATCATACGATGGGCGCCTACATCGCCGCTAAATCGAAAATTTTCGAGAACCAGACAGAAAATGACTACTTCGTTACCAATATGGATGATCCGGTCTGCAGAAAGCTCATGGAGCAGAGCAGGGCAAAAGTCGTTCCTTTCAGTTCCACACAGCAGCTGGAGTTCGGCGCATTCGTTCAGAACGGCCGTCTGGTCCTGAAGAAAGAGGACGGAACAGTCGTTGACTTCCTGGGCGCAGATGAGATGAAGATTATCGGTGATCATAACATCCAGAACGCCCTGGCAGCAGCCGCAATTTCCTACTGCGCCGGCATCGATGAGAAGACCATCGGCGATGCAATCCGCGCCTTCGGCGGCGTAGAGCACCGTCTGGAGTACTGCGGAAATATTCAGGGTGTCGATTATTACAACGATTCCAAGGGAACCAATACCGATGCCGCAGAAATCGCCATCAAGGCAGTCGGAAAGAATATTATCCTGATCGCCGGAGGAGACGCGAAGGGGCAGAACTTTGATGATTTCGTCAAGTATTTCCAGGGCAGAGTCAAGCATGTCATCCTCCTGGGAAGAGACGCCCACTTCATCAGAGAATCCGCAGAGAAAACCGGATTTGACGCGTTCACAGAGTGTAAAGACATGGACGACTGCGTAAAGAAGGCATTTGAAATGGCACAGCCGGGTGACACCGTCCTGCTTTCCCCTGCCTGCGCAAGCTGGGATATGTATGACAACTATGAGCAGAGAGGCGATCATTTCAAGGACTGCGTAAGGAGACTTGAGAGTTAATGGGAAAGAAACTGCTGAAAAGATGGAGGAAACGGCCGCTGCTGAAAAGAAAACTGGGAGACAGTGATTTCGGCCTGATTTTCCTCACTACCGCACTGGTCATTTTTGGCGTGGTTATGGTATTCAGCGCGAGTTACTATTATTCCCTGAATAATACCGGTTCACCATACGGATATCTGAGAAAACAGACCGTCTGGGCACTTATCGGATTCGCGCTTATGTACGGGTTATCCAAACTGGATTATCATGTCTGGCGGCGTTTTTCCATTTATGTTCTCCTGGGCAGTCTGGTGCTCCTGCTTCTGGTCCTGACGCCTCTGGGAACCAATGTAAACGGCGCGACAAGGTGGATTTACATCGGCCCGGTCAGCATCATGCCGGGAGAAATCGCTAAGGGCGCGATTATCGTCTACGTTGCGGCATATTATTCTGCAAATAACGAGAGAATAAAATCCTTCACGCGAGGTGTTCTCCCGATGGCAGTGGTTGTGGCAGTTTTCTGCGGACTGATCGTCAAGCAGCCGAATCTGTCCACCGCAATGACACTGGCGGGCATTGTATTTCTCATGATGGTTGTGGCCGGACTGAAGCGTTTCTGGATTGCGCTTGCAGCAGTGATCTCTGCTGGAGGAATAGTGTTCATCGTATCTGCAAGAGAATTTCTGAGCGGAAGCAGTGCCTACTGGGCCAAGCGAATCACCAGCTTCATGAATCCCTTTGCTGATGCGAAAGGAGACGGATATCAGGTTGTCCAGTCGCTTCTGGCACTTGGAACAGGGGGACTGAAAGGCCTGGGACTGGGGCACAGCATACAGAAAAACCTGTATCTGCCGGAACCGCAGAACGATTTCATCCTTTCCATTATCGGAGAGGAGCTTGGGTTCTTCGGGATCCTGGTTCTGCTCTGTGTATTTCTGCTTCTGGTCTGGCGCTGCATGATCATTTCCCTGAAAGCACCGGACCGTATGGGAATGCTCCTTGCGGCCGGATTTGGAATTATGATCGGCGTGCAGGTTATCCTGAATGTGGCCGTCGTCACCTCATCGATGCCGCCGACAGGAGTTGCCCTTCCGTTTATCAGCTACGGGGGAAATTCACTGTGGATATTCATGATCGGAATGGGAATTACCCTGAATATTTCCCGTCAGATATCCGGCGGAGGGGAAATCATCCGGGAAGAGCCGGAAGGAGTCCGCAGGACAAAAAGAAAAAGCAAGAGAAATAAACGTGCTGTGCGCCGCAGAGCTGCACAGTCATAAGTCGGAATGTTGAAGGAGAAACAGTTTAAATGAGATTGATCATCACTGGCGGAGGCAGCGGAGGGCATATCTATCCGGCCCTTGCGATTGCAGATGAAATCTGTAAACAGGAACCTGGTTCAAAGGTTCTGTACATTGGAAACCACGTCGGACTGGAAACAGAAATTGTGCCGAAAACCGGATACGACATGAAACTGGTCGCTGCGCGCTGGTTTGAGAAGACGCCGCTTGGAATTATTAAAACTTCCGCGGTCACCCTTCACGGATCAAACCAGTCGCTCAGGATTATGAAAAAATTCAAGCCGGACGCGGTCGTCGGAACAGGAGGTTTTGTCTGTGTTCCGGTCATTCACGCAGGACACCGCTATGGATGTAAAGTTTACATCCACGAGCAGAACGCATTTCCGGGAGTTGCGAACCGCTTCCTGGAGCGCTATGTCAACCGCGTTTTCCTGGGATTCGGCGATGCTTCAAAGTATTTCAAAGAGCCGCAGAAACATACGGTTGTGGGAAATCCTGTGCGTGACCGCTTCTTTAATGTAGACAGGGCGGTCTGCAGAAAGAACCTGGGACTGAGCCCGGATGATTTCGTTATTTTCTCCTTTGCGGGAAGCCAGGGAGCCAATCAGATGACCAGGGTCATGTACGAAGTCATGAAACAGCTGAACGGAAAGAAGAATATCGTTCTGCTGTTCGGAACCGGTACGATGCATTACGGCTGGGTGAAGGATCACATTAAAGAAGACGGCATTCAGATACAGGATAATATCCGCATCATGGATTATATCAATGATATGGAAAATTACCTGGGAGCCAGTGATCTGGTCATCAGCCGCGCAGGAGCGCTTTCTGTGGCAGAGACCTGTGTGACGGGACGCGCGTCGATTCTGGTGCCGTCGCCGAATGTTCCGGGCAATCATCAGTATTTCAATGCCAGGTCGGTTTCCGACAAGGGCGGCGCAATCCTGATTGAGGAAAAGGATTTCACAATGAATAAGGTTATGCAGGAGATCTATCACCTGCAGGAGCATCCGGAAGAAATCCGGGCAATGGAGCAGGCAGCAGTGAAATGCGCGCCGAGCAATGCCACGGAGAGAATCTACCAGGTGATCCGAAGTGATCTGGATGCCAGATAATAGACGCAGAGGCAGCAGGCCTGATTTAAGAGATCTTCTGCTTCCACTGCAGACCGTTTCCGCGGCGAAAGATTCAGGGAGGGCAGAATATGGACGATCGTGAACAGAAAAATAAGACGGGAGTGCAGACAAACCGCTACACAGCAAGCCGGAATTCTGTTCACGTAGACTTTGACTGGGGTACAGGAGAGAAAAAAACAGATTCCCCGTCTCCGGATGAAGCGCTCAATTTTTTCAAAAACCGCCAGACAGGAAGGAAAGAAAACGGAAGTCCGCTCTCTCCGGATCAGGAGAAAAGCGGAGCTGTTTACCGGAAAGAAGATATTGAATCTGTCCCGGAAGGCGGCGGAGCTGCAGAGGAAGCGGGGGATCCGGAGGATCTGGGATTCCGTGATGTGCCGAGAAAAAAGAAAAAGCACAGGAAAAAACATATTCTGCTGAATATCCTGATCGTTATCGCCCTTGTTCTTGGATGTGTTGTGTTCCTTTTGTCGCCTGTCTTTAACATTAAGACGATAGAAGTACAGGGAAATCACTACTATTCAGACAGTGAGGTGATAAATATTGCAGACGCGCAGAAGGGCGTAAGCCTGTTCGCGCTGAAGGGATACAGTCAGATGAAGGATAAGCTGCTGGCGAATCCGTACTTTACGGATGTGAAGTTCCGCTGTCACCTTCCGTCGACGCTGATCATCCGGGTGAAGGAAAGAAAGCAGGTGGCGGCCATCAAATACGGCGATCAGTATATTGTGATTGACGGAGAGGGACGAGTGCTGAGAATCACCAGTGTCAACCCGGAGATTACGATTCTGAAGGGACTGAAGCTCAGCAGAATTACGCTGGGAAAGAAAGTCCGGGCAGAGCAGAGCGGAACGCTGCAGTATATGCTGGATATGATTGCGGAG
>JBJFHK010000263.1:0-5787 GCA_051893535.1 Eubacterium sp. | reverse complement strand
CTAGTCATCCATCTCCGCAATTACGCGGCAGCGGATGCAGCCCGGAATCTTTGGAATGTAGTCGAACGGTTTCTTGGTGGAGACGAGGACGTAGCCGTAGTCGCCCCTGGCGCCGCCGGCAACGGCATCGATTTCTACATTATGCAGGGCACGGATGACCGTGTCGACCGGAGATTTCACGCCTTTGGTCATGACGGCGATGCGGAGATCTCCGTTCATCGGACCCAGGTCGGCGTCCGGGAAGTTGACGGCGTGGACGGCATTTCCGTTTTCGATGAAGTCCATAAGTTCATCGGCGGCCATCAGGGCACAGTTGTCTTCCGCTTCTTTTGTGGAAGCGCCCAGGTGCGGCGTAGTGATGACGCCTTCATGGCCCAGGGTCTTTTCCGTTGCAAAGTCGGTGACGTAGCGGGAAATCCGGCCCTCGTCCAGAGCCTTGATGACGGCATCTTCATCGCAGACGAAGGCGCGGGAGTAGTTCATCAGAACGGCGCCCGGTTTCATGGCAGCGATTTCTTCTTCGCCGACAAGATTTCTGGTTTTATCATTTCCAGGTACATGGATGGTGACAAAATCGGCCTTGCGCATGACGGTCTTGATATCCGGCGCCAGTTTGATGGTTGGATCCAGGTGCAGCGCTGTCCGCGGCGACAGGTAGGCATCGTAGCCGATGACATGCATGCCGAGGGCGGTTACGGCGTTGGAAATGCGGGAACCGACGGCTCCGAGACCGATGACGCCCAGGGTCTTTCCGGCAATTTCACTTCCCTTGAATTTATTTTTGCCCTTTTCGACCTTTGCCGCCATTTCCGGATCATCCTTAAGATCAGCGGTCCAGCGGATGGCGGACGGAATTCTGCGGGAAGCCATCAGAAGCCCCGCCAGAACCAGTTCCTTTACGGAATTGGAATTTCCGCCCGGCGTGTTGAATACACAGATGCCCTCATCCGCGCAGCGCTCCAGCGGAATATTGTTCACGCCTGTGCCGGCTCTCGCGATGGCCAGGAGATTCTCACCGAATGTTTCATCGTGAATGTGCTGACTTCGAAGGATCAGTCCGGATGCGTCGGACAGGCTGTCAGTGAACTCATACTTGTCCGTGAAATGCTTCAGTCCCGCTGGAGCAATTTTGTTCATCTTTGCGATCTTATACATGGTGCTGTTCCTCCAATCAGCAGCGGACAAAACACACTCTGCAAGAGGACTGCCGTATCTGCCGCGGCTGCTCTCCCTGATTTTCCTGTGTCTGCCCGTATAGTCAAAAAAATAAAAAATACATTAGCTATTCATCATTTCTATGGGATTATGAATTTCTTTTCTGTTTGGATTTTAAAACATGCAAAAGAAAATACGTCCCCCACTACCTGATGATATATTTATTACCGTTACACAATTAGTTAAACATAATTTGTGTAATAAAAATAAAAAAATTTATAAGTTTGTTTACAGACAGCAAAATAGATGTTATAATCATGTGCGTTAAAACAAAGACAAGCGGATGAAGAACTATCCGCGGCGGCGGGGAAGATAAATCCCGCTATTCCAGCTTTTTTAATGGTCAGGAGGAGACAGATGACTGCTTACAATCGAGTTTACAATTTCTCTGCGGGTCCGTCGATGCTTCCTCTGGAGGTTCTCCAGCAGGCAGCACTGGACATGTTCAATTATCATGGAACAGGCGAATCAGTGATGGAGATGAGTCATCGATCTCCGGAGTTTGACGCGATTATCAAGGAAGCCGAGCAGGATCTTCGCGATCTGATGCACATTCCGGATAATTACCATGTATTATTCCTGCAGGGCGGCGGAACGCTTCAGTTCTCCATGGTTCCGATGAACTTTCTCAGAAAGACAAAGAAGGCGGACTACATCGTTACCGGAAACTGGGCGAGAAAGGCATACCAGGAGGCCTGCAAATTCGGCGATATCCGGGTTGCGGGAACTTCCGAGCCGGACAATTTCACCTATATTCCGAAGCTGAATAAAGAGGACTTCCGCGAGGATGCGGATTATGTCTACATATGCTATAATAATACTATCTATGGATCGCACTATTCGTACGTTCCGGACACGGGAGACATTCCGTTGATCGCGGATATGTCCAGCTGCTTCCTGAGTGAAGAAGTCGACGTGAGCAAGTTCGCCATGATCTACGCAGGCGCACAGAAGAACGTAGCGCCGGCGGGCGTCACCATCTGCATTATCCGTGACGATATGCTTGGATATGCGGCGGACGACTGCCCGGTCTATCTGAACTATGAGACCCACGCGAAGAAAGATTCTCTCTATAACACCCCGCCATGCTATAACATTTATATCGCCGGCCTGGTGTTCAAGCATCTGAAGAAGCTGGGCGGTCTTTCTGCCATGCATGAAATCAATGTCCGGAAAGCAGATAAACTGTACGCGTATCTGGACTCAACCGACTTCTACAAGGCTCCGGTCGCAGCGGAGGATCGTTCACTGATGAACGTGGTATTTGTAACCGGCAGCAAGGAACTGGACGCGGAGTTCGTTGCGGGCGCTAAAGAGCAGGGCATGATTAATCTGAAGGGCCATCGCAGCATCGGAGGCATCCGCGCAAGCATTTACAACGCAATGCCGGAAGAGGGCGTGGACAAGCTGATTGCCTACATGAAGAAGTTTGAGAAAGAGCATACGCAGAAGTAAAGCGTTTTGCGGAAATGACGCACGATCAGGGCTGGATCTGTTCCAGCCCTTAATTTTTTTGTATTGACAAAAAGTACATGAGCAAGGGAATATCAGGGAAACTCGATGAAGCAGAAGGTCAGGGACAAAGGAAAAATCGCAGGGAAGACAGCCGTTATGGTGCTGGTGATCATGCTGGCTGTTCAGATTTTCTCCGCCGGCGGGGAAGTTTTTGCCGCAGGGAAAACAGGCGGAGCAGAGAATCTGAAGCAGAGCTCTTCTGCAGAGGCTGCAGTAAGCACAACAGAAATGAAGGGGGCGGATTCAGACATGCTGAATCTCAGACTGAAAAAAACAGCTGCGACGACATCGGACCCGCTGGGACTGACGGCGGACAGCGCCATGGTATACTGCGAAAACACCGGACAGACCATCTATGCGAAGAATGTCGATAAAAAAGAGTATCCCTACAGCATCACCAAACTGATGACCGCTCTGCTGGTGGTTCAGAAATGCCCGCTGGATAAGAAGGTTACGGTGTCAAAGGCCGCTGCATCTCAGGGAGACAGCACGATCCACCTGAAAAAGGGAGAAGTCGTCACGGTGGAAGAGCTTCTGTACGGCGCTCTGCTGAATTCGGGAAACGACGCGGCCTATGCTCTGGGCGAGGCAGCCTGCGGAAGCGGAAATATGAAGGAATTTCTCGATCTGATGAACCAGACCGCGAAGAATATCGGCTGCAGCCACACCCATTTTTCTAATCCAAATGGAATCTCCAGCAAAAATAATTACACAACGGCATCTGACTTTATGAAAATCGCCCGCGTTGCCCTGGCCAATGATACGGTGCGGAAAATCGCCGGAACCAAACGTTACCACATGACGGCTACCAATAAAAGCAAGGGCAGAACCTTTATCAATCACTGCAGTCTCGTGAGACGGTCCTCCAGCGGAATTGTCGCGGGAAAAACCGGAAACTGGAAGGGAAAAGGCTGCAGCATTGCCGCCGTCTATAACCAGAACGGCCTGGAACTCTGCATTGTCGTTCTCAATGACACAGAACTGTCCCGGACTTCCGATGTAAATAAACTGATCGACTACGCAAAGAAAAAGGTCAAGGGAATATGCGCGATTAAGGCCGGAAAAAATGTCGGAAAAGTCCATGTCAACGGCGGAGCAAAGACAAGCCTGAAAGTCTATACCGCAGAAAACGGATATGCCTATCTTCCAAAAGAAGGTTCCAAAAAGCTGATCAAAGGAAAGGCGGAAATCGACCAGGGTCTGAAAGCACCGATCAAGGCCGGTCAGGAGGTCGGAAGCTATAAAATTTATGTCAACGGGGAGCTGGTTAACAGTATTCCGCTGGTGGTATCAGAGGGAACAGGAACGGGATGGTTCCCGTCGAAATTCGGAATTTCCAATTTTGCAACCGTTGTGATCAGCGTGATTCTGATCATTTTATGCATCTGCGGAATCGGGATTGCTGTCGCAAGGGCGAAGGCCAGAAAGCGCAGAAAACGCGAGCGGCAGAGAAAAATCGAGAGGGCAGCGAGAAGAAAGCTGCTGGAAGAAAAGGAAAAGGACGAGCGCGGCTGGTGGTTTTAAGGCACTGCGTCCTTGGGCGGCTGCGTTTTGTCCAGAGCTGAGGAGGACTATGTTTGATATTGAAGAAAATCTGAAGAAACTGCCGGACTGCCCGGGAGTATATCTGCATAAGGATAGGCTGGGCAGGGTGATTTACGTCGGAAAGGCGATCTCGCTGAAAAACCGTGTGCGGCAGTACTTTCAGTCGTCCTATCAGAACAGCAGTCCCAAGGTCAAGGCACTGGTGCAGCATATCAGCGAATTTGAGTACATCACCTGCGGCAGTGAGAAGGAAGCGCTGATTCTGGAGTGCAACCTGATTAAGAAATACATGCCGAAATACAACGTGCTGCTCCGCGACGACAAAACCTATCCTTACATTGAAGTGACGGTTACAGAGCCCTATCCACGGGTTCTGAAGACGAGAAGGCTGCTGAAGGACGGAAACAAGTACTTCGGACCTTACAGTGACGCGGGAGCGGTGAATCAGATCGTGGAGCTTCTGCAGAGGATGTATTCGCTGAAGCGCTGCAGTGCTGTAGAATTTCCGGATGGTCACCGGCCCTGCCTGAACTATCACATTCAGGCCTGCCGGGGTGTGTGCACGGGGCAGGTAGACCGGAAAGCCTATCTGGAGTCGGTTCAGCAGATTATCGACTTTCTGTCAGGTAAGGACAAGCCGCTGGTGCAGGAGCTGGACCGCCGGATGCGGGAGGCTTCTGAAGATATGCGCTATGAAGAGGCTGCCAAGTGGAGAGACGATCTTCTGGCGGTGAAGGCGCTGAAAGAAACCCAGCGTGTCACCATGATCAACGACCAGGACTTCGATATTGTTTACGCGCTGAAGGACGCAGACCATGCCTTCGTCGTGCTGTTTCCGGTGCGCTCCGGCAAACTCAGCGGGCGCGAGACCTTCCAGATTCAGGCCGATGAGAGTGATTCACGGAAGAACATGGTTTCTGCCTTCATCAAGCAGTATTACAGCCAGTGGGCCACCGTTCCGCCGGAAATTCTGGTGGAAGAGGAGCCGGATGAGAAGGAACTGCTGGAGGAGTTCTTAAGCCGCGACCGGAAGAAGGTCCATATTCTTGTGCCAAAAAGAGGAAGCAAGAGGGCACTGATGGATCTGACACGCCGCGACATCAATGAAATGACAAAGACCATCGAAGACCGGGCATCAAGCCGCCATGAGCGGGAGCGCCTGGTGTACGATGAGATGCAGAAAGTCATGCAGGCCGGCGGATTCACCCGTGAAGAGGGGCGCAGCGGCAAGCCGTACCGCGTCGAATCTTACGATATTTCCAACACCAACGGCGTGGATTCCGTCGGCGCCATGGTTGTGTTCGAAGGTCTCGAGCCGGTAAAAAAAGACTACCGCCGCTTTAAAATCCGTACCATCGAGGGCGCCGACGATTACGGCAGCCTGCAGGAAGTCCTCTACCGCCGTTT
This sequence comes from Eubacterium sp., assembly GCA_051893535.1. GTDB lineage: Bacteria > Bacillota > Clostridia > Peptostreptococcales > Anaerovoracaceae > Aminicella. Next base: position 105 of record JBJFHK010000263.1, on the reverse strand, counting down.
CCGCCGCGCCCAGAAAGGCAGCCACGGTTTTCAGACCCTGCCGGACATCATCCTCATGGACGGCGGCCGCGGCCAGGTCACCGCGGCCCTGAAAGTCATCCGCGC
>JBJFHK010000262.1:0-5817 GCA_051893535.1 Eubacterium sp. | reverse complement strand
CCTGTAGATGCATTACCATTATTATCTGTAGCATCATTTTGTTTATATGCATAATAAATTGTCACAGGTATATTATTAACCGAATACTTATATATCTGCTTGCAAGTTGAAAGCATTCCTTTTTCAAAAAAAGTTTTTGCTCTTTGTGCGTTTCCTTCAAAATGATATGGCGTCGCAACTAACTCTTCAGATTTAGGCACCAAAAGCGTTTCAAATAATTTGGGATAATAATGCTTTAAATTCAACCGCATCCACACATAAAAATAATCAGATAAATCTGCATATCCAATATTATCGTAGTATGGCGGATCCGTAGATACCATTACATTTCTGATGCCACAGTCGCTTTGAGCATCATATTGTTCTGCCTCCCCAACAGTTCCAAAGCCTAATGACTCCAGTCCCTCTGTTTGCCGTTCTAGTAAATTGCGAAAGCTACCTGTAGAATTGCTAAACACATTAACCTCTGCATAATCCCATACCATAGGCAGTGCTTGCCTTCCAAAGGTATTCATCAGTTGCTCATTGTTTGCATGCCAACCGCATAAGGTAGAGCAATGATTTGTTAATTGTTCTACAATAAATTCCAAATAAATACTTATAGCTTCTCCATATGCTCGTGCCCCACTTCCATTATCTGACAAGGCAATGTGATCATTGGTAAATCCAGCATCAATAGCATCTTTTTCTACTTTTGTTCTTACTTCAAGAGCAAGTCTACTAAACGTAGTTAATGCTGTTAATTGTCTATTAGTAAACAGTTCTTTGTATGATGTCATTCCGAAAGCAGGCGGGCTAAACCATCTAGGATTATTAGGTATTTTTCCTTCGGGGCAGTTTTCAGGTTTTTCAACTTTTGCCGCCGCTTCTTGCTCAACCGAAGGTGAAATATAAAGACGTCCGTGTCTTCCTTCGGCGACAACAGCCATTAACACGCTTCCTATTTTATGTTCTTTCCCTTGTTGCTTTATATATTCATCCGTAGAAATAGCTCCACACAAAGGGCATTTGAAATTTGCCCCCTTTCCTTGTTTTAATGTTTCTTTTTCAACCGGGCATTTTCCTTTGTGAATTAAAAAATCGAATTTTTCTCCGTTCCATTTTGGTTCGATCCATGCCTCTTTATTCTTCTTTCTTGATAAAACGAATTTACTCGCCAATGGCATAGAACAAGCACAAACTGGATTAGAGCATTTGGCCGTTCGCGCCCATATCCATGCGATAACGGTTGCTGTACCCCCACCTTGTTCTCTAGGAACTTTTACCTTCGGATATAAGTAGCCGATTTGTTTGAAAGCTTCTTTACTCATCCACTCTCCATAGTACCTAACATCCTCGGCTAGTCCTTGCGCTCTCACCCACCCATGTTTAATGTGAGAAATTCTCGAATCAGGATTTACTGGCGCCAAGCCAGCAAAACGTGGAGGAATTTCTATCATCGCTTTATTAATCATGACTGCAACCGGATTAAGATCATGTGCAATTGACTTGAGTCCAAGTCTCTGGGCCTCAAGGGGAATAGCTCCACCGCCAGCGAAAGGATCAATCAAAGTAGGAAATTCATTAGCATTGTATTTAAGAATTTCCTTTTTTGCCTTCTCTAAAACTTCCTCATTATCAGAATTCTCCCACACGACAAGCTCTTCAAGAATAGAGAATAGTCTTTCTCTTTCAATTTTCTGATCATTTTCTGTTGGATATAGCTCTGGATGCGATGATGGGTCATCCACAAGGCTTGACCAAATAACTGCACGCGTAGCCGCAAGAGGACGTCTAGCCCACCACAAATGAAGTGAAGATGGATGTCCATGCCTAATTGACTTTTCTCTAACAGCTGCTTCATTTATTTTGTCCAGCGGCAAAGCCACTTCGATCAGCTTCTTCGTTGCCATAATCTCCTCACTTCTGATATAGAACCTCAGACTCCCTGATAAGATCCTGTATATCGTAATTCACACTGGTTACTGGAAAATCCAAAGCATTCTTAAATGGATGTTTCAAATAAATTGTGTGTGTTTTCTCTCCGTCAACCTCAACGATAGCCAGGATAAATTCCTCTGGTCTGTTGAGTGCCGTCAAAATTTCATTCTTGCTGACTGTTACGGTTGTTGCGCCTTTCCGCCTGCCTTTCACCTCAATGAATCGGAGTGCATAGGCGTTGACTCTCTTCCGCATGGCATCCGGAATAAAGGATTCCACATCATATCCGCATTTTTCCGCGCTCACATCTTTGGGACGGTATCCCAGGTCATGTTCGATATGCATGACTGCATTCATTGCCGCATATTCAACGCTTTGGCGGTCGCCCTGTCCAAATGGATCCGTTTCATCTCCTGCTGTAAGCTTATGAACCAATCCTTTCGGAATGACCAATGCCCCGCCGGTGATAATAGGCGGCATGGGCGAAATTCTGCGTTCCTTTTCAATTTCTGCCAGCCTGCTCTGCAATCTATTCGTGAGATCGTCAGCTCTCCTGGCCGCAAGCTTCGAATTAAGCTTTGCATTTGATTTTCCAGCAGCTTCCTTTTGAGCAAGTTCCCCCGCCCGATAATCCCAATACTGGATTTCGGCAGTCAAACGTTCCTTCACTGCTTTTTCCGTTTTGTCGAGCATGGCTTCCTTACGTTTCTTCACTTCTGCAAAGTGTTGCGGAATCAAGTGCTCGATGGCGTATCCTTTTGCCTTATCCTCCACGCCATTCATCAGCCAGTCCTGCGTCTGCATCCAGTTATGGATGGCCGAGTACTCCTCCTGACTCGCAGCGCGATAATCCAGATACGGCGCATATCCTGCATTGGAAGCTGTACCATCTTCTTTTAGCTCCACAAAGTGAATGTGCTTGGATATCGTCCGACGATTTCCGTCTTTTGTTGTGACCCCATCCTGAACAGCATCCTCAATGTAAAAAAGGAGGCGGGCGTCTTTGCCATAATCATTATCGTCAACAAATACTGCACCACGCTTCATAACGTCGACATTCTTCTCGCGAATGATATCGATCACCGCCTCAAGAAGCGGATGTCCCGGGCAGAGTAAATCCGCCTGCGGTTTACCAGGAATCGTGCAGTATTCCTTATCAAAGCAAACTCTCTCGTATCGTTTGAGAACAGGCTGCCCATATCCGATCTGCATATCACGATTTCGTATTTCATATGGGACAAAGGTAATTTCATACCGTCCCTTCTCTCTAGGCTGGATTCGTCCACCTAATTTCTTAAACGCTTCCAGAAAGAAAGCTTCGATAAAATGCGGCTGAAGCTTATGCGCTTCAATCCGTTCCATATCCTCCTTGATGGCATTGACAGTGTGAACGTCCATGACATCATCCGTCAGGGCATTCTCTTTGATCAGCTTCCGAAACACCTCGGGATCCATGGCTTTATCAACAACCTGGTTCAGTCTTGCGCGAACTTCCGGATCATTACCATAGCGAACCGCCTCAATCAAGAGATCTCGAAGTGGCTTGTTATTGAACGTCATCTTTCCGAGAATGTCAAATACCTTACCACCAAGTGCTTCCCGCTCCTCTTCCAGTTTTGAAAGGAGCCTCTGGAATACATAGCCTTCTCTTGTTTCCGAGGCTACAAGGTTCCAAAGATGACATACCTCGGTCTGTCCGATACGATGGATTCGACCAAATCGCTGTTCCAGTCTGTTCGGGTTCCATGGCAGATCATAATTGATCATCAGGTGCGCCCGCTGCAGATTGATACCTTCTCCAGCGGCATCGGTAGCAATCAGGATACGGACACCGACGTCCTGCTTGAACAGTTCCTCAACCTTCTTTCGCTCATTTCGGAGCATTCCGCCATGGATCGTCACCACAGCATCATTGTCCCCAAGGAGAGAGCGAATCTTCCCAGCAAGGTAATTCAAAGTATCCTTGTGCTCGGTAAAAATAATCAGCTTCTCCCGCTGACCATCTTTCCCATACATAAATGCATTGTCCTGCAGTAGTTTAGAAAGCTCATCCCATTTACGGTCCACTCCACTGACACGGACATCGTTCGCCATGCTCTCCAGACGCTTCAGTGTCTTGATTTCTGCTTCCAGTTCTGCGATTGTCGCAGCAGCAGAAGCATGATCAACGACCTGTTCTTCCACCTGCTCCTGTTCTTCCGGGGGCAGATCGTCATCATCCGTCTCTGCGTCCCAGTCTGGATTTTGGTATTCTTCGGCACGTTTCCCGAGGCGTTCCTCGGCAAGTCGATTTTCCAGACGTTCACGTCTGCGCTTTAAGGACTGATAGATTGCCTCCGGCGAGGACGCCAGTCTTCTCTGCAGAATTGTTAATGCAAATCCGACCGTAGCCTTCCGATCACTGTTTAATTTGTCAGCCCGGTTAAACTCCTCCTGCACATATTCTGTAACCGCCTGATATAGTTTTGCCTCCTGCGGTGAAAGATCATAATTCACTGTGTACGCTCTACGTTCCGGGAACAGAGGTGTACCATCAAATTTCAAGAGCTCTTCCTTGACCAGACGGCGCATGACATCACTGACATCCACAGCATGCTGGGACGTGTGATGTACACCTTCAAAACGATCCGGATCGATTAGAGAAAGGAACAATTGAAAGTCCTCTTCCTTGCCATCATGCGGTGTCGCCGTAAGAAGAAGATAATTTCTCGTGATCGTCGAAAGAAGTCTGCCCAGCAAAAATCGCTTGGTATATTTCACTTCCCCGCCAAAAACGGTCGCGGACATCTTATGTGCCTCATCGACGACGATCAGATCCCACTCCGATACTTTCAGCTTATTCTGAAGATCCTCGCCTCGCGCCAGCTTATCCAAACGGCAGATGCACAGATCTACCTCCGTAAAGATATTCCCGCTGACTGCCGACTCCATTCTGTCGTTTGTCAGAATATCGAATTTGATGTTGAACTTGGAATACAGTTCATCCTGCCACTGCTCCACCAGGCTTCCTGGTGAAACAATCAGGCAGCGCTTCAAATCCCCTCGGGCCATCAGTTCTTTGATATAAAGACCGGTCATAATGGTCTTGCCTGCCCCAGGGTCATCTGCCAGCACATAGCGAAGCGGAACGCGCGGCAGCATTTCCTGATACACAGCAGAAATCTGATGCGGCAATGGTTCAACAGCGGACGTGTGCACTGCAAGGTACGGATCAAACAGGTGCGCCAGGCTGATTCGGTACGCTTCCGACGCAAGTTTCATCTGATCAGCGTCTGCATCGAAGCTCCACGGCAAATGCTTTGAGAGTACTTCTATACCGGGCTCGCTTTCACGGTATAGAAGCTGCGTCCCTGGAACGCCAGCTGCATTTTTATAAGTAATCTCCATCACATTCGTGCCATACCACTGCACAGCGATAATCGTGACGGGTTCATTTCCAACAATTCCCCTGACAGAACTGCCGGCAGTAATTTCTTCAAGCTTACTCATTGCCGCAGATCACCCCTGGTTATCTTTCTTATCTGGTATCACCTCCATGATGTCCCCAATGTCACAATGGAGATACTCACAGGTGCGTACCAGAACATCCAATGCCACATACTCATTTCTCCCCAGCTTGGCAAGGGTATTGGAGCTCATCTCAACCCCGTCTCTCAGATCCTTCTTTTTCATTCCCTTGTCAATTAACAGCTTCCAAAGTTTGTTATAACTGACGCTCATGGTCATTTCCTCTTCTAGCTTTTTGCATAGTGAGAGTCACGAAATATGGATATTCAACATCAAATTGCCGATATGAACAGTATAGCAATCAGTATAGCAATCATGCTCCTACATCTCAATGAAAAAGTGCAAGTTATTGCACTTTCGGTTCTAACAATTCGATATTTCTTGGCATTA
>JBJFHK010000261.1:0-5894 GCA_051893535.1 Eubacterium sp. | reverse complement strand
AGATAGCAGCCTGCAGAAGTGTAGTCGGTTTTTCTCCTTTTCAGAAAACGAGCTGGGAGACCGTGGTGGAGAGGGAAAAGATAGCTGAGGTATACTGTATACTGCATGCTTTAGGCCCGAAGGAACATGTGATCATCGCAGTGTGCAGCAGATGTAACAAAAATTGGCCAGATTTCCGACAGCAGACTGTCGAAAGTTCGGGAATATGCCCTTTTTATCCGTTCATCCGAAGATTATTTTTACCTCTCGGATAAACGAGAAAATTGGAAGTTTATCCGAACTTTTTAAGGCATGAGAGTTCGGATAAACATCATTATTCCGCCCAATTCCCGATTTAAATTGCGCACAATTCAGAAAATCAGGCAGAACTGGGCGCTGTGCCGAGAAAAATGGAAGATAATGTAACGCATCACGCCGGACAGTGGAAATAGACATCGTGAATTGTGCGTAATGTATAAACAATTGTACAATATGGGAGGCGGGGTTCGGGAAAACGCCACTTTTTCACGTAAATCCGAACTGTGCACAATTGATTTCGGGTCAGCATAGAAAAGGGGCGTTTCTCCGAAAACAGGTGGGCAAAATGTTTGATGAAATGAACAATTTGGATGAGTACGGTCAGACTGTATCCTTGCGTTTACATCTCTTCACACATCTGGTCGGGATTTCTGGGTGAGCGGACCAGTTTCCCGACCGGGAAAAATGAAAGTCGGGAAACTGTGCAGATTGTATTCTCTTCCCGACAGGCTCAATTTGATGAACATGATTATTATACAGTATACCTGAGTCATCCACATTCTTCCGGTTATCCTGTCACCCGTCAACCCGTGATCTGAAATCCGCTCATCCATCAATCCGTTGTCCTATAACCCGGGATTCGTCAATCTGTCATCGGGAATCACATTACCTGTCAACCTTGTATTCTGAACACTCATTACTCGTCAATCCGTTACCTTAGAGACCCGTTATCCGTCAAGCCGTTACTTTACACCCGGCACCCGTCATCCAGTTATCTGAAACATGGTTACCCGTCAGTCTGATATCCCCATGGCCCGTTACTCGTCAGCCCGGTCTCTGGAAACCCAGTCATTGTGCGATTCGTTTCCTCTACAATTCGTAACCTGAAACCCATCACCTGTCAGCCCGGCACCCGTCATCCAGTTATCTGAAACATGGTTACCCGTCAGTCTGATATCCCCATGGCCCGTTACTCGTCAGCCCGGTCTCTGGAAACCCAGTCATTGTGCGATTCGTTTCCTCTACAATTCGTAACCTGAAACCCATCACCTGTCAGCCCGTTACCCGAAACCCGTCATCCGTTAACTCGTATTTGAACCCCCGTCACTTTACAGCTCGTTACCCTTATAGCCCGTTATCTTTCAACCCGTCATCTGAAACCTGGCACCCAGCAACCCGTTACCCTGTACCCGGCCTTCCGTCAGCCCGTATCCAGAAATCCGGAGTCTGTCAACCTGGCACCTGTCAGCCCGTAACCCGAAACCCCGTCATCCGTCAGCTCGTCACCCCGAATCAAGTCATCTGCATATCCGCAAACTGGAAATATCGCAAAAACAACTTTTTCTCTCGGAAAATGGGATTTACGGTTGAATTTTCTCCGGGAGTGTAGTAATCTAACCCTAATAGTTAATTACCTACTAGGAAAGTATGTATAATCACTACGGTTTACCGGGTTTATAAGGAAGGGAGGGATTGCGGATGACGCTGCAGCAGCTGAGGCAGATTATTACGATTGCGGATGTTGGCTCGATGAATGAGGCGGCGAAGCAGCTTTATGTTTCGCAGCCGAATCTTTCGGCGGTGGTCCGGGAGATCGAGGAAGAAGCGGGGATTACGATTTTTCTGCGGTCGAACCGGGGCATCAAGGTGACGCCGGACGGGGAAGAGTTTCTGGGCTATGCGCGCCAGGTGGTGGAGCAGTATGCGCTTCTGGAGAAGCGGTATCTGGAGCAGGACAGCAAGGAGAAGTTTTCCGTTTCCTGCCAGCATTACAGTTTTGCGGTCAAGGCCTTTGTGGAGCTGGTGAAGGAGGTCGGCATGGCGGAGTATGAGTTTGCGGTTCATGAGACGACGACCTATCAGGTGATCCGCAATGTCCACGATTTCAAGAGTGAGATCGGGATTCTCTACCTTTCGGATTTTAACGAGGCGGTGCTGAAGCAGATGTTCCGGGAGAATAATCTGGCCTTTGAGCCGCTTCTGGACTGCGATACCTACGTGTATCTGTGGAAAGGACATCCCCTTGCCGGGCGGAAGATTTTGTCGATGGAGGATCTGCAGGAGTATCCGTGCCTGGCCTTTGAGCAGGGCAGCCACTCTTCCTTCTATCTGGCGGAGGAAATGAAGAGTACTTATGAGTATAAGAAGCTGATCAAGGGCGATGACCGGGCGACCATGCTGAATCTGATGGTGGGGCTGAATGCCTATACTCTATGCTCGGGCATCATCAGTGAGGAGCTGAATGGTACAGATTATGCGGCGATTCCGCTGAAGGAGTCGGAGAAGATGACGATCGGATACTTGCGGCATAAGGGCGCCAAGCTGTCCCGGCTGGGTGAGATTTATCTTGATAAGCTGGAGCACTACCAGGACGCTTAGTTATAATTCCGGGTTATAACAAGACATCGGGAGTTCATATAACCATGTATACAGATGCAGTGGTAAGATGGTATTGCTTCAGAGACAGAAAGTAAGGAGAAAGGAGGAAGCATGGATTTTGATACGAAACTTCTGCACGGGAAATCGGTAAAGCCGTACGCGGATGGCGCGACGCTTCCGCCGGTCAGCCAGGTCAGCGCTTTTCAGTATGAGAGTGCGGAAAAGCACGCGGCGGTGTTTTCGCACAAGGCCATGGGCTACGCCTATACCCGGGTCGGAAATCCGACGGTTGCCGCCTTTGAACAGCGGATCAATGAGCTGGAAGGCGGCGGCGGAGCGGCGGCCTGTTCTTCCGGAATGTCGGCGGTGGCGCTGTCGCTTCTGAATATGCTGAGCAGCGGAGATGAGATTATCGCCTGCAGCGGCCTGTACGGAGGAACGATCGGCCTGTTCGATGATTTTAAGAATTTCGGGATCAGGACCAGATTTGTAAAGGAACTGACACCGGAAAGTATCGAGCCGCTGATTAATGAGAAAACACGGGCTGTTTACGGAGAAGTAATTGGAAATCCGGGGCTGGATGTCATGGATATTCAGGTCGTTGCGGAAACGGCCCACGCGCATGGCCTTCCGTTGATTGTGGATAACACTACAGCGACGCCGTATCTGGTACAGCCGATTTCACTCGGTGCCGACATTGTCGTTCATTCTTCCTCTAAATATATCAATGGCGGGGGAAATTCCATCAGCGGGGTAATTGTGGACAGCAGCCATTTCCGCTGGGATGAAAAACGCTATCCGGCGCTGGCGCCCTTTAAGAGATACGGCCCGATGGCCTATCTGCTTCGGATCCGGACGGATCTGGGGGAAAATCTTGGCTGCTGTCTGGCGCCGGTGAATGCCTACATGAATATTGTCGGCATGGAAACGCTGGGGCTGAGGATGGAGAGAATCTGCAGCAACGCGCAGAAACTTGCGGAGGCGCTGCAGAAACTTCCGGGAATTTCGCGGGTCTGTTATCCGGGCTTTGCGGACCATCCCTGCAGAGACATTGTGGAAAGACAGTTCCGCGGAAAAGGCGGGGGCATCCTGACTTTCCGGGCAGGATCAAAAGAAAAGGCTTTCCGCATTCTGGATGCGCTGAACTGCGTGGTGATCGCCAGCAATATCGGCGATGTCAGAACGCTGGCCATCCATCCGTCATCCACGATATTTATTCATAATACAGAAGAACAGAAAGAAGCCGCCGGTGTTTTTGAAGACACGGTGCGGGTCAGTGTGGGAATCGAAAATCCGGAAGACCTGATTGAAGATTTCACCCAGGCCGTAAAACAGGCGGATCAGTAAAAGATAACAAGGATTCAATATAGAAATAGAGAAACATAAGGTTCAGGAGGAAAATCATGAAGATCACAGTTTCAGGAGATCAGAAGGAAGTTAAAGACGGAATCACGATTTCCGAGCTCATCGCCCAGGAAAAGGTCGAGACACCGGAATATGTCAGCGTGTCCGTCAACGAAGAGTTCGCGAAGAGCGCAGATTTCAGCACACAGCAGCTGCACGACGGCGATGTCGTCGAGTTCCTGTACTTCATGGGAGGTGGAAGATAATGGGATTCACCAATGATCAGCTGGAGCGTTATTCCAGACATATTATCTTAAAGGAAATCGGCGTCAAGGGCCAGAAAAAGCTTCTGAACGGCAGTGTCCTGATTATCGGAGCCGGCGGACTGGGTTCTCCGGCAGCCCTGTATCTGGCTGCGGCAGGTGTTGGAAAGATCGGAATCGCGGACGCGGATGTCGTAGACCTTTCCAATCTTCAGCGTCAGGTCATCCACACTACGGCAGATGTCGGCCGGCCAAAGGTTGAATCGGCGGCGGAGACCATGCGTGCGATCAATCCGGACGTAGAGGTCGTCACCTACCATCAGTTCCTGGACAGCAGCAACATCCTGGATATTATTAAAGATTACGACTTTATCTTGGACGGAACCGACAATTTCCCGGCGAAATTCCTGATCAATGATGCCTGCGTCATGGCCAATAAGCCTTTCTCTCACGCCGGAATTCTGCGTTTCAGCGGTCAGCTGATGACCGTCATTCCGCACGAGGGACCGTGCTACCGCTGCGTATTCAAGACCATGCCGCCGAAGGACGCGATTCCGACCTGCAAGTCCGCCGGAGTCATCGGCGCGATGGCCGGAACCATCGGCTCTCTGCAGGCTCTGGAAGCCGTTAAATACCTGACCGGAGCGGGAGACCTTCTGGTCGGAAAACTTCTGACTTTCGACGGACTGACCATGAAATTCCATACGATTAATCTTCCACCGCGGGGAGACGGATGCGCCGTATGCTCCGATCATCCGACGATTACCAAACTGATTGACTACGAACAGCCGGCCTGCGAGTGGAAGCCGGGCCAGAATTAAAAGAGGCAGGAGTGAAATGAAAATCACGTTAAGAAAAAGCGATTATGAGAAAATACTGGAACATGCCAGAAAAGAAAAGCCGGATGAGGCCTGCGGCCTGATCGGAGGAATCGACCATGAGGACGGCAGCAGAGAGATTCAGAAGGTTTATCTTCTGACCAATTTGGATCACAGTAATGAGCATTTCTCCCTGGACCCGAAGGAGCAGCTGAAGGCCGTAAAGGATATGAGAGAAAACGGTCTGAAACCACTGGGAAACTGGCATTCCCATCCGGAAAGCCCGTCCCGGTCATCACAGGAAGATATCCGCCTGGCATTTGACAGCAGAGCAAGTTATTTAATATTATCCCTGATGGATGACGATCATCCGGTGCTGAATTCCTTTCATGTTGAGGATAAGGTATCGACAAAGGAAGATTTGCAGATCGTCGAGGGCTGATCCCCCTGGCCGTCTGCTTTTTGTCACGGAAGAAGAGAAAGGAACCGAATATGGCAACAGATTATGCAGCATTGAAAAAAGGCGGATGGATGCGCCAGAAGCAGAAGAACCGGTTTGCGCTGAGAATTCATGTAATCGGCGGAAAGATGACGGAGGAACAGCTCATTGGTGTTTCTAAGGTCGCGGAAAAATACGGCAAGGGCTATGTGCATCTGACGGCGCGTCAGTCGCTGGAAATCCCGTATATGAAGCTTGAAGATATTGAGGAAGTAAAGAAAGAGCTGGCAAAGTATAACGTGGAGCCGTCCGTCTGCGGCCCGCGTGTCCGTACAACAACCGCCTGCCAGGGTGCGGACACCTGCCCGAGCGCCTGCATTTACACCTATGAGCTGGCAGAAGAGATCGACCAGA
>JBJFHK010000260.1:0-5898 GCA_051893535.1 Eubacterium sp. | reverse complement strand
AGGTCCCCTGCCAGATCTGCCGCTGAGACCGAGCGGCAGCGAAAGTCGATGCGCTGCAAGCTGCGGCCTTTTTATTAACCAATATATGCGAAGCGCGATTGGCAAGCGACGCGTCATGTAAGGTGGGTTCTGTGTACACAGCATACGTCAATTATCTCTTTCTTTCCCATACTCTTCAGAATTGCAATCCGGGCACCGGCTTTCAGCTTTCGTCTTTCGGAAAATCACATCATTTTTATACTGATCCGAAATCAATTATTGCGGTTCGGATGAACAAGAAAAAAGCAGTTCATCCGAAGTCTGCCCCTGCAGATTGTACTATTGTTCGTACACATCACTACAATTTCTGGAATTTCAAACCTCCTTATTCGACTCACTTACATTTTCTTCCATTTCAATCCATTCCGTTCTCAACAACATGGCACACTGCACTGGATTTCCCTGCCGTATACCACTGAATTCGGATATCTTTTCCAACAGGAGATATATCCGAACTTCTCATCACTTGATGATTCGGATATACTCCCGATTATCCGCCCATCTGAAAGGTAAAACTATTCTTCGGATGGGCGGTCAAAAGGGGCGGATTTCCGACATTTTCAGCCAGCCACGGTCGGAAATCCGTCCGATTTTTTTACAACTATACTTATAGCCCTGCAGCGTATTAAATCAAAGACAATACACTGTATACGCATATTTCTCTGGAAACCATCTTTCCCTAAGTTCTGACTATTGCAAACCAGAGCAGAAAACAGCCGACAACGGAAAAACTGCATTTCAAAACAACAGCACCGCGCAGGGAGCAGTCTCTGTCTCCCACCGCTGCACTCACACAAACCGCACGCTCTCATCAGACCACCAAATCTCTCACTTTCCCCTCCATCAGATCACCCACAGCCCCGTATCTCCCCCCGCCACATCCATACAAACCGCACACTTCCACGCCAGGCCACCAGCTTCTCCACCACACCAGCCGCTTCCCCTTCCTCTCCCCAGTCATCGCCCCCAGCATACACTGCCACATAACCATCACTTTCCACAATTTTCCCCCATATTCTTCATAAGCCTGGTCCACATTTCAGGTTTAAATAATAGTTATTTAAGAAACATTTAATCTTTGTTTGATACATTATAGAAGAACCATTGAGGAAGACACTCAATACATGATATCAGATTATATATCATTTCCCTTCAAGGAGGTGCAGAATGAATGTTTTAGATACAATCCGCCGCACAGCGGAAAAGCATCCCGAACGACAGGTATTCCGCTCCCGTTTCGGGACCTTAACCTACGGCGGACTCTGGGAGAAATCGGGAAGACTTGCCCAGTGGCTGCAGAACCAGCTGAAAGATGACCATTCACCGATTCCAATTTTTGGACATAAAGAACCGATGATGCTGGTCTGCTTTCTCGCCGCGGCGCGTTCCGGCAGACCCTACTGTCCGCTGGATATGAACATGCCGGCAAGCCGGATTTACGACATTGCCAATGTCACGGAGAGCCGGGTTCTCCTGGCCTGCAGAGATCTTCCTGCAGCAGCGGAAGATGCATCTGAAAACGGAAAAGCATCGGGCGCCGGTAATGAGACAGACGCCGGTAATCCGAAAGCTGCAGAAACTCCGGCTGCCCGCAGGCTGAATGCGGAGGTTATCGTATCATCAGACCTTGAAGCGATTTGTTCTGGCAGCTTCCATGGGGAATCCATCAGCGAAATCGATGAAAAATACCAGGACCGTCCGGAAGACGTGCAGTACATCATCTTCACCTCAGGCAGCACGGGAAAACCGAAGGGTGTGCAGATCAGCGCCGGAGCACTTTCCAACTATCTGGACTGGTGCAGTGAGCTTTCTGGAATGGATAATGGCGTATTCCTCAACCAGGCACCGTATTCCTTTGACCTTTCCGTCATGGATCTCTACTGCGCACTGGCAACGGCTTCCGGCATTGTCTCCGTGGACAAGGCCATGGAGCAGGACATGCCAGCCCTGCTGAAATACCTGACGGACTCCGGCATCAGCTGCTGGGTGTCCACCCCGTCTTTTGCAGACCTCTGCCTGAGTGACCCTGGATATAATCAGGAGAATCTTCCGCAGCTGAAGAAATTCCTCTTCTGCGGAGAGACACTGAGAAACACCACCGCCCGTCAGCTGATCAGGCGCTTCCCGGATGCGGAAGTGGTCAATACTTACGGTCCGACAGAAAGCACCGTCTGCGTCACTTCTGTCAGAATCACTGAAGAAATGGCGGAAAAAGATGATGCCCTTCCGATCGGATACGCGAAGCCGGGCACGGAAATCCGCGTTGAAACAGAGCCTGGAAAGCCCGCACCGGCAGGAGAATCCGGCGAAATGGTCATCCTCGGAAACACCGTCGGCGCCGGATACTATAAAGAACCGGAAAAGACAGCCGCCAGCTTTTTCATGGAAAAAGACGGCAACTATGTTCCATATCCGGACGCGGCAGAGGATCGTGCAGAGCTGCTGAAGGCCGGATACCGCGCAGCCTACCGCACCGGCGACGCCGGCCATAAAGATGCAGACGGCCTGCTCTATTATGAAGGCCGCATCGACAAGCAGATTAAATTCCACGGCTACCGCATCGAGCTTGGAGACATCGAAAATACCCTGCTCCGCCTCAGTTACATCAAGCAGGCCGCCGTCATTCCGAATAAGAAAGACGGCAGAATCCGCTTTCTGACCGCCTTCATCGTTCCGGAGAAAGACAGCCATCTGGACGATAGCTTTGAAAACCGCAAGAAAATCCGCATGGCTGTGAAACAGCTTCTGCCGTCTTACATGGTTCCTCGTCAGATCCGCATGCTCAGCCGCATGCCGCTGACCGCCAACGGCAAGGCCGACCGGAAGAAGCTGGAGAGTGAGTTATAGATTATGCAGTTATTCAGTGATACAAGTTTTTTCATTGTGGCCGGGATCCTTTCGATTCCAGCCATAATTATGGGCCTGAAAGAGGTCAGCATAAAGTACTACGGATTTGCCGTTACCCTGATTTTCCTCTGGCTGGCCATGGGACACAATCTCAGGGCACTGATCTGGCTTGCCGGATTTACCTTTGGCGAATACGCCGTTGTGCGGATATACCTGGCGCTTCACCGGAAATACGGCCGGAACAAGCATATTTACCATGTATTCCTTGCGCTGAGTATTTTGCCGGTTGCAGCGAATAAAGTGCTGACTGCCGTCGGAAACCCTTACCACATGTTCGCCTTCCTGGGCATTTCCTACATGTCCTTCAAGGTCATACAGATCGTCATCGAGATTTACGACAACGTCATCCAGGAGGTGCGGCCCTTCGACTACCTCTATCTGCTGTGGTTCTTTCCGACCGTCATGTCCGGCCCGATCGACAGAAGCCGCCGCTTTAACACAGACCTGGAAAAGGTTCCGGCCAGAAGCGAATACATCGAAATGCTCGGAAGCGGTCTGTCCCGCATTCTGCAGGGTCTGGTATATAAGAAGGTCATCGGCACCGGATTCTACCAGCTGATGATGTGGTTCGGCCTGAAATCCGGCATGCAGGCCGCGCTGATCTACATGTACTGCTACGGCTTCTACCTCTTCTTCGACTTCGCGGGCTACAGCAGCATGGCCATCGGCGTGTCTAAGATCTTCGGCATCAACACCCCGGAGAACTTCAACAAGCCCTTCATCAGCAAGGACATCAAGGAGTTCTGGGACCGCTGGCACATCACCCTGTCCCACTGGTTCCGTGACTTCATTTTCTCCCGCGTAACGATGGGCCTGATCAGAAAACGCTTCACCAGAAACAAGCTGGTTATCGCAACGATCGCCTTTATCATCAACATGGGCATCATGGGATGCTGGCACGGCCTGACGATTTACTACATTCTCTACGGCCTCTATCACGGCATTCTCCTCTCACTGACGGAGATTTACCAGAAGAAGTCGAAATTCTATAAGAAACATAAGAAAGACCGCTGGTTCTGCCTTCTGGAATGGTTCATCACCTTCCACCTGGTCATGTTCGGATTCTTCCTGTTTTCCGGACGATTCACCCAGCTGGTTCTCGGATAAGCCCCGGGACAAAAAAAACACGCCGCGCTCCGCGCGGCTTCTGCAAGGAAATACCGCCGGTCATTTGATTTTTGTCCGGCAGAAAGCAAATTCAATCATTATGGAGGTTCAATACAATGGCTAAGGTAAGCAAAGAAAAAGCAAAGGAATTAATTCTCGACATGCTGGAGGATATCTGCGGTGACGACATCGTAAGAGAAAATCTGGACATTAATCTGCTGGAAGAGGATCTGATCGACTCTCTGGATTATGTCACGCTGCTGATGGACGTTGAAGACCAGATCGGCGTCGTCCTGGCACCGTCTGAGCTGAAGAGAGAGGAAATGGACACCCCGAATAAGATTATCAGCGTCGTACAGTCCAGAATGTAGTCTGCCGCTGACTGCGCAGATCCTGAGGGCCTGAGGCCCTTACATTCTGCATGGTTATCCGTCCATTCAAGGAGAGAAGTCACGTATTATGAAGAAGTTAAAAGCGTTTCTGATCGCGTTCGCGCTGTTCCTGGCCTTCGCCATCGGCCTTCACGCCTACTGCATTTCGCAGGGGATGAAGACCAGCAACCCGGATTTCGGAACCTGGTACAGCCAGTATAAGGACATTTCCTACAGCGCGCTTGATCAGAACATCAATAAAAAAGATATGTTTGTCTTCGGTTCATCGGAATTCAGACATGGAAGGAAAACACCCTTTCATCCGGCCAATTTTTTCCGCGGCACCGGAGTTCATCTGGTAACGATCGGAGGGCCATTCAACCAGACCCTCTACCATACCATCGCACTGGGCGCGCTGGAACCGCAGATTAAGAACCGCCGTGTCGTCCTGATGCTTTCCCCGACCTGGTTCCGGCCGGCTCAGGGCGTCAGCAGCAAGGGATACGCGCTGCGTTTCTCTGAAACGGAGTATGTCGCCTTTCTGAAGAATAAAGACATACCAACTTACTTAAAAAAATACGCTGCGAGACGTTCTGTAAAACTGCTGAAGGATTCACCTGAACTTCTGAACCATGTCAAACTTTACAACCGCGTTCTTCTGCATATGGGGAAGCCGCATCCGACCGATGCTCTGGCCTATAAGGCAGTGACCATGTACCAGAACGATAAAGATATGATTACGACAAGCGCAGCGATGAAATTACTCTGGAGTCAGGATCCTGCTTCCAAATTCCATGGACAGCCGATCGCACACGGAGATTTTGACTGGAACCGCTGGGTCGACAAGGCCAGAAGGATTTCCGAAAGAAAATCCCACAACCAGTTTTTCATGAACGATCACGTCTGGAAAGTGAAATTCCGGCACATCTATCCGAGGGCAAAAGATATCCACAAGAAGGATTCCCTCCTTCAGTCAAAGGAATACGACGACCTGTACGCCTTCCTGGATCTCTGCCAGGCCGAACATATCCGGCCGCTGCTGGTCATCCAGCCGATGAACGGCTACTGGTACGACTACACCGGCATCAACGCCCGCGAACGTGCCGCCTTTGCAAAGAAAATCACGAAAATCGCCGGCAGCTATGGCGCCGAAGTATACGATTTAACAAAATACGACTATACCCCGGGAATCACCCGCGATTCCGTACATCCATGGGGAGAAGGATGGATAAAAATCAATGAAGGACTCTACAATTTCTACAACGAAAAACAGAATAAAACAAACGTCGCCGGAACCGGCGAAAGCACCGCACAGGCAGACACAGAGTAACGACACATCTGCGGCAGAAGCAGCAGCATCCGCCGGAGAAAAGAAAAAGAAGACCTTCAGCAGCAGACTGAAAGCCTTCTTCAAAAGCCCGACCCTCCGCTACACCCTGCTCTTCCTCTGCGCCATGATCCTCCTCTACCTCTT
>JBJFHK010000259.1:0-31278 GCA_051893535.1 Eubacterium sp. | reverse complement strand
TAAGACCCGTGTCCAAAATTAACCCCTCCGTGTCTAAAATAAGTTTACCACTTCAACTTCATCTAAGATGTCCCCATCCCCTCAATGATTTACATAAGGGCAGAAAAAAGTTACAATAGTACTATAATGATGTAGAAAATTACAGTCGGCCGGATTCCGGCAGGCTGTAATAAGATAGAAACGTTTAGGAGGGGAAATTATGATTGATGTCTGCCTGCTCGGAACAGCCGGCATGGTTCCGCTGAAGAACCGCTGGCTGACTTCTTTTTATATAACTTCTAAAGGACACAGTATCTTAATTGACTGCGGTGAGGGAACGCAGATTGCCATAGCAGAAGCTTCCTGCCGGCTGAAGACGATTGACACGATCTGTCTGACGCATTTTCACGCCGACCACGTTGCGGGCCTTGCCGGTCTGCTTTTGTCCATGGGAAACTCGGGACGTACAGAAGATGTCGCCGTCATCGGGCCGCCGGGACTGACCAATCTTCTGCAATGCCTGCTGGTCATCGCGCCGCTTCCCTTCAAGGTTCTGGCCTGTGAGACGGACGGAAAAGCCGAGACGGAGCTGAGCTGCGGGGATATGCAGATCGAAGCCTTCCCGGTGCAGCATGTCATTCCCTGCCTGGGCTATCAGATCACCCTGCCCCGCTCCGGCAAATTCGACCCGGACAAGGCGAAAGCGCTGGGAATCCCTGTCCGCGCCTGGTCGGTTCTGCAGAGTGGTGAGCCGGTCAAGATCGGTGATCATCTCTATAAACCGGAAGACGTACTCGGTTCGCAGCGTCCAGGACTTAAGATTTTGTATTCCACAGACACCAGACCCTGCGAAAACATTGTAAAATACGGAAAAGACGCCGATCTGATGGTGCTGGAAGGTAACTATCCGGACGATGAAAAGATCGAAAAAGCCAAACAGTGGGGCCACATGACCTTCGCTGAAGCCGCCGGCCTTGCGAAAGAAGCCAATGCTCATGAACTCTGGCTCACCCACTTCAGCCAGAGCATCAGCGACCCGAAGGAATATGAATCCAATGCGACAGACGTTTTCCCGAAAGCCAGAGTCGGCGTAGACGGACTGAAGAAAACGCTGAACTTCCGGGATGAGGATTAGTTCTCTGCATGAAATCAGAGCTTTCTGCAATTGACCGGGATAACTATCTTGTTTCGGTACAAATGAAAAAGAGGCCGGGTAATGATGACATTCTGAAATGTATTGTCGTTCATCATCCGGCTTGTTTTTTACATAAAATCCGACTAAAATACAATCAGATGCAATAACAGCCGAATAACTGAAAAGGAGGACAGGAATATGAACTATATTCATCGTAATCTGGAGAAAATTGTTTTACAGGTCAGCAGAGAATATCCCGTCGTCCTTGTTACCGGACCAAGACAGGTCGGGAAAACCACCATGCTTCAGAAGCTGATGGAAGGGACGGATAGAAATTATGTCTCCCTAGATGACTTAAACGAACGGAGTCTTGCGAAGACAGAACCGGAAATGTTCCTGCAGCTGCATAAAGCACCTGTCCTGATCGATGAAGTGCAGTACGCTCCCGAGCTGTTTACCTATATAAAAATCCATGTCGATACATACCACAATCCCGGAGATTTCTGGCTCACCGGTTCTCAGGCCTTTAAACTGATGCAGGGGGTGCAGGAATCGCTGGCCGGAAGAGTCGCTGTTCTCTCTCTGACATCACTGTCTCAGGCTGAAATCAGCGGATCTGATATGACACCATTTGAGCTGGATCTGGAAAAACTTTCCGAACGAAGTGGAAAGAGAGTTAAAGCCGATACTCCTGAAATTTTCAAACGCATTTTCCGGGGATCCATGCCCGCAATCGTCAGCGGAAAAAATACCGACCAGCAGATCTTCTACAGCAGTTATCTTTCTACATATATTGAGCGGGACGTAAAAGATTTATCAAATGCCATCGACGCATTGAAATTCATGCATTTCATGACAGCAGCCGCTGCCAGAACTGGTCAGATGCTGAACATTGCTGACATCGCCAGAGATGCAGATATCAACCAGCGTCAGGCAAAAGACTGGCTGGGTATACTGGAAACACTTGGGATTATCTTCTATCTTTATCCCTATTCCAACAATCTCCTGAAACGGCTGGTCAAGAAACCAAAACTGTATTTCTATGACACCGGCCTTGTCTGCTACCTCACCAGATGGAGCAGTCCGGAAACATTGGAAAGCGGCGCCATGAACGGCGCCATATTTGAAAACTACGTTGTTTCCGAACTTGCAAAAACATATCTGAACTGCGGAAGAATCCCGTATATGTACTATTACCGGGATAAGGACGCCCGGGAAATCGATGTCATCCTGGAACACGACGGCGTCCTGAATCCGCTGGAAATCAAGAAATCTTCAAACCCAAGGCCGGAAGTGATAAAGACCTTCAGTCTCCTGGACAAAGCCGACACTCCAAGGTCAAAAGGTGCTGTTCTCTGCATGAAGGCAGAGCTGTCTGCAATTGACCGGGATAATTACATCGTCCCGGTGTGGATGATATAGGAAAACAGAAAAAGCTGATATACCAGGTTATCTTCCACAACTTGGTCTATCAGCCTTGTAATACTATCTCTCCTGTCAGAAACCTTACAGGATGCAGAAAACAGATTTACGCTTCTGCCCTGCTCTGAAGGATATTTCGGAGTGCGCTGGCGGAACTGCTCGGAGCATGGACAATGTCAACGCTGTCTTCATTGATCGCAGCCACTGCTGCCCGCACCATTTTATGCGACATCGTACTCGTGAACATGACGAGAAGATCAGGATTTCCGATTCTTCCCTTCAGTCCGCTTTTGATCTTGGTAAAAACCTTGGCACTGTAATTGTACTCTTTACAGATATCTGCGTACTTACGCTCCATGCGTTCGTTTCCGCCTAAAATAACAACACTCACGAAATACCTCCTATTCCGCGCAGGAACAGAACGGATCTGTCCTGTGCATATTTACTTCTGCGTTCGGCCCGCCTCTTTCTTCTGCAGGTCTTCCGCCATCTCGTTCAGTGCCGCACAGGTTCCGCACTTGGTTCCGTCACAGTCACTGCACTTTCCGGCATTCTTGATCGAGTGACGGAGTGCAAGCAGGAACAGTACAGCAATTACAATAATCAGGATGATAACAATAGGGTTCATATCAATACCTCCAAAAGCAGCCGCATCAGGCCGGTCTTTCTCAATATTTTTATCTGAGTTAATTTGTGTAGTTATTTGTTTTGTGTGTTTGTGTGTTTTCAAAAGGCAGCTTGCTCCTTCTGAAGACATTCTTATGATACCCATCCACTCCTCTGTTAAACGTATCTATTGTTAATTAGATATGTTTAACTCATATGTTTTTTATAACCGGGCCGCCGGCACTTTACAGTACCAGGCAGTCCGACGCAAGAGATGAAATCGGCAGATTTCATCCGATTAACCTTGGTCAGTTACATTTTGTCCCTGAGAAAGGATTAACCGCGTATCGGGTTATTTAACGGCAGGCTCGCCTTCCGGCAGATGTTCAGTCTTACCCTTGGACGGTTTGCGGACAACGCAGTAGACAATGAATGCGATGACCACCAGAGCAGCAGCCTGTCCGATGCCGAAGGAAACGCCGTAAATCAGCCATGCTCCCATCTGATAGGTGATGAAGGACATCATGAAGCCGACCAGGAACTGGAAGCCTACGGTGTACCAGCCCCATCTCTGCTGACCCTGCTCCTTGAATGCGGTTACCATGGCAACCAGGCACGGTGGGTCGAAGAGGTTGAACATCAGGAAGCTGAAGGCCGCCAGTGTAGCGGACGGAACTCCAGGGCCTGCGAAGATCGCATGCATTCCGGCTCTGCTTGCTTCGCTGAATCCGCCGAGCAGTGCCAGTGTGGATGTCGCCTGCTCCTTGGCAGCGAAAGCGGAAATTGCGGCAACTGTACCTTTCCAGCTTCCGAATCCGAGCGGAATGAAGATCCAGTGCAGGGCATGTCCGATAGCAGCCAGCATGGAGTGGTTCATGTCAACCATCTGCATCTGGAAGTTGAAGCTCTGCAGGAACCACAGAATTACGGTGATGGAGAAGATGATTGTTCCGGCCTTCATGATGAAGTGCTTAGCGCGGTCCCATGTATGGATGGCAACGCCCTTTACCGTCGGAAGATGGTAAGCAGGCAGCTCCATGACGAACGGTGCCGGATCGCCGGCAAAGTAGCCGACCTTCTTCAGCGCGATTCCTGCGAGGACGATAACGGCAATTCCGAGGAAGTACATCGCCGGTGCAATGAACTTGGAGCCCGGGAAGAATGTAGAAACGATAACGCCGATGATGGTCAGCTTTGCTCCGCAAGGGAGGTATGTACAAAGCATGATGGTCATTCTGCGGTCTCGTTCGTTTTCAATCGTACGTGTGGCCATGATTGCCGGTACTCCGCATCCTGTTCCGATCAGGATAGGAACGAAGGATTTACCGGACAGTCCGAAACGACGGAAGAGACGGTCCATGATGAAGGCGACTCGTGCCATGTATCCGGAGTCTTCCAGGATAGCCATAAAGATGAAGATCAGTACCATCTGCGGAACGAATCCAAGTACGGTTCCGACACCGCCGATGATTCCGTCAACCAGCAGGCTCTGCAGCCAGGCCGGGGAACCGATGGCCTTCAGTCCGGCGTTTGCGGCATTGGTGATCCATGTTCCGAACAGGGTATCGTTGGTCCAGTCGGTCAGCCATCCGCCGAGTGTGGAAATGGAAATATAGTACATGAGGAACATAACACAGGCGAAGATCGGAAGTGCCAGCCACTTATTGGTGACGACACGGTCGATTCTGTCGGACAGGGTCATGTTTCCTCTTGCTCTCTTCTGGTGAACAGCGTCATCGACAACCTTCTGAATGTAGGAATAACGCTGGTTGGTGATGATACTCTCAGCATCATCGTCCATCTCTTTCTCACAGTCCTGAATGTGCATATCCAGGTGCTTCATCAGAGGCTCGTCCAGCTTCAGTTCTTCAATGACCTTCTCGTCTCTTTCGAACAGCTTGATGGCGTACCATCTGAGGTTGTTTTTATCAACAAACGGTGAAATAGACTCTTCTATATGAGCAATAGCATGCTCTACGCTGCCTTCGAATACATGAGGAGCTTCTGCTCTCTGATGTTTCTGGGCAATTTCAATGGCCTTGTCAACGAGCTCGGCTCCACCCTCACCCTTCAGGGCGCTGATCGGAATTACCGGGCAGCCCAGCTCTTTTGCGAGCTTTTTCAGGTCGAGACGGTCTCCGTTCTTCTTGACCAGGTCATACATGTTAACGGCAATAACGGTCGGGATGTTCAGATCAAGTACCTGAGTGGTCAGATACAGGTTTCTCTCTACGTTGGTTCCGTCAATAATGTTAATAATAGCGTCCGGCTTTTCATTTACCAGATAATTTCTCGAAACCACTTCCTCCATCGTATATGGAGACAATGAATAAATTCCCGGAAGGTCCTGAATAATGACATCTTTGTGACCCTTCAGACGTCCTTCCTTCTTCTCAACTGTAACTCCGGGCCAGTTTCCGACATACTGCGTACTTCCTGTCAGATCATTAAACAGGGTTGTTTTACCGCAGTTCGGGTTTCCGGCCAGCGCAATCTTAATTTCCACGCGCTGATTCTCCTTTCTTTCTCATGCAGGCTGAATGAATGTATGAATCGAAATGCTGTCATCCACAGCTTTCTGCGTGTCATTCCGCCGATCCCAGAAGTGTATTATCTTCTGCGACCTTTCGCGTTTCGTTTATATGCCGCTGATTTGCGTCCGCGGCGCTTTCCATTTCCTGGAGTTCAATTCACTTACCACAAGTTAATCATATCTTACCAGTGGTAAAAAAAATTTAACTCCACTCGATCTGCATCAGCAGTCCCATCACTTATTGAATTCCTCAGTGCCATACTGACACTGCACATGTTATTCAACAATAATGTTCTCTGCCTCAGCTTTTCTCAGGGAAAGCTCATATCCCCTCAGGTTCACCTCAATTGGATCGCCGAGCGGTGCGACCTTTCTGACCATGACCTTAGCGCCTTTGATAACGCCCATGTCCATGATTCTTCTCTTGGTCGGACCGGCACCAGTGATTTTCACGACTGTCGCCGTCTCACCAATCTGAAGATCTTTCAATGTTTTCATCTGACTTCCCCCTTCTAGACAAGAATACGGTTTGCCATACTGCGGTCCAGAGCAACGCGGCTGTCCTTCACCTGGATAATTACATTTCCTCCCATTCTGGAGATAATTGTAATTTCGCCATCGACGACACAGCCCAGCTCGGACAGATGCTGGCGCACCTTATCACTGCCGGTAATTTTCTTGATTTTCACCCTGTCTCCCGGATTCATCATTGTAATCGGTATCATCGATTTTCCTTTCCAGACACCAAAGCTTACGGCATCTCTTGTCTTGATTTTTTTGCATCGAAAAGCACAGGTTAAACACCTCTGCTTTTCATTAGTGCTACTTAACATATATTAGTTTAATGGAACTAACTAAGCTTGTCAATCCTTTATATGAAAATTTATTCATAGAATTATCATATATGAGTTCCGCGGACAAAAAGAAACTGCGCAAGGAGAAATCAGCATCTCTATACGCTTCTTGTATAACCTACCAATATGTAGTAAAATAAGCCATAAGTATTTTCAATGAAAACGAAGGTAATATGCAATGCTGAAACTTACAAAACCAATCACACGTATCAGCACGGAAAACAGCACGGGCAAAGGAAATAAACTGAACGCCGTGTCTTTGATTTTCGCCGCTGCGATCCTGCTCGCCATGGCAGCTGTCTCAGAAGGCATGCATGATAAGGAAGTCATCTTCCCGGAAATCGCCGCCATGGCACTGGGTTACCTGATTTCACCAAGACAGCCATGGCGCGTCACATCTGTAAGGATGTTTATTCTGATCACCTGCTGCGCCTGGTCCGGACTTCTGATCGTCCTCTACCTGCCGCTTCCGCTCTGGTATCAGATCGTTCTGGCCTTTATCGTCAGCCAGATTTTCTACCTTTTCGGCGGTACAACCATGGCCCCGATCATCAGTGCAGCCGTCCTGCCAGTCATCCTGCAGACCCAGAGCATCGTCTACCCGATTTCCGCGTCTGCCCTGACTCTCGGAGTCGTCATCCTGCATGAGATCCTGGTCAGAAGCGGAAAACGTATTCCGGCCGTCTTTACGCCAGTCCCTTTCCCGGGCAGGAATGACCTGATCAGCGCCGGAAAACGCATCATCACCGTCATGCTGCTCGCCTGGATCGCCATCAACGCCAAACTTCTGTTTATGGCAGCTCCTCCGGTTCTGGTGGCATTTACGGAATTCACCAACCCGAAGAGTCCGGCGAGACGGCGTCCTCTTGCCGTTTCTCTTTTGATCACGGCATGCGCTCTGTACGGTGCCTTCTTCCGCTTCCTGCTCATGGACACCCTGCATCTGCCGCTCACCCTCTGCGTGCTCTGCGTGATCGTCTGCAGCTTCCTGACCATTAAACACAGCAGCCTGTGGATTCCGCCGGCTGCCGCCATGGCACTTCTCGCCATGATCGTTCCGGACAATCAGCTTCCGACCTTCACCCTGCAGGTATTCTGCGGCATCGCCATCCTCATGGGCATTGCCATCGCCTTTTTCCAGGACAAAAAGAAAGCGTCCAGGAAAGAACAGGGTGTCAAATAACACTGTGTTTTCCCTTCCTGCAGGCTGATCACAGCTGGAATAAAATCGAAAATAAAAAAACTGCCGCTCTGAGTAACAGACGTTATCCCGGAACGGCAGTTTTTTTATTAACAATGTAACAGAGGGGCAATCAACTCTGGCATCGGCCGAACTCGCGTATACTGCATACGCCAGTCAATACGCATTATTCCCTAATAGGCCAGCGCTTCTTCCGGTGTCAGCCAGAAATAGATTCCCGGTGTGGACTCCAGCCAGCGGTTTTCATCAAAAGTATCCACATGCACCCAGCAGCCCTTCCTGTAGATGAAGTTCGGGTCTGCCAGTGCGCAGGTCTCTTCAAAGCTCTGTGTCCCGTCAAAGGTCTTGATGGACAGCACTTTGGCCTTGCTGCAGCGCCCGGCCCGGGTGGTCGCCATGACACGCTTGGCATCCGCCGGGATGAGCAGCTGGACAAGTGTATTGTTAAAGCACTTCTTATACCCCACAAACGGACCTGTCTCCGGGCAGGCCATGCGGAAATTCTTTGTATTCTCATCATCGACAATACCTTCAACCTGTGATCCTTCAAGCTGTGCAGCATAAATATCTGCACCCTCAATGTGCATGCCCCGTAGGTCGTCCCATCTCAGGTCTGTTCCATGCATCGTGCACCCGCGGAAACTCGCGTCCTTCAGGCTGACTCTGCGGAAGCAGGCATTGGACAGATCGCTTCCGTCGAAACGAGTTCCTTCCAGCCTGCAGTCGGTAAAATCTGCCCACTTTAATTCCAGTCCGGATAAATCCCGTCCAGATAAATCCATATTCAAAAAGACCGCCTCATTCATTGGAAGCAGTTTTCCAGCTTCCCGTTCTTTCAGGCGCTTTTTCAGTTCTTCCATCGAAATTTCCGTTTTCATCAATCATCACAACCTTTCCGCGGAAGAATTCATATTCATAAGCTCTGTTCCATTGACCTTTTGTTTCTATATTATATTATAATCCTGCAGCGGCCGGAAAATCCACAATTTAACGATGAGAAAGATAACTCTCTTCATTAGCAATAATTATGTTGCGGAAAAGCCAGGATCTCACACTCGTTTCCTGATGCGCCATTCATTGACTTTAACCCTGACCATCTGCAGGAAATATGGGAAACTATGGTACAAATCCCGAAAAAATGGTAATATATATAGAGTATACAATCTTAATTGATAGCAAGAGATGAATCAAAGATGCAATGAACCTGCACGAGATGGCAGACCTGCAGCGTATGCGGCAGAATACGCGGATACAGCCTTGCCGGATCGTGTTTTGTCATGAAAATTTTCATCGGCAGATGAGAGAAAGGAGACCAGGAAAACCGTTCAGCAGACGATTCTCCTGAAACAAGCATATGGGAAAAGTACGTAAATCAGCAGAAGATTATCTGGAAGCAATTCTGATGCTGCATAATGAACATGGATACGTCCGCTCTGTGGACATCGCCAATCAGCTCGGTGTCACCAAGCCGAGCGTATCTTACGCAACGCGCCGCCTGAAAGAGGAAGGCCACATTCAGATGGACAAGGAAGGCATGATCCACCTGACCGATTCCGGCATGGAGATTGCCAGCAATATCTATGAGCGCCACCGCGTCCTCACCTCCCTCTTCGAAAAAATCGGTGTCGACCCGAAGGTTGCCAGAGACGATGCATGCCGTGTCGAACATGACCTGAGCGAGGAGACTTTCGACGCACTGAAAAAACACATGAAGCAGTTTGAAGAAGCCTAGGACTTCTTCCATTCAAAAACCCGTCCGGGAACTGAAGCCCGAACGGGTTTTTTATTTTGTCTGTTCGTCAGGCGGCAGCAAGGTTGCCGGGCACCCACCCGATCAGCCTTAAAGAGCCAGGTCTTCCATTATGCCTTCCATATAAGCAGGCACAGATCCTTTCATCTGCAGTGCTTCATGGATGTCGTAATCCACATAATCGTCTTTTTTCATTGCAATCACTCGGTTTTTTCCGCCTGCTTCCAGGATATCCACAGCCATCGCGCCCATAATGGAAGCAACAACCCTGTCCCGGCATGTAGGACTTCCGCCCCGCTGAATATAGCTGAGAACAGTTTTCCGGATGCTGATGCCGCTGTATTCGGAGACCTTCTCTGCGATCTGATCGACAGAGCCGGCGCCTTCGGCATTTACAATGATGTTATTATTCTTTCCTCTGGAACGATGCTTTAAAATTTTCTCGGCGACTTTCTTTTCATCGTGATCAAAGGTTTCCGGAATCAGGGCCTGCTCGGCGCCGCAGGCCAGACCGCACCAGAGCGCGATATATCCGGCATTTCTGCCCATTACTTCAATCATGCTGCATCTCTCATGGGAACTGGCCGTATCCTGAATATTGTCAATCGCACGCATCGCAGTATTTATCGCAGTATCAAAACCTATGGTGTAATCGGTACAGCCGATATCCCCGTCAATCGTCCCAGGTATGCCGATCACATTCAGGCCCAGTTCAGCCAGCTTCTCCGCACCGGCAAAGGAACCATCTCCACCGATGACAACCAGGGCATCAATTCCATGCCTGCGGCAGATATCAACTGCTTTCTGCTGAACCTCCTTCTCTGCGAATTCCGGATAGCGTTCCGTTTCCAGAATCGTGCCGCCTCTCTGAAGAATGTTGGAAACATCATCCGCTTCCATGTTGATGATCTCTTCATTGCAGAGGCCGAGGTAGCCTCTTCGGATTCCTTTTATCTTAAACCCTTTTACAAGGCCGCGCCGTACGACTGCACGTACTGCCGCGTTCATTCCCGGCGCATCTCCGCCACTGGTCAGTACACCAATTGTCTTTACATTTTCCTCTGCCATAATGTCCCTCCCCGGCCCATGCCGCTGGGCCGCTCGATTTCTCATCTCCAGATAGTGAAAAAGAGCCGGATCTCCTGTCCGGATATTCGGCTCTTCTTCTCATATTTGGTATGGGATTAATAAGGAAATTTCTTTATTATTATTATTTCAGCAGTTCTTCTGCCTTTGCAACGATATCTTCAACGGTGATGCCGTTCATTGCCAAAAGTCTCTCATACGGAGCGGACTGACCGAACTGATCCTGAATGCCGACTTTCCGGACAACTGCCTTTCCAGTCTCCGCAACAAGGCTGGAAACTGCGCTGCCAAGACCGTTGATGATATTATGATCCTCAACGGTGACGATTCTTCCAGTTTCCTCGATAGCTTCCATGACCGCTTCCTTATCCAGCGGTTTAACTGTGTGGAAATCGAAAACTTTAACGGATACACCCTTTTCTTCCAGTTTCTTAGCGGCATCAATCGCCAGTCTGACCGTATCACCGTTGGCGATGATTGTGACATCTTTACCATCCTGGATCTTATGCGCTTTGCCGATTTCGAACTCTGTGTCTTCATCATAGATGACCGGAATCGCGTCTCTGGTAAATCTCAGATAAACCGGTCCGTCCATCTCCGCAGCAGCCTTCACAAGTTTCTTTGCAGAAACATAGTCGGCAGGCATGATGACGGTCATGTTCGGGAAGGTTGTCAGTACACCGAAATCCTCAATGCACTGATGACTGGCTCCGTCATTGGCCGGTGTGACGCCGCCGTGAGAGCAGGCAATCTTTACATTCAGCTTCGGATAGCAGATCTCCTGACGGATCATTTCTGCCATTCTCAGGGATCCGAATACTGCATAGGTGACGACAAAAGGAATTTTTCCTGTCGTTGCAAGTCCGGCAGCTACACCTGCGCAATTCTGCTCTGCAATTCCAACATTCAGGTACTGATCCGGCAGCTGTTTTCTGAACTCTGCCGTTCTGCAGGACTTTCCGATGTCTGCATCGACAACATAAATATCTTTATTCTGTTTTCCCAGTTCTACGATCTCTTCTCCGAAACCGTTGCGGGTTGCCTTCATTTCCGTGCTCATTCTGTTTCCTCCAATATGATTATTTTCTCAGGTGAAGTTCGAATTACTCTGGCCGGCGCCCGGCTATGCAAGCTCTGCGAGCTGTTCATCAAGCTCCTTCATCGCCTGGGCATACTGCTCGTCATTCGGAGCCACTCCATGCCAGTCGCACTCATTTTCCATGAAGGATACGCCGTTTCCTTTAACTGTATGTCCGTAGATGCACTTTGGTTTTCCGTTCTTTGTCATGCGGATGCGGTCCAGAACATCAACGATCTGCTCCATGTCATTTCCATTGATCTCGTAAGTTTCAAAGCCAAACTGCTCGAAACGTTTTCCCAGATCCATGTTCGGCATAACTTCATCTGTAATGCCGTCCAGCTGCAGGTTATTCGCATCGACAAACACAACCAGATTGTCCAGCTGATACTTATGAGCAGTATTCGCCGCTTCCCAGATTTCTCCTTCCTGGCATTCTCCATCGCCGACAACGACGAAAACCCGGTAATCCTTCTGGTCTTTCTTTCCCGCAATGGCCATTCCCACGCCGCAGGCAAGTCCCTGTCCGAGAGAACCGGTGGAAATATCAATGCCCGGGCACTTTTTCATATCCGGATGTCCCTGGAGAATGGATCCTTCTTTTCTGAGTGTGTCCAGAACGGACTCGTCAAAGTATCCGAGCGTTGCCAGAGAAGCATACTGAATCGGGCACACATGACCTTTTGATAAAATGAATCTGTCGCGGTCTGCCCACTTCGGATTCTTCGGATCCACATTCATCTCGTAGAAATAGCAGGCTGTAGTGAAATCCGCAGCGGACAGCGACCCGCCCGGATGGCCTGACTGCGCTTTATAGATCATCGTGATGACCTTCTTCTTCAGTTCCAGGCACTGTTTCTTTAATTCTGTGATATTCGCCTTTTTCATTTCCCATTCTCCTTTTCATCTGGCATAAAAACGGCTTTCAGTTTTATTAATTTCATTAGTGTTATGAATTACTCTGTTGTCAGGATGCTTTCCAGGAAGGACTCTGATATACTGCCTGAATCCATTATTAACGGCTGTTTCGCCGGACCCTCAGATGGCTTTTAAGTCCTACCTGGTACTCTTTATCTCTTGTTTACATCCTAACGTCCTACGTAGTATCTGTCAAGTATAGATTTAGATTTTTTAAAAATATTCCTGCGAATGAATAATAGTACTGGTTTCCGTTCCCACCAGAGCA
Organism: Eubacterium sp.; assembly: GCA_051893535.1. Classification (GTDB taxonomy): domain Bacteria; phylum Bacillota; class Clostridia; order Peptostreptococcales; family Anaerovoracaceae; genus Aminicella. The sequence continues at coordinate 18,448 of JBJFHK010000259.1, read as the reverse complement.
GAAACGGAGAACCATACGAAACATTTTTCATCTGCCTAGAACAGGAAAAGTGAAATCTTAGGAATATAGGTAATCAAGAGCAGTACAACTAGTGCTGCGATCAGAAGCGGTACAACCGCTCGGATCATTTCGTTCAGTTTAACCTTTCCTACATTGCAGGCAACGTAGAGGTTAACACCAACCGGCGGCGTGAACAGGCCGATTGCCAGGTTTACGATCATGACTACACCCAGGTGAATCAGGTTGACGTTCAATGCTGTGGCAACCGGTACGATCAGCGGTGTGAAAATATACAGCGCTGATGTAGAGTCCAGGAAGCAGCCTGCAATCAGCAGGATGATATTTACGATCAGGAAGAAGATGATCGTGCTTCCATGTGTCGCGCTGACCAGTGCGTTGGAAATCGCAACATCCAGACGGGCTCTGGTCAGGACATAGGCAAACAGACTTGCTGCCGCTGTAATAAACATAACAGTCGCTGAAGTAGACAGAGTATCTACGATAATGCTCCAGAACTCCTTCAGTCTGACCCTCTTATAGATAAACACACCTACAAAGAGACCATAAACAGCAGAGACTGCCGCTGCCTCGGTCGGGGTGAAGATTCCTCCGTAAATTCCGCCAAGGATGATGACCGGCATGATCAGGCCCCAGATCGCATCTTTAAAGGCCGCCCAGCGTTCCTTTCCGGAAGCCTTCGGTTTCTTTACAAGATTCGACTTCTTTCCCACAAGCAGAGCCACGATGATGAAGGCACCGCCCATGATAATTCCAGGGATCATGCCCGCTTTAAACAGATCTCCGATGGATGTATCAGCGATAGATCCATATACAACGAAGGTAATCGACGGTGGAATAATTACGCCGATCGCGCCGGCCGCGCCCATCAGGGCTGATGAGAACGGAGAACTGTATCCTGATGATTTCAGAGCCGGGATCAGAGTCAGTCCGAGTGCTGCTACAGTAGCCGGACCAGAACCGGAAATCGCGGCAAAGAAGCAGGCTACAACTACGCAGACGATAGCCACGCCGCCTCTGAGGTGGCCCAGGCAGGCATCTGCCAGCCGGATCAGCTTTTCAGATACACCAGCCTTATCCATAATATTTCCCGCCAGAATGAAGTATGGAATCGCCAGCAGAACGAATTTACTGGACGACGCAGATACAATCATCGGCACGGCGCTCATGACCGCCTCAATCGGACGGCCGCCTCCCATAACCAGCATCGTGAAGATACTTGATACACCCAGGCAGACCGCGATAGGAGCGCCGATTATCAGCAATATCGCGAAAGAAATAAACAGCGTAGCAGCAATCATTTCATATCCTCCTTCTCTCTTTCAACGATCTCCTCGCCCGGATCGATGACAGCTTCTTCAGATGGATCCTTACGGATTTCCTCAATCATCGCCTGCAGGAAGCGGATGACAACGAAGAAGGATCCGATTGGAACAAAAGAACCAAATACCCATTCAGGCCACTGCATTGCAGCTGTTACCTGTCCCAGAAGAATCTGACTTTTTACCATCAGAATACCGTAAATGAAAATGCAGAGTGCAAAAGCGGTTCCGAAAGCAAATCCGATAATCAGAAGAATCCTTCGTGCTGCAGGACTTACCCTGTCCGTCAGAATGGAAAGACCCAGATGCTCTCTGCGCTTGGCCGCAATCGCGGCGCCCAGAAGTGTTACCAGAACAAATGAATATGTCGTAATTTCATCTGCGAAGGAGAACGACGCATGGAAGATATAACGGGATGCAACGTTTACTACGGTAATCGTAAGCATCACCAGCAGGAAAACGCCTGCTACGATCTCTTCAATCCAATCGCAGATTTTCAGAAGTTTTTTCATTGATGTCCGCCCTCCTATCTCTTCTTAATGTTGAATGCCTTGCAGGCTTCTGGTCCATAGAAGTCGATCATCTGATTTCTGAAAGAGTTTACGGATTTCTCAAAGGCACTTATCTGGCTGTCAGACAGCTTTGTTACCTTCATGCCGTTCTTCTCAAACTTCGTCAGCAGCTGGCCTTCCTCTTTCACCAGTTCTTTTCTGCCCCATGCACAGGCTTCCTCTGAACAGCTGCTCAGCAGTTTCCGCGTGTTTGGATCCAGGGACTTCCAGACCTTGGTATTTGCGATAATCAGATCGCTGTCATATGCATATCGCCAAAGCGTCATGTATTTCTGGACTTCATCCATCTTCGCGGAAGATGTAACGCTGATTCCGTTTTCCTGACCATCGATGGTGCCCTGCTGGATTGCGGTGAAAACTTCACTCCAACTCATGGCTACCGGATCAGCGTGTAAAGTCTTAAACACACCCATGTAAACCTGAGAGCCCGGAACACGAATTTTCAGACCTTTCATGTCCGACGGTTTAGTAACTTCTCTTTTGTTATTCGTCAGCTGTCTGAATCCATTATGGAAGGAACCGAGATAAGTCAGGCCTTTCCTGGACAGGCGTTTTGAATAATACTTATATCCCTTCGTATCAATTGTTTTTGCTGCCTGACCATATGTGTCAAAACTCCACGGAATCGTTCCAACGGACAGCTTTTCATCGATAACGGACAAGGTACTTGTTGCATAAGCTGCCAGGTCCACACTGCCTCCGGCAACCATTTCGATACCTTTTGTTGCATTTCCTCCTGCAAGCTGATCGTTCGGGAAAACGGAAATCGTGACCTGTCCGCCAGACTTCTTCGAAACGAGATCCGCAAATTTCTCTGCAACCTTTGAATCGATCTGGTTATCCGTTCCATTGACTGCCATAACCAGTTCCATTTTCTTATACTTCCCGCTGCCCTTCGAGCTGCTTTTCTGGGAGGATGAGCTGTTTCCACACCCTGTGAGCATGGCTGCAGCCACCACGATGGCCATCGCCGCCGCGATTATTTTCTTCTTCATAGAAAACCTCCTGCTTCACTGTAAACCGGATATAATGATTACGTAATCTCACTGTCATCAGCCTAACATCCTACGTTGGGTTTGTCAACATCCTATGTAAAAAATTCTCTAAAATTTTCTGTCATTTCTGTATACAGTATTCGTTGTACAGTCTGCTGTACTATAATCATCAAATCATTCGCTATATTACCTCTTCAGGCTAGCTGTTCTGCGCACAAAGTATTTTATACATCTAAAACCAGCACGATGAAAAAGACGGCGAAGGATCTTTCCTATTCGCCGTCTTTATTTTCCTCATAATAGTCATAGGCATCGTCGCAGCCTTCATCATAATTTCCGCCGTCTATGCTGAAACAAAAGATTCTCCGGACTTCTCGTCTGCTTCCTTTTCTTCCACATCGGTCAGTTTCATATTATCCATACCGGCCTTCACGAAATACGTTCCCCGGACAGCATGGTTCAGATTCTCTTCGTTCTTGTCTTTGATGATATTATAAAGCCGCTCATGTGCACTTAAGAATTCTCCGGTTTTCCCCGATTCAATCATCCCTTTCACGGATTCATAGCGCATCTGATGGGTCAGCTGTCTGGCGACACTGTCAATTTTCATCGCAATCGGATTATGACACATCTGGGTAATTTCATCGTGAAAAGCATTATCTGCTTCAAAGGCATCATCAACACTGCCTTTCTCTGCTTTCTCTCTCAGATTCTGCAGACGATCCCAGAGCTGACTCAGCTCTTTTTCATCGGAATGGCGGATTGCCAGACGCATAATACCAACCTCTACCATCTCTCTTACTTCCATCAGGTCGTGGTAATCCTCAGATTTATCCAGAATCAGACCGTAAACCATCGGGTCGATCATTTCTTCAGAAAATCCTTCACAGACAAAGGTTCCTTCCGCTCTCCTGATCTCCAGAACACCCAGGTAAACCAGAATTTTCACGGCTTCCCGAACGGAATTTCTTCCAACACCAAGCTGCTCTGCAAGTTCCATTTCTTTTGGAATCTTGTCTCCAGGACGCAGATCCCGACGTGCTATCGCGTCAGTCAGACTGTCTATAATCTGCTGCACCACGGATTCACTTTTTACTTTCTTCAGTTTCATCGCACGGTACCTCCTGTTTCCATATTTGTCAATATTCCGGGTTATTCCCCAGACTCCGGGCGTTTCTCCCGCCTCTGTCAGCGGCACTCCATGTTCATGGCAGGAATTTCTGCCTCGTGCCGCTGCACATCATTCCGTGTTTAACATCCTACGTAGCCTGTTACATATCATCCTATGTTCTACACTGTTTTGACTTTAACATACTTTTGTTTTTCTGTCAAAAGCTTATTTAACAATCGCCGCAGAATGATAGCTGGAAACCCAGCAATACTACACCGGATCGGATTCTCTGAGACCGCCTGCGAATTATTTCGTGTATGCACTGGAACAAAATATGTATATATATTCATGTTTATATATGTTCTTTGTATTCATCTATATTTGTATATTTCTGGTTCGTTTAAGCAGTAAACCGGCGCGCTTTTTTTCTTTCCCGCAGCCACAAAAACCGCGGCGGGAAGCACATCTTCTGCACTTCCCACCGCGGTTTCCAGCTGCTGCCTCATGCTCATCTGAGTCTGACACCGCAGCCGGTTTCAGCATTTTTTTATCTCGTACACTTACACTTCAAACCAAAATCAGAAACTAGGCAATGCTCTTGACTTCGTAATCCTTATCCTCAACGGCCTTCTTCAGTACGTCATTTTCAACATCCTTGGAAAGATCTACAACAGCTTCACCAGCCTCATGGCTGACCTGAGCAGATTCAACACCGTCCAGTGACTCCAGAGCCTTCTTTACTGTAGCTTCGCAGTGTCCGCACATCATTCCTTCAATCTTGATTGTCTTTTTCATATCGTCTTCTCCTCCTGTAATTGCTGCGGCGGAATTGTTTTCCGCTGCCTCTTTATCTTCCTCAGAATCCTGTGTAATCAGGCTTTCTGCTGAAATCGCGTTCTTTTTCTTTTTATCCTTTGCTGCGTTATGCAGATCGAACAGGTTCAGTCTCAGAGCGTTGGTGACAACGCAGAAGCTGGACAGGCTCATTGCTGCGGCGCCGAGCATCGGGTTCATGGTGATACCGAGCAGGTGGGCATAAGCGCCGGCTGCCAGCGGCATCAGCAGGACATTGTAGAAGAATGCCCAGAACAGGTTCTCGTGAATGTTCCGCAGAGTCGCACGGCTCAGACGGATGGCCGCAGATACATCGGTCAGCTTGCTGTTCATCAGGACGACATCGGCTGCATCTACGGCAACGTCCGCGCCGGCTCCGATGGCAATTCCCGTGTCTGCTCTGGTCAGAGCCGGCGCGTCATTGATGCCGTCACCGACCATGGCAACCTTTCCGAATTTCTGCAGTTTCCGGATGACGGACTCTTTTCCGTCAGGCAGGACGCCTGCGATGACTTCATCTACACCGGCCTGAGCACCGATCGCTTTTGCGGTCTTCTCATGGTCTCCGGTCAGCATTACTACATGGATACCCATATTCTGCAGTTCTTTCACAGCCTGGGCACTGTCTTCCTTAATGGTATCGGCAACGGCTATCATGCCGGCGGATTTTCCGTCTTCGGTAAAGTAGAGGCAGGTCTTTCCCTGATCTGCAAGACGGTCAGCCGCTTCCGACTGTTCCCTTGAAATTTCAGCCTTTGTCGAAATGAAACGGGCGTTTCCTCCGAACAGCTGCTTACCGTGATATACTCCGGAAACTCCGCTTCCAGACAGGGTCTGGTAATCATCAACAGCCTCTTCATCCATGCCGGACTCGGTAACCCTGTCCATGATCGCTCTGGCCAGAGGATGCTCGCTCTTGGACTCCAGAGCTCCGGCCAGCTTCAGAAGCTGATCTTCGGTGAATCCCTCTGCCGGAATAATATCGGTTACCTGTGGATGACCCTCGGTGATGGTGCCGGTCTTATCCAGGGCAACGATGTCCACACGTCCGGTTTCTTCCAGAGAAGCCGCGGTCTTAAAGAGAACACCGTTCTTGGCGCCCTTTCCGTTACCGACCATGATGGCAACTGGCGTTGCAAGTCCCAGTGCGCACGGGCAGCTGACGACCAGAACGGCAATACCTCTGGACAGGGCGTATGGAAGTGCGCCGCCTGCCATGAGCCAGATCAGGAAAGTCGCAAGTGCAACCAGAAGTACAGCCGGTACGAAAATTCCGGATACCTTGTCTGCGATCTTGGCGATCGGCGCCTTGGTTGCCGCCGCGTCGCTGACCATCTGAATGATCTGAGACAGAGTCGTATCCTTGCCGACTCTCAGAGCTCTCGCCTTGACATAGCCGGAACTGCTTGTGGTTGCCGCAGAAACACGGTCTCCCACTTCCTTATCCACCGGGATACTTTCTCCGGTGAGTGCGGATTCGTCGAATGCTCCGCTTCCCTCGATAATTTCACCGTCGACCGGAACATTGCTTCCGGCGCGGACGATGAATACATCGCCGACATTCAGCTGATCGATCGGAATTTCCTGTTCCTGACCATTCACTTCGACGACAGCCGTCTTCGGAGCCAGCTTCATCAGACCTTTCAGCGCATCCGTCGTTCTTCCTTTGGAAACGGCTTCCAGAAGTTTTCCGATGGTAATCAGCGTGACGATCATCGCGGCAGATTCAAAATAAAGGTTATGCATGTCTGCCATGGCTGCGGCATCTCCGCCGGTGATCTGATCTTTTGTCATCTTCATCAGGACGACGAAAGACCAGGCAAAGGACACCATCGAACCCATCGCAACCAGTGTATCCATATTCGGTGCCCTGTGAATCAGTGACTTGAATCCGCTGGTGAAGAACTTCTGATTGATGACCATGATAATTCCGGCCAGCAGCATTTCCAGAATGCCGACTGCGACCATATTTCCCTCAAAGAAGGAAGGCAGCGGCCAGTTCCACATCATGTGGCCCATAGAGAAATACATCAGCGCCAGGAGGAAGATGACGGAAGAAATCAGTCTCTTCTTCATCACCGGCACATCCTTATTTTCCAGCGCCTTCTCCTCTTCTGCGTACATATCCGCAGTGGATTTATTCTCCTCGCCGCCTTTCAGCTCGGCGCCGTATCCCGCATCTTCCACGGCCTTGATGACCTCACTCGGAGACACATCACCTTCAACTCTCATGGAGTTGGTCAGCAGGCTGACGTTGCAGCTCTCTACACCGGGAAGCTTACCCGCGGCTTTTTCCACTCTCGCCTGGCAGGCCGCGCAGCTCATCCCCGTTACGTTATAATCCTGCTTCATCTCTTTTTCCTTTCTTTATCAGAAACCCTGATAAGCTCATTTTCTTCAACCCCAGATCTCCGGATCAGACCCGCTGCTCAGATACCCCTGTTTCCAAACACCGGATCCGTCCCGGCAGCATGATCCTGCCCCTTCAGCACTATGCCACCGGCACCGTTTCAATTCCGGAAACCTCATATCCCGTGTTCGTTACTGCAGAAGACAGACGCTCGTCAGAAACCTCGCGGTCCATCTTTACAATTGCCTGGTTCTTCTTAAAGCTTACATCGGAAGACACGCCGTCAATTCTGTCCAGCGCTCTCTGCACACGGTACTGGCAGTTCTTGCAGTGCATGCCGTCAATATGCATGACTTTTTCCGAAACAACTTTACCGTCCAGCTCCTTCTTCAGCGGCTTCAGATCTCCGCCGCCTCCGCCGCAGCATCCGCCTTTGACGGTTTTAATCGACCTTCTGATGGCAAAGACAAGGATCAAGGCAATAACGGCTATAACGATAATAACTCCGATACTCATTGTGAATCCCCCTTTTCTCAGGCTACTTCATCATTTTCTGCAGCATATTCACCAGTTCGTCGATGGATTCATCCTTTCCATTTCTGATGTCATCGGCGACACAGGTCTTGATATGACTGGCCAGAAGCACCTTATTGAAACTGTTCAGCGCTGCAGCTGCGGCCGAGGACTGCCTCAGCACATCCGGGCAGTAGGCATCTTCCTCAATCATCCTGCGGATACCCCTGATCTGTCCTTCAATGCGGCTCAGCCGGTTGATCAGGTCACGATACTCCTTCGGCGAACGCTTCTTCATCTTGCAGCATCCGTCATCGACCGTCACCGATCCGTCCGCGTGAACTGTGGCGTCCGCGCCCTTCGGTGGATTCTTCTCATCCGGCATCTTTTTACAAGCTTCACATGACATTCTATCCCCTCCTCAGCTTTTTTATCTTCTGCTTTTCTCATCTCTCGCTGACATATGCATTATACCCCCACAGGGTATCATGAAACAAGCCTAACTTATGTTTATTTTCCCGGACAAAAAGAAAAGGCTGCCGGAAAGCCTTGAAATTTCAAAGTTCTCCGGCAGCCTGAAGCAAGGAGCCTCCTTGCTTTTTCTCGTTATACGATAATTTTTTGTCTACACTCTCCTGCGGCCTCTTCCCGCAAGAACATTCGCAATCACGCAGATTACCATGGTGATGACGAAATCCGGAAGGGTATTCCCCACCGGGGTATTCACGGTCATGAGCCAGCGGTAAAGGACGAAACCGATCAGCCAGACGATCAGGTTGACCCAGTTAAAACGGTCTTCACAGTCGGCCCTCTTCAGGATGAAGTAATCCGCCGCCTGTACGGCAATCATCGGTGCAAAAACACTTCCGATGAAATACAGGAAATTGGTGATATTGTCCATATTGAACATCATGGCGCCGGCAGTTCCGATAATCGTAACGATAAGCGCCGCATGTTTCTCATTGATCTTGTGATATACCGTCACGCTGGATACCCCCGCGGAGTATGCGTCCAGGAAGGTTGTCGTTACCGTAGACAGGATGACGATCAGAAGTCCCGCGATGCCAAGACCGGCTCTGGTCATGATTACGGCGATGTTTGTCTCGCCGGTGTAAAGAGCCGCGCCCATGCCGATTACGAACATGAAGATGGAGACGATGCTGTAGGTCACCACGCTCGCGGCAGTCGCAGCGGCCGGTTTCTCCGCCTCTCTTGTGTAATCAGAAATCAGAGGAAGCCAGCTGAGCGGCATGGATACCGCAAGTTCTACAGCCCCTCCGAAGGTCAGTGTTCCGGAAGCGGTGCGCCCCACGGCATGGCCGCTGAAGAATACCAGCTTGAACAGAACGACCGACAGAATCAGAAGCAGGACCATGGAAAGCAGATTGAGCTTTCCCAGATTGGTTACGCCAACCAGAATCCAGATCAGAATCAGAAGGCCCATAATCAGCGCCCAGAACCAGATGCCCATGTGGAAAATCGACTGGGCAGAGACAGCTCCGTCATAGGTCATGATGGCCGTCCAGCCCAGGAGCTGCACGACGTTCAGAATGGCGAACAGCTTGCAGCCGACGGTTCCAAAGCTCATGCTGACGGTTTCCATGGCGCTTTTCTCTTCGAATCCGCCGATCAGGCCGGCAAGAAGCATCATGACTCCGCCGATCAGATGGCCCAGAAGAATGGCCAGCAGCGCCTTCTTAAAGCCCAGGCCCGCAAAATACGTGCCCGTCAGGATTTCTGCGATGGACACGCCCGCGCCGAACCAGATCAGCATGTTGCTGAAGACCGATGTTTTCTTATTCATCTGCATCCTCCTCCGGAAGCAGATCGCCGTACTCTCCCTCAATTCTGAAGGCATGATTCATCGGACCGCTGCCCTTTCCCAGGTCGAGCATGGCTGCCAGCGCACCGGAAATATAGGCTTTCGCCAGACGGACAGAAGTTTTCAGATCCCGGCCCTTTGCCAGATTGGAGGCAATGGCGCTGGACAGCGTGCAGCCCGTTCCGTGGGTGTTCGGGTTATCGATGCGCTTCCCCCTGAACCAGTGGGCGCCATCTTTATCAAACAGCAGGTCATTGGCGGTGCTGAGCTGGTGGCCGCCCTTGCATAGAACCGCACAGCCGTAGTGCTCCATGATCTTTTTTGAAGCTGTAATCATGTCTTCTTCCGATTTTACCGGCATCTCTGCCAGGACTTCCGTTTCCGGGATGTTCGGCGTGATTACTTCCGCCAGCGGCAGAATCTTGTTTTTCAAAGCGTCAACGGCATCTTCACTGATGAGACGCGCTCCGCTGGTGGCAACCATAACCGGATCCACGACGATGTGCTTTGCATCATACTGTTTCAGCTTCTCGTTGATCACGGCAATCAGTTCCTTAGAAGAAACCATTCCGGTCTTCACTGCGTCCGGATAAATATCGGTAAAAATGCAGTCCAGCTGCTTTCCCAGGAATTCAGGCGTGGACTCCAGGACATCTGCGACGCCGGTGGTATTCTGTGCTGTCAGCGCGGTAATTGCGCTCATGGCATATACTCCGTTAGCTGTCATCGTCTTAATGTCTGCCTGAATTCCAGCGCCTCCGCTGGAATCCGATCCAGCGATTGTTAATGCGGTTTTCATCTTCATCTTGAGATCTCCTTTCTCAGAAACGCACTAATTTTCTATTGCGGCCGAAGGTGGTGCCCCCAATCCGCCGCAGGAAGAAGCATGCGCGTGGCAGAATTTCAGCAGAATGCAGAAACGATCTCTGAAATTCCGCCCACAGCCCGAAAAAGCCGGAAACATTGAAAAAGGGGCCTTCCTTTCGGAACAGCCCCTTCAAAATCCATATTCCATAATCCCTCCGCTGGCATTATCCAAATCAGGTTTTCAGGGTCAGGTTATTACCTTTCTCAGCCTTTCAGCTCCCCTTTATGTACGTGCATGTTATTCTTCTGTATCCATTATCCTAACACCGCAGAGAAGTCCTGTCAAAATAATGAAAATGCGCAAAATAAAGTTTTGACAGAAATACAAATATGTGTTAAAGTCAAAGCATGATAGGACGTAGGATGATATATACATGCTACGTAGGATGTAAAAATAAAAAACACCGGCTGAGTATCGAGGCATGTTACTGCCCGGATTGAAGAATGAAAGGAGTTTATTCATCATGAGAATTGGATTTGTTGGCTGCGGAGCAATTGGCAGCTGCTATGCCAGCTATTTAGTAAAGGCACACGAGGTCTGTGTTCTGGACACATCGGAGAAAGTAATCAATGCAGTTAAAGAACATGGTATCCTGGTAGACCAGTGCGCCCCGGGTCATGGAAACGGAGAAACCGTTGCTGTTCATCCTGCCATTGCGACCACTGACCCGAAGGAAATCGGTGTCGTCGATATCCTTGTCGTATTTGTCCATTATCAGTATCTGGAATCGGCTGTCAGAAATGCCCTTCCAATGATCGATAAACACACTATGGTCATGTGCCTGCAGAATGGTTATGGAAATTACGATGAGATTGCCAAGGTTGTTCCGGAAGAGCAGATTGTGATTGGAAATACTGCATTTGGCGCAACTCCAGTGGAGCCGGGACATGTTAAGCATACTGGCTATGGTGCAATGAATATCGGAACACTGAAGGCTCCGAAAGAGAAAGTTCTGGAAGTAGCAGAAGCCTTCCGGGCAGCAGATCTGGATGTTGACGTCCATGACAATGTCATGAATGCGATCTGGCATAAACTGCTGGCAAATGTTGCCATTAATGGTGTGAGTGCGCTTCTTGAGACCAAGAACGGATTCATCAGCCAGAATCCATATGCAAACAAGCTGACAGAGATGCTGATCGGTGAGGCCATTCTCGTGGCAAATGCAGATGGATGCACATTAAATTATGAGGAAGAACTGGAACATGCCTATGATGTCTCCCGCAAGACTGATGAGACAATCAGTTCGATGGTGCAGGATGTCATTCATCACAGAGAGACAGAAATCCGCATTATTAACGGAGCCGTATCCAGGCTGGGAAAGAAATACAACATTCCAACGCCTGCAAATGATACCATTCTGAACCTGGTACTGGCAAAGCAGTCCCTCTATCTTGGAAAATAGGAAAGCGATGAAATAATATTTGTAAGCCCCTGATACGGAAGGCCCTTCATGATGCTCAAATCATGGAAGGCCTTCTTTTTCTGCTTTTACGGCGCTTATGTCATGCGCTCTGCTCTCAGGACAGCAAAAAACGGCTGACTCACACTTCAGCCGTTTTTCGCTATATCATCTAATTATCAGAAGCAGAAGATCTGCCTCCTGGGAGTGATCTCTGTTATGGTTGATTCCTGTTTCCATACAGTATGATTTAGTCGTCTTCTGTTACCCCGTACTTTTCCATCATATTCTTCAGGAAGGACAGATGAAGTTCTCTGGTGATCATCGACTGCGGCTTGCGCTCGTAGTCGCGGCACTTCTGGTTGACTTCTTCCTTTGCCTCTTCAGAAAGACGGTCATTTGCGAAGGGATAGACAACGTTATTCTCTTTTTCAATATGACGCTGCAGCAGGTTCGCATATCCCATCAGATGGGCAATCAGCTGCAGCTTGTGCTCCGTCTTTGGCTCCTTCTCATAAAGATTCAGCGCTTCTTCAGCCTCGCGGACATGTTCTCTGCCCAGATCATGCTCAACCAGCATGCCGTGCGTAATCAGATTATCCGCGACTCTGCCCAGATCCTTCACCATTCTCGGGAAAAGGAAGTCTTCTTCCTTACCATGATGATGACGGTCTGCGTACTTTCTGATGAAGTCAATGATCTTTCTGAGTTCATCCGCGTCTACATCCGCGCCTTCCAGAATTCCGCAGCAGATACGGTCAACGACCTGGAGCATGTAGTGAATGTTCTGGTGCTCTTCCATCATCAGATCAACAGCATACATTCCGAGCTTTACGTCCGCTTTCTTGATCACGCAGGATCCGTCATGGTCAGAATACTTGTAGCCGCTGCCCTCCAGCATGCCGGAGACCATGGCCTCACGCAGTGCGTAGTACGGTGCATCGTCCTTACCCAGAACCTGGTAGCTTCCCGCGTGCATATCCTGCACCCTGCTCCAGCAGACACGGTCCTCAGACTGTTCGGTCAGCTGATTGACGTTATCGCAAGGCATACCATCCAGCAGGCTGTCATTCAGCATCTTGTAAGCTTCCTCTGCATCCTTGATCTCCACCTTATTCTCTTCTCCGAAAGCTTTTGCCGCCTTCTTCAGATCATCCAGGCGGGATGCATCTTCATCCAGAATCGCCGTTACAAGCCTTGCGCTTCTGTCTTCTGCAGCTCCGATTCTCGCCTGCAGCCATCCGTGGATGTTTCCGCCGTCAATGACGGTGTCCAGCTGCGGCATTTCCACCGGCTTCACATCTTCCGACAAAGCAGAATCTGCAAGAACATTCCAATTATTCTCTTTTCCGTATTTCACGATTGCGTCCGTCATTCCCTCCTGAAGCTGGATCTTGTGATACAGCCAGAAGTGAATCGGTCCAAGGAACTTACTCATTTCTCTTCTCCTCTTATTCAGGAAGGAACTCCGAAGCGGCATCTTCAAACTGCCCGGACCTTCTTTTTTTAAATTTCCGGGCGGCATCACTCTGACGCCGCCCGGGATGTGTTTATTGCTTTAATGCTATATTGCTATATCGCTTTTCTTTCAGCCTATTTTCCAACTGCGTCGTTAACAGCCTTCAGTACTGCATTGACGTCCAGTCCGTGAACGTAGCAGGCATCTCTCAGGGACTCCATCTGGGAGGATGGGCAGCCCAGGCAGTGCATGCCGCAGTTCATCAGTGCATCTGCTGTCTCCGGGAACTGAGAAACGATCTCTCCGACCAGCATGTCTGCAGTAACCGGACCGTCAGCAGAACCATCGTCCGCTGTCTCCTCTGCTGCGTCAGCCTTTGTCTCCTTCTCAGCGGTGAAGAGCTTGATGTCGTCTTCTACTGTTCCGATTCCTGCGATTCCGAATGTGTCTACCAGAACCTGTGCAACTGTAGGTGACAGGAATGCCGGCAGAGTCGGTCCGAGGTGAATGTTCTTTACGCCCAGGGACAGGAGAGCGAGCAGTACGATGACCGCCTTCTGCTCATACCATGCAATGTTGAACTCGATCGGCAGATCATTGATGTCATCCAGTCCGAATACATCCTTCAGTGCCATAGCGATCATAACCAGGGAGAAGGAGTCGTTGCACTGTCCTGCATCCAGAACACGCGGAATTCCGTTGATGTCGCCCAGGTTCAGCTTGTTGTACTTATACTTTGCGCAGCCTGCTGTCAGGATGATTGTGTCCTTCGGCAGAGCCTTGGCAAACTCTGTATAGTAATCTCTGCTCTTCATGCGGCCGTCGCATCCAGCCATAACGATGAATTTCTTGATGGAACCGTTCTTGATGTTCTCAACGATCTTGTCAGCAAGGGACAGAGTCTGTGCGTGAGCAAATCCTCCGACGATTGTGCCCTCTTCAATCTGCTCAGGTGCTTCACACTTCTTTGCGAGCTCGATGATCTCGGAGAAGTCCTTGTGGCCGTTCTCGTCTGCCTCGATGTGCTTGCAGCCCGGGAAGCCTGCAGCGCCTGTTGTGAACATCTTATCCTTATAGGTGCTGTTGGCTGTCGGCGGAACGATGCAGTTTGTAGTCATCAGGATCGGACCATGGAAGGAAGTGAACTCTTCTCTCTGCTTCCACCATGCATTTCCGTAGTTGCCTACCAGGTTATCATACTTTCTGAATGCCGGATAGTAGTTTCCCGGGAGCATTTCGGAATGGGTGTAAACATCAACGCCTGTTCCCTGTGTCTGCTCCAGCAGCATCTCCAGATCCTTCAGGTCATGTCCGGAAATCAGGATTCCCGGATTATTTCTTGTTCCGATGTTAACTTCGGAAATGATCGGGTTTCCGTAAGCAGATGTGTTGGCCTCATCCAGATCAGCCATTCCCTGAACACCATTCTTTCCGGTTTCCAGAGTCAGGTTGATGTACTCGGCAGCGGTCATGGAATCATCCAGTGTCTGCGCCAGTGCCTTCTGAACGAATGCATCAACATCCGGATCTTCTTTTCCGAGGACGTTTGCATGCTTTGTGTAAGCAGCCAGTCCCTTCAGTCCGTAAGTGATCAGCTCGCGGAGGCTTCTGATGTCTTCATCTACAGTAGCCAGAACACCGACCTCATCGGATGCTGCCTTCTCTTCATAAGATTCTTCCGGTCCGTTCCACTCTGCAGCTTCTGGCAGATTGTCACGGCTGTCTACCTGATGCAGCAGCTTTTCCTTCTCATACAGAGTCTCTGTAATTCTCTCTCTGATTGCTGCGTCATCGAAGTTTGCATTGGTGATTGTGGTGAACAGGTTCTCTGTTACCATGTGGTCAACGTCTCTTGGAACTTCCTTGCCCTCGTCACGCATTCTTGTGGTAACTGCGGACAGTCCCTTTGTCACGTAGATCAGCAGATCCTGCAGTCCTGCAGTCTCTGGCTTCTTTCCACATACGCCGCCCTTGGTGCATCCTTTATTTCCTGCTGTCTCCTGGCACTGAAAACAAAACATCTTATCTTCCATAATATCCTCCTTCAGATGATTTCTTTTATTCCCTGCGTCATTTCCGACGCGCTTCTTTCAAACAACAACTGAAGTATAGCACGGCTCCAGAGCTGTTTCGATAACAAATGTTACACTTCGCAAGATTTTATTCCGATCTTGCAGGAACTTTATTAAACATCAATACTTCGCAGGAGCCCTTCAATCAGAGCAGATCCATCAGCCTGTCCATATCCGGCACGGTAATCTTCCGTTTTTCCATGCAGATCAGCCCCTCTTCCTTCATATGGTTCAGTTCTCTGGACACGGAAGGTCTTGCCGCATTCAGAAATTCAGACAGGTCTGCCTGACTCATGGCAAAGGGTTTTCCCGGATGATCAGAAAAATAATTGATCAGGGTTTTTGCGATTTTCTGCCGCAGAGTTGAGCAGCTCATAATCTGAAGTCTCCGGTTTAAGAAGTATGCCTTCTTCGCAAACACGGCGATCATATTATGAATCAGCTTCTGGTGCCACTCACAGGCATTTCCGCAGGACTGAAAGGTAAAATTCTTCGGCATCAGAAGAAGTTCCGTCGCCTTCTGTGCCTCCGCGTAGTACTCGTAATTCTCCTTATCCAGAAATAAAAGGACTTCCCCGAACATTTCCCCGGGCTCGGTGAAATCCGCCATCACGGCCCGCCGGCAGTCCAGATATTCCTTTCCAACCTGAACATCTCCGGAAAGCAGGATCATCAGATACTCCGGATGATCTTCTTCATTAAAGATCTGTTCGCCCCGGCCGTATCTCTTCACCCGGGAGCCGCTGCAGGACAGACAGTGCCCGATTTCGGGAAGATCCATGTCTTTAAACAAGGCGCAGGATAAGAGCCCGTTTTTATGTTTCAGGAGTTCTTTTTCCGTCATACTCGTTTCTCCTTTCCCCTCGGCCCGCCGCCCGGGAACTTTTTGTCCCAGGCCGCATCAGGCGTGCCGGAAGGCATCCTTTACAATATACCACATCTGTAAAGAAAACAACCATGATGTGTATACAAGCGGTTGACAAATTCCCGGATTCTGATTAAGATATGAAATTGAAAACGGTTTTCATTTTATAATAAGGAAGCGAAAACAATGGCAAAATCAGAATATAAGACGCGGCAGAAGGATGCAATCCTGGACTATCTGAAGCAGCATCCGGGAAAGCATGTGACTGCCGGGTCTCTTCAGCGACTACTGGAAGATAATGGAATACATATCGGAACCACCACGATTTACAGGACTCTGGACCGGCTGGTGGCAGAAAATCAGGTCCGGAAATACGAGACGGGCAGCGGACAGAGCGCCTGCTATGAATATTTAAATGAAGAAACGCGCTGTCATCCCGGCGAGTACCACATGATGTGCGAATGCTGCGGCCGGCTGATTCACCTGCACTGTGAAGAGATGAAGAAAATCACTGACCACATTCAGGCCGGACACGGATTCACGCTGGACCCGGGCCGCACGGTCCTCTACGGCATCTGCGAGCAATGCCGGCTCCGCCAGGAAGAAGAAAAGGAATCTGAAATGAAGGAAGCGGATCACCATGAGAAATAACAGAATACTGATGCGCAGGCTTTCCGTCATTCTGCTTTCCTTTCTGCTGATCCTGACCACCATGCTCAGTTCTGCCTGCGGCGCGGGACAAAAAACAGCTGCCAGGAAGAAAACTGTCTCTTCTGGCCGCAAGCTGAAAATCGTCGCCACAATCTTTACCCCTTACGATTTTGCAAGACAGATCGGAGGAAAAGACGCCGACGTGAAAATGCTTTTAAAACCTGGTGAAGAGGCACATTCCTACGAGCCGACTCCTAAAGACATCCGGGAAATCCAAAGCGCCGACCTCTTCATTTATGTGGGAGGAGACAACGATACATGGGTAAAGAAGATTTTACAGTCCATGGGAAATAAGGCACCGAAGGCCGTCAAACTGATCGACCTGACCAGCACCGTCACAGAGGAAGATACAGAAGGCATGCAGGAAAATCCTGCTGAACGGAATGAACACGCAAAAGATCTGGACGAACACGTCTGGACCTCACCGGTGAAAGCCATCGAAATCACGAGGAAAATCTCGAAGATCATGCAGAAACTTGACCCAGAGTATGCCAGTGCCTATAAGGCAAATACCGCAGCTTATGTCAGAAAGCTCTCCCGGCTGGACCGGCAGTTCAGAAAGGTCGTTTCCCACTCCAGGCGGAAAGAGATCATCTTTGCCGACCGCTTTCCGCTCAGATATCTGGCGGATGAACTGGGACTGAAATACTACGCGGCATTTTCCGGCTGCTCCGCGAACACGGAGCCGAGCGCCAAAACCGTGTCTTTCCTGACCGACAAGGTAAAGAAAGATCACATCCCGGTCGTGTTTACGATTGAGCTGTCGAACCATCAGATGGCCGATTCCATCTGTGAAGTCACCGGCGCCCGCCGCATGACCTTCTACTCCTGCCACAATGTCACGGCAAGGCAGAAAAAGGCCGGTGTGACCTACCGGTCGATGATGGAGCACAATGTAAAAGTATTAAACTATGCGCTGAATCATTAATGCACAGCGCGGCAGCAGACTGCAGAATACAGACATATTAATATAGAAAAGAAAGATGATGACTGATGAATTTAATTACCTGTAAAAACTTAACCATGCGTTACGAATCCAGTTTTTACGCACTGAAAGACCTGAACTTTCATGTAGAAAACGGCGACTATCTCTATATCCTCGGTCAGAACGGCGCAGGAAAAAGCACCCTGATCAAGGGGCTTCTCCAGCTGAAGAAGCCTTCTTCCGGCAGCATCGTCTACGGAGACGGCCTGAGCGCCAGCGATATCGGCTATCTTCCTCAGACGACGCAGATCCAGAAGGACTTTCCGGCCAGTGTCCGGGAGGTCGTGCTGTCCGGCTGTCTGAACCAGATGAAACTCCGTCCCTTCTACACCCATAAAGAAAGAGCGCTTGCCGGGCAGAATATGGAGCGCATGGGTATCACGAAGCTCAGAAACAAGTGCTTCCGTGAGCTGTCCGGAGGACAGAAGCAGAGGGTTCTCCTTGCGCGTGCGCTTTGTGCCACCAGAAAGATTCTCCTGCTGGATGAGCCTGCTGCAGGCCTGGATCCGGTCGTTACGCAGGAGATGTATGAACTGATCGATACGATTAACA
>JBJFHK010000258.1:2980-5947 GCA_051893535.1 Eubacterium sp. | reverse complement strand
AATGGAAATCTTCGGGAATTGCTGACCTTCTTGGCTGCAGCCCGCAGATGATCCGTCCGGACAAGGCTGTCCTCTGTTACGGCGCGATGAAGATTATGAATGCTGAAGGCGGGAAGGACGGACGAACTGTTCCGGCCATTAAAACCCAGCAGGCTCCGGAGACGGATGTGGCTTCCTATATCGGAAAAGACACGGTTCCGCTCTTCCTCTGGCACTGCCGCTATGATCACATGGTTCCCGCATCCCATTCCATGATGATCGCGGAAAAGATGCTGGAATACAACCGCCCGTTTGAACTGCATCTGTTCCAGGCGGGAGATCATATGATGTCGGTAAATAACAGAACGACTGACCCGAAGGGAAAAGAGATTGATGAGAGCGTCTCTCAGTGGGTTCCCCTCTGTGACATGTGGATGAGAAGAAAAGACAGTCATCATTAAGCTGCGCTCTTTTCTGCCATCCTCACAGAAAAACCATATTGCAGCGTTGAGGGATTTTGAAGAGTGTGATAAAATAATTAATTGGGACATGGGTAATTTTCTGTGTCTTTTAATCCAATAATGGTGCTTTTTCAGATTCCTACACGCAGGGGTCAGATAAAGGTTGAGAGGTGAAACAAAATGAAAAAAGAAATTGTAGAGCTTCGTGAGAAAATGAAAGAGAACGGAATTGATGTATATTTCGTTCCATCCGGTGACTATCACAGTTCCGAGTATGTAAACGACTACTTCAAGGAGCGTGAGTTCGCTTCCGGTCTGACCGGTGAATCCGGTGAGCTGATCGTTGACAGCGAAGGTGCTTATCTGTGGACTGACGGAAGGTATTTCCTGCAGGCTGAGACACAGCTGGCAGGTTCTGAGATTGAGCTGATGAGAATGGCTGAGCCGGGCGTTCCGACTGTTGAGGAATTCCTGGAGGACCTGGCAAAGAAGCATAAGGGCTTCACATTCGGATACTATGGCCGCGTTCTGAACGCAGACAGAGGAAACGAGCTGAAGGATCTCCTGAGCAAGTATGACGTTCAGTTTAAGCTGGATAAGGACCTGGTCGGAGAAGTCTGGACGAACAGACCGGAACTGAAGCCGACAGAGATCTATGAACTGCCGCTTTCCACAGTCGGAAAGACATGCGAGCAGAAGCTTGCTGACGTCCGCAAGGCTATGGCAGACAAGGGTGCTGACTACCTGCTGATCACAGATCTGATGGAGAGTGCATGGCTCTTCAACCTGCGTGCAGATGATATCGCATATACACCGGTATTCTTCGGTTATACACTGCTGAGCCAGGACGACGTCAAGCTGTTCGTCATGGACGGTGCACTGAAGAAAGACGCATCCGGCAAGCCGGTACTTCCTTCTGACCAGCTTGATTTTGTCCAGGTCGGAGATTACTACGACATCGACAAGGCTGTCGCTGCTCTGCCTGCTGACAAGACTCTGTGGGTTGACGAGGGAACATGCAACTACCTGCTGAGCCTGCAGATTCCTTCCGGCATGAAGGTTGTCAATGAGATGACACCAATTGCCATGATGAAGGCACAGAAGAACGAGACAGAGATCAAGAGCACGCTGAACGCTCATCTGAAGGACGGCGTTGCTATGGTCAACCTGATTTACTGGCTGAAGAATCACGTCGGCAAGGAAAAGATCACCGAGCTGGACGTTGCTGCCAAGCTGAGAGGCTTCCGTGCAGAGCAGGAGGGATTCTTCGACATTTCCTTCGAGACCATTGCCGGATACGGAAAGAACGCTGCAGTCATCCATTATGCTCCGACTCCTGAGACAGACACAGAACTGAAGCCGGAAGGTTTCCTGCTGTTGGACTCCGGCGGGCACTACATGGACGGTACTACAGACATCACCAGAACCATCAAGCTCGGACCTGTCACACAGGAAATGATCGACGGATATACTTACGTTCTGAAGTCTCATATTGCTATGGCAACTGCGGAGATCACACCGGACCAGAACGGAATCGATCTGGACAGAATCACAAGAGCCCCGATGAGAGCCGTCGGACTGGACTTTAAGCACGGCCTGAGCCACGGCATCGGCCACCTGCTGAGCGTTCATGAGGGACCGAACATCCTGAGAAGAGTTCCGACTCCGATCGAGCTGAGACCGAACATGGTTATGTCCGATGAGCCGGGTCTGTACATCGACGGAAAGTACGGTGTCCGTATCGAGAATGAGGTTCTGCTGAAGCAGAATGAAAAGGGCAACATCGTATTCCAGAGCATCACATACTGCCCGTATGAGAGAGAATGCATCAACACTGCTCTTCTGACCGATGAAGAACTCGAGTGGGTCAACAACTATAACAAAGACCTGCGTGAGAAGCTCGTTCCGCTGCTGGGCAAGGAGCAGGCTGACTTCGTAATGAAGGAGACAGAGCCACTGACGAAGTAATTCGGATGCAGAGCACAAAATAATATCTGCGTTTTTGTGATTTTCTTCAATTGTCACCTCATTTTTGTGTGACAAAGGTTGACAATCAAGTTTAAGACGTGTAATATAAAAGCTGTTCCACGGCAGCTGGTGATTTTCATCAGCGCCGTGCTGCAGCTTTTTTCTTTTGCCCGAACCGGACAAAAAGAGAAAAGCAAGGAAATAAACTGCTGTTATATTATCAATCAATCAGGACAAAAGAAATGGATTATCTGAATCTTGCGGAAGAAATTATTCAGGGAAAGCGTTTGAGAGGGAAGGAAGAATGTCAGGCCCTTCTGGATGCGCAGACGGAGGAAGAGCAGAAAGAGCTGAGAGCCGGAGCGGACAGGATCCGCCAGGCCCTCTGCGGAGACAAGGTGGATCTCTGCTCAATTATCAATGGAAGAAAGGGCGGATGTTCTGAGGACTGCAAGTTCTGTGCGCAGTCGGGGACCAGCTGCTCCGGAATCGGAAACTACGGTCTTCTGCCGGATGAAGTATTTATGGAAGACTGTGAAAAACACTATAAAAAGGGTGT
>JBJFHK010000258.1:0-2880 GCA_051893535.1 Eubacterium sp. | reverse complement strand
TTCTGCCGGATGAAGTATTTATGGAAGACTGTGAAAAACACTATAAAAAGGGTGTGGACCGCTACTCCATCGTCACTGCCGGAAGAAAGCTTTCTGATAAGGATCTGGATGACGCGGTGAGAGTGTTTCACAAGATGCATGAGAAGTATCCGGACATCGGACTCTGTGCCTCTCACGGACTGGAGAGCCAGGAGGCATTTGACCGCCTGAAGGAAGCCGGTGTGGACACGGTTCACTGCAATATCGAGACATCGAGACGGTATTTCCCGCAGGTCTGCAGCACCCATACCTTTGAGGACAAGCTGGAGACCATCAGAAGAGCGAAGAAGGCCGGGCTGAAGATCTGCTGCGGCGGAATCATCGGCATGGGTGAGAGCTGGCAGGACCGGCTGGATATGGCGCTGACCATCGCGGAGATCGGAGCCCAGTCGGTTCCTCTGAATGTTCTGATCCCGATTCCGGGAACGCCTTTCGCGGACCTTCAGGTAATGTCCAGAGCAGATATTCTGAAAACCGTAGCGCTTTTCCGCTATATCAATCCGGATGCGCAGATCAGAATTGCGGCGGGACGCTACCGTTTTCCAGACGGAGGGACGGAATTGTTCCGCTCAGGTGCAAACGCCACGATTACGGGAGACATGCTGACGACAACGGGAAATAACATTCAGGAAGACCGGACCATGCTGAAAGAAATGGGATTTGAGATTCATGAGATTCCGGGAGAAAGAGAGGAGAACAATCATGCGTTCGAGTAAAATCAAGGATATGACATTTATCGCGGTGATGACGGCGGTTATCTGCATTATGGGGCCGCTCTCCATTCCAATCGGACCGGTTCCGGTTTCACTGACCAATCTGGCGCTTTATATTACGATTTATGTTCTCGGTACGAAGCGTTCGGTCATTGCCTGCGGACTCTATCTTCTGATCGGTCTTGTGGGACTTCCTGTATTCTCCGGATTTACCGGCGGTCCGCAGAAGCTGCTGGGACCGACGGGCGGATATCTGATCGGATTTATCTTTATGACTCTTGTCGCCGGACTGATTGTCGACCGCTTCTATGAAAAACGCATCATCAGTTTCCTGGGTATGTTCATTGCCACATGGATTCCTTACATGATGGGAACCTTCTGGCTGGCATATTCTGCGCACATGAAATTTGCCACCGCTTTTGCAGCGGGCGTGCTTCCGTTCATCATCGAGGATATGGTGAAGATGGCCGTCGCTGCTGTCGGCGGACCGGTGCTGAAGAGCCGTCTCTCCAGAATCGGCCTCCTTGCGAGGGCATAATTTGTCAGGGTATTTCCATATTCAAACATAATATATCGTAAAGGAAAGGTGCTTCCCGGATTGTACAGATTCGGGAGTGCCTTTTTTTTGCGGTTTTATGGTATAATAGAAGCTATACAAGTCTGTACGTTAACTTTTGTCAGAAAGGCAGAATAGAAACAGTATGAGAAAACTAGTGTATTCAAAACTGCATGAGAAGTACGGGGATAATCCGGACCCGAGGATCAGGAAAAGAACAGACCTGGAGCTGCGTCTGATGGAGATGTATCATCTTGCAGATCAGCTGAGGGCGGTCTATGATCTTGCCATGGATCTGAAGGAGAAGAAGATTCCCTACGCAATGGGAGGAGAAAGCGGAAATTCACTGCTTCTGTATCTTCTGGGAATCACGGAGACAAACCCGCTGCCGGCACATTATTATGATCCGGAACGCCAGACCGTAGAGTTTGCTTATGATCTGGGACGTCAGGAGAGACGCTACCGCACATTAATCAAGATCCGTGACGGTTACGATCTTCCGGAGAGAGGCTTCGATCATGAGGGAACCTGGGAATCCGACGGTCATGAGCTGGCACCGGAGCTGTTCTGGGGAAATGAACCGGTGGAAAAGGGAAGGATGACTTCCCCGCAGATTTCCATGCGTGTTCCGATCAAGGCTTTTGGAGATGTGAAACGTTTCCTGAAGGATCAGCCGGCGCTTACACAGTCTGGAAAGATGGAAAGTGATGGAATCGGATTTACCTGCGGCTGTCTGCATGTCATCAGCAGCATTATTCTTCCGGAAAGCAGCGAATCCTGGTATCAGCCGATGGACGCATCCAGAATCCGCGATTACTGCGTTACGCATTTCCAGTCGATCCTGAAGCTGGATAATGGAAAGGTCCGTCCGCAGACCTTCCTGGGCGTTCTGAAAATGTACGGCCTGTCAAGGGGCAGCTGGTCTAATATCGTCAACCAGAAGGCTGTGGTTCTGCAGAGCGGAGAAGACGATACGATTTATACACTGAAGGATTTTGCTTATTCTCTGGATGTTGTGCCTGCTTTTTATGATGAAGTTATGGATACGCTGATCGGCGAGGGAATGGACAGAAGCCAGGCTTATGAAGAGGCGGAGCGTGTTCATCACGGACGCGGGCTGACCGGAGGCCTGACCAGAGTCTATTATGAAAACAACCGTCTGCCATGGTGCAATTACGCCATCCACCTTTTCCCGAAGGCACATGGTATTGAATATATGATCATGTGCTACCGGATTGAACGGGACAGACAGATGAAAGCGCAGAAAGAGGCTGAAAAGCAGCTTGAGCAGGAAAGAATCGCGGGAAAAGAAATGACCAAGCACGAGCTCGGTCATCAGGAAACGATTGAAATTAAAGCGGATGAAGCCTGGAAACTGAGAGACGAGGATCCGAGACTCCATAACAGAAACCTGGAAACAGAGAAGACCGGACACTATCCGGCAGCGGATCAGCGCAGGAAAGCGGCTGAAGCGGATGCCCGCAGCGGTGTCAGTCCTGCGGATCCAGGAAGGGGCGCAGAGTCTTAAGGAAGGCCAGAAGAAATCCGTTGATTCCCAGATAGTTAATCCGT
>JBJFHK010000257.1:0-6111 GCA_051893535.1 Eubacterium sp. | reverse complement strand
TCTCTTTCATCAGCGGATGCGGTTTAATAATAAGATTATAGCTTGTAAAGTCTGTTTTTTCAATGATACTTTGGATATATGCGGCGTTCAGGCCAGGGGCGTTCTTGCGGAAAGTCGGGGCATATAAGATGTTCTTCCTGCCCTCGGCGGCAAGGAAGGGATAGCGTCTGAGAATACGCTCTCTCGTCGGCCGGATATACTTCTCGCTGCGCAGAAAATCCACGCGCGGAAGCGGCATGACGACCATCTGGTTCATATGGCAGCGGTAAGCCGCCTGGAGCGGCTCTTTGCACGCTTCGCTGCTGACGAAGATATAGTCATATCCCTTATGCATGTTCATGACTTTGGCGAGCTGCGGGCTGTAACCCTCTTTCTCGCCCAGGACGGCATAGCCGAACTTCTTGAACGCACCCATGGCATGCCACATCTGGACGATGGTCAGGCTTTTTCTGTGGTGCAGAATGCTGGCCGGAATGCAGTAACCGTCAAGCGCGATGAGGCGGGACTGTGCAATCGCATGCATCATCGGCCCCATAATATAGAAGACATAGCCCAGCTTTCCCGCGGCTCCGTCCGGAATCCTGCGGCAGAGGACCCGGACTGTGGTCTCCGGGCTTTCCTTTTTCAGCTCAGCAGTGATCATCTCAATATCCAGGGACGGTTCATCCGACTGGCGGCTGATCAGGGTGATCTGGTTTTTCACCGGTGTGAGCTTGTGAAAGCAGTAAATCAGATTCAGAAATCCCTTTCCGAAGCGGATGGCGCCGATTTTTGTGAACAGATCCGTCAGCGGCTTCAGAATGAGGGACAAAACGACAGCGCCAAGGAGCATCCCGCCGAACACGTGCATCCGGTACATTGGATAACCCATGGTTTTCATGAGGTTTCTGAGTGTAACGTGGGTCAGATAGAGCTCCAGAGAGTAGGAGCCGACCAGGCGGAAGAAGGCGTTCAGCTTCTTCAGATTTTCAATTCCGTGGAGAATCCAGACAAGCAGCATCAGCAGGCCGAGAGAATAGATCATCGTGCAGAAGCGGATGATGGACTCATTGGTCAAGTGTCCGTGTGTATAGATTCCGAACAGAATGGTGACGGCGGTGAAAATCGCTGCAGACGGCCATTTTACACGCAGTCCGCGCTGGATGTATTTACCCGTGAAGGTTCCGATGGCGAAGATCGGGACACGGGTTATGGCGATATTGATATTCGACGCGAATTCCGGCATGCGTCTGTCCAGGAAGAACATGAGGATATTAACCGCGGCGATGATGATTAACAGGTTGATTCCGCTTGCGCGGCGGTCTTTGCCCACGAGGGCGTACATGATCGGGAAGGTCAGGTACAGCGCGATCAGAAGGCCGATGAACCAGATCGCAGCCACGCCGCGGGAGAAAAATGTATAGAAAAACAGATCTTTCATGACAGCCGTCATGTTCAGCGGCTGCAGGACCAGATCTTTTATGCACCAGAAGGGGATGGCAACCAGAAAATACGGCACCAGAATCCGGTGCATTCTCCGTTTATAAAAGCGTTTCAGATCCGGATTCTTATGATAGGAATAGTACAGGCCCATTCCGGATAAGAACAGGAAGATTTCCACGCCGATGCTGCCGACGTAGGTGTGGTAGCCGAGGAAAAAAGCGCCTTTGGCGCCGACATGCGCCGCGGGAATCACGCCGGCTGTAACTGCCTGCCAGTAATTTTCACAAAAATGGTGAAACATAATGGACAGCATGGCAATGCCGAAGAGCTCGTTCCGGTATTTGCTGATCCAGTTAAAATTGAACATATATGTATCCTTCCTTGTTATTCAAGCCAATCCTTATTAATGTTAAACGGTTTTTGATAGAAGTCAATTCTATCCACAGATTATTAATAAGGAATTCACCATTTGTTCAGAAACAGGTAAAGGGAAAGTTCTTCAGTCCGTATAATGCCAATTGGAATACGGCGGACATGATGGTAAAATATGAGATAAGTCGAAAGATTTTAAGATCTGGAAGAAAGAGAAGACGCCTGTTTCTGCAGACGGAAGGCCTTCCCCCGGATGAAAGGATATTGAAACAAGAATGAAAAAAACGGAAAGACCAAAACTCAGGCTGAAGTGGAACAGAAAATACGCGGAAATTTCCCTGTATGTCATCGTCAGCTGTGTCATTCTCTACATCTTATATGGCATGCTTTCTCATGCCGGCACATTCTTTGCTGCTGTGGGCAGTTCGCTTGCATGGGTCGGAAGCATCCTGAAACCGGTGATTATCGGATTTATTTTTGCCTATCTGCTGTATCCGCTCTGCGAAGCTGTCGAGAGGAGACTGGACAAAAGAGAATTTTTCAGAGAAAAGCCGAGAGGGACGCATTACGCAGGTGTTGCGATTACGGTAGGCGGAATTATTCTGGGGCTGATTCTTCTGGCGGGACTGCTGGTCATCACCATCACGCAGCAGTTCAGCTCGATTCATCACGGCGGCATTTCCCAGATTATCAATGGATTCACCACAGGACTGAGTCAGATGTATCAGGGCATCCTGAACTGGCTGAAAGATATGAACGTGAAATCCGCGCAGGCGGAGCAGATTGTAAAACAGATCCGCAGTGCACTGATGAAGCAGTTCGGCGCTTCAGGAGGAAGTCTCGCCGGTACGCTGAACAGCATTAAATCCATCGGTGCGACCGTCCTGTTTTCCATCCTGTTTACCGTCTACTTCATGCTGGACTGGCCGGGACTGAGAAAGTACTGGAAGCGCGTCGCAGAAACCCTGTTCGGAGAACGCACGACTCCGCGCCTGCACCATATCTGGAATGACATCAGTACCGTATTTTCCGGTTATATCCGTGGACAGATGGCGGACGCGATCTTTATGATGATTGCCGTCAGTGTGACCTTTACCATCGCAAGAATTCCCTACGGCATCGTCATCGGCGTGCTGACTGGCATCGGTAATCTTGTGCCTTACCTGGGACCGATCGTCGGTTATGGCCTGACGCTGGTTTCCGGACTGTCCTCCGGGAATATCAAGGTTGTGATTATCGGTTTTATCATCCTGCTGATCATCCAGGGCGTGGACGGCGCTGTTGTGAACCCGCGCCTCCTCAGTAAGAACGTTCAGATTCACCCGATGCTGGTGCTGATCGGCGTGATTGCCGGAAACAAGGCAGGCGGGTTTCTGGGCATGCTGGTTGCCGTTCCGGTGACCGCGCTGCTGAAGCTCTGGTTTGAGCGCGGCATGCGGATTATCCGGGAGAAGAAGAGTGAACATAAGGACGATGCGGAAGGCTTCATTGAAGCAGAAGCAGAGTCAGCTGGTGAACATAGAGAAGAAGTTGAAAGGAGTGAACAGAAACATGGAGATGAATTTTAAGGACAAAAGCTGCCGGGAATTTACAGAAGTCCTTTCCGGAAGTGACCCTGTTCCGGGCGGCGGCGGAGCGTCTGCACTGGCCGGAGCTGTAGGAATTGCACTGTCCCGTATGGTCGGTTCTCTGACCCTTGGCAAAAAGAAGTACAAGGAAGTCGAACCGGAAATCCGCAAGGCGATGGATGAAGCAGAAAGTCTGCAGAACGAGCTGCTGGGGCTGATCGAGCGCGACGCAGAAGTATTTTCGCCGCTGGCTGCAGCCTACAAGCTCCCTAAGGAAACGGAAGAAGAAATTGCCCATAAGAATGAAGTGATGGAAAAATGCCTGCTGGATGCCTGCATGGTTCCGCTGGACATCATGTCCTGCTGCTGCCAGGCTATCGAACTGGCACAGTTTTTCGCCGAAAACGGTTCCCGCATGGCTGTCAGTGATGCCGGCGCGTCTGCGGCGATTCTCCGTGGAGCTCTGGAAGCGGCCAGCATGAACGTTTACATCAACACAAAATCCATGAAAAACCGCGAAAAGGCGGAGGAACTGGAAGAACGCTGCGACCGCATGAGAAGAGACTACGGCGGCCAGGCCTACAGCATCGTGCAGGACGTCATCGAAGCACTGAAACACTGATCAGGGAGAGGAATCCTATAGAAAAATAAAGAGAAACATGAGATAAATGAGGAGAACAGCAATGGCAAAAGTATTAAAGGGAAAGGAAGTCATCGCGCAGTTAAACGATGAGGTAAAACAGCGTTCAGAGAAACTGCAGGAGCAGGGCGTCCAGCCGGCACTGGCCGTTGTCCGTCTGGGAGAGCGCCCGGACGATCTGGCCTATGAGAGGGGAC
The DNA here is from genome assembly GCA_051893535.1 of Eubacterium sp. Lineage (GTDB taxonomy): Bacteria > Bacillota > Clostridia > Peptostreptococcales > Anaerovoracaceae > Aminicella. Next base: position 1,912 of record JBJFHK010000257.1, on the reverse strand, counting down.
TGACCAAACGTGCGGAGAAAACCGGTGTACAGGTAAAGTCCTGCGTTTACCCTGAAGATTTATCCCAGGAAGATCTTCTGAAGGAAATCCGCGCGCTGAATCAGGATCCTTCCGTTCACGGCGTTCTGATTTTCCGTCCGCTTCCAAAAGCAATTGACGATAAGGCGGTCCGCGCAGCCCTTGCTCCGGAGAAGGATGTGGACGGCATCACCGATGCCTCCCAGGCGGGAGTGTACACCGGCTCCGGGGAAGGATTCGCGCCATGCACGGCAGAGGCCTGCATCCGCCTGCTGAAGCATTTTGAAATTCCGATGGAAGGGAAGCGAGCTGTGGTGATCGGCAGAAGCCAGGTGATCGGCAAGCCGGTTTCCCTCTTGCTTCTGTCGCAGAATGCGACGGTTACGATTTGTCACAGCAGAACCAGAAATCTGCCGGAAGTCTGCCAGAGCGCGGACATCATCGTAGCGGCGGCGGGTCATCCGGGAACGGTGACCAGAGAATGCCTGCGCAGCGGCCAGACGGTCGTTGACGTGGCTGTCAATGTCGGCGCCGACGGAAAAATGTGCGGTGACGCAGACTACGATGCAGCGCTGGAAATCGCAGATGCCGTTACACCGGTTCCGGGCGGTGTTGGAACCGTGACATCCACCGTCCTGATGGACCACGTCGTGACCGCGGCGGAACGCGCTCAGAATAAGTAAATGATCCGCACAACCGCAAAAGTTTGATCAGGGGACAGGGAAAAGAGATGCATTCGCTGTAGAAAAATAACGTTAAGGAGAGGAATTATGGCAGAATACATCAGCAGCAGAGGCGGAGAGACGGTACCGGCATCGAAGGCCGTACTGGATGGAATCGGCACTTATGGAGGGCTTTACGTACCGACAGAGCTGGCGCCGCTGGACATCGATTTCAGCAGACTTGCGGAAATGAGTTATGAAGAGGTGCAGGCTTATGTGCTGCACGCCATGCTGGATGATTATACCGAGGAAGAACTGAAGAGTGCTGTCGCAGAGACGCCGGATGACGCTTTCGATTCAGAGCATCCGATAGAACTGAAGTGTATGGAAAATGCCGCTGTGGCAGAATTGTATCATGGACCGACACTGTCTCACCGCGATTACGGCGAGATGCTCCTTCCGAAGCTGATCATCCTCGGCGGACGGAAAAACGGCCTGAAGGAAAAGCTCGCCGTTCTCAGCGCGTCAGAAGGCGACCAGGGCGCGGCAGTATTCCATGCCTTTTCCGGCGTGCCGGGCATGGAAGTCATCGTTTATTCACCAAAGGAGGGCGTGACCCCGGTTCAGGAGAAACTGACCGCCGTGCAGGAAGGCTTCAACCTTCACGGTGCGGGCGTGCGCAGCGGCGAGCCGGATACCCAGCTGAACGTCCGCGAACTGCTGAATAACGTGGAATACCAGGAAAAGCTCACCAATAACGGCTTCCGCTTCAGTACGGCAGGCACAGGAAATATCGGCGTCATCGCCGCCTACACCGCCAATCTGTTCTATATTTACGGACAAATGGTACACGGAGCAAGGGTGCAGGCCGGTGAGCCGGTTACGCTCAGCATCCCGACGGGAAGCCTGGCAGAAGCCATCGCCGCCGTGTATGCGGAAAAACTCGGTCTTCCGGTTGGAAAGATCGTTCTCGCCTGCAATGAAAACAGCATTCTTCCGGCCTTTATGGAAGAAGGAAGCTACGATGCAGATGTCGAGTTTACGGAAACAGAGACACCGTCCATGAACATCGCTGATCCGACCAATCTGGAGCGTCTGCTCTATGAATTGACGGGTGGAGATACCGCGGCAACGGCCAATTACATGAATTCCATTCAGTGGATGGGCGGATATGATATTACCGATGAGATGAAGGAAAAGCTGGATGAGAAGTTCTTCTGCAGCTGTGTCAG
>JBJFHK010000256.1:0-6182 GCA_051893535.1 Eubacterium sp. | reverse complement strand
ACTCTTCCCGGGTCAGCAGCCGCGTACGGGATGGCACCTTCTGTGATGAAGGAAAGTCCCATGATGTAGTTGACGACGCCTGCCTGACGATCGGCCTTGGTCCAGCGGTTCTTGAAGAAGGTGGTGGAAAGCGCGATGGCAAGCGGCGGAACCATGCCTCCGATCATGACGGAAGCCATGATGATCTTAACGGTAACGGTTCCTTCCGCAAGGGCGGCAGTACCGAAGACGTAGGCCGCCTTGTTGATCGGGCCTCCCATATCGACCGCCATCATGGCAGCGACGATGGCGCCGAGGATCACCAGATTGGAGGTTCCCATGCCGTTCAGAACGTGAGAAATCCAGGTGTTCAGGCCTGCCATAGCCGGGTTGATCAGGAGCATGACGATACCGATCAGGAAGATGCCGATGAGAGGATAAAGTAAAACCGGCTTAATTCCTTCTAACGAATCCGGCAGCTTGTCGCAGAGTTTTTCCAGGCCGAGGACGAGGTAGCCGCCGATGAAGCCAGCCAGAAGAGCACCGATGAATCCGGCACTGACTGCCGTCGGTGCCTGGCTCAGGGTTCCCTTTGAATAAGAGGACAGCTGGGCCAGATAATGGAAGGTATATCCCTGCTGAGCAAGGAATCCTCCGACAAAACCGACCGCAAGACCCGGACGGTCTGCAATACTCATCGCAATGAAACCGGCGAGGACCGGGAGCATGAAGTTCATGGAAACTCCGCCGACGGTCTTGAAGAAGGCTGCGGCGGTGCTGCCCATGCCGTAATAGGATGTTCCGATGGATCCCTGGTCGATCAGGAATGCGATCGCGGTCAGGATACCTCCGCCGACGACAAACGGAAGCATGTGGGAAACTCCGTTCATCAGATGCTTGTAAATGACATGCCAGGCGGAATCTTTCTGCTGGCCGGAAGACGCTGCTGCAGACTGCGCTGCATCTCCTTCCAGTACCGGTGCCTTTTCATCGAGAATCGTCTGAATCAGCTCTTCCGGCTTGTTGATGCCGTCGGAAACCGGTGTCTGCAGGACCTGCTTTCCGCCAAAACGGTCAAGCGCAACTTTCTTGTCTGCCGCGATGATAATTCCCTTCGCATGGGCGATTTCCTCTGCGGTCAGAACATTCTTCGCTCCGACAGATCCCTGGGTCTCTGCCTTCAGCTTCAGTCCCATCGCTGCGGCCTTTTTCTCCAGTGCCTCAGCAGCCATGTAGGTATGGGCAATTCCGGTCGGGCAGGCAGTTACTGCGAGGATATCCGGATATTCTGATTTCACCGGATTCTGATTTTCTGCTTCCTTCTCTTCTTCATCAGCAAGCTTCTCCTTTTCAGCCTTGTCGATGATATCCAGGAATTCATCTTTTGTTTTCGCTGCTCTGAGCGCATCGGTAAAATCATCATCCATCAGAAGCGTGGACAGTCTGGAAAGCACTTCCAGATGAACATTGTCTTTCGTATCCGGTGCTGCAATAAGAAAGATCAGGTCGGATGGTTCTTCATCCGGAGCATCGTAGTCCACGCCGTCCGGAAGAGTCATGGCCGCAAGTCCCGGCGCAGAAACAGCATCGGTTTTTGCATGCGGAATGGCAATTCCCTCTCCGATTGCTGTTGTGCTCTCCTCTTCACGTGCCTCTACTGCCTTCTTATACTTTTCCGGGTCATTGATGTTTCCCTCATTGACCATCAGGTCAACCATCTGGTTGATTGCGTCCTGCTTATTTTCTGCAGACCCGCCGATCCTGATGCCCTCTTTTTTCAGGAGCTCTGTGATTTTCATTCTGCTGTTCCTCCATGCTGCTACAATGTTTCTGCTAATGACCGTATATCGTCTCCGGATGCAAGTCCGTCAGAAAACGCTGTAGCGCTGCCGGCGGCCAATCCAAGATGAAACGCTTCTTTATAATTTCTGTTTTTCAGGTATCCTGCCAGGAATCCGGCAACCATAGAGTCTCCGGCTCCGACGGAATTACGCACGGTTCCCTTCGGTGCATCGCTCTGATAGATTTCTCCATCTGCCGCGGCAAGCACCGCACCCTCACCGGCCATGGAAACAAGAACATTCTGCGCTCCCATGATCTGCATCTTCTTTGCGTATGGAATAACGTCTTCTCTGCTTTTCAGCTCAGCACCGAAAATCTCACCGAGTTCGTGATGATTCGGCTTGACCAGGAATGGATGGTAGGAAAGCACATTTGTGAGAAGTTCTCCGGTTGCATCGACTGCTGCCGGGATGGACTTTCCGTCCAGACGCTTCAGGATCTGCTCGTAAATATCATCCGGCAGACTTCCCGGAATACTTCCGGAGATGACCAGAAAATCATTTTCTGTCAGCGAATCCAGTCTGTCGAACAGTTCTTCGATTCTGTTCTGCGGAATCTCTGGTCCCTGACCATTCATATCCGTTTCGCTGCCTGGCGTTTTCAGCTTGACATTAATTCTGGAATTTCCCGATGGAAGCCGGATAAAATCGCTTCTGACACCAGTTTCCTGAAGCTGTCTGTGGATTTCATCCCCTGTAAATCCTGCGGCAAACCCCAAAGCTGTACTTTCACATCCCAATTCCTTAAGCACAATGGACACATTGATTCCTTTTCCTCCCGGATAAATCTGTTCGAATGACATCCGGTTTACTTCCCCCGGTTTAAAGTCATCAATGTGAATCAGATAATCCAGGGACGGATTGAATGTTACCGTATAAATCATTACTTTTTCCCTTTCTGGTACTGCCGCACCTGCCTGATATTACTGAACTTACGGTACTTTTCCTCAGGAATATTTTCCGTCAGTACAACCGCATCCTGAAACGAAGCAAAAGTGACAGGAGAAACCCTGCTGAATTTACTGGAATCGCAGAGGACGTATCTGCTGCTGCAGCGGTGAAGCGCCTCTCTCTTCAAAGCGGCTTCCGTAACATCCGGCGTAGAAAAGCCATGTTTCTCATCAACTGCATTGGTTCCAAAAAATCCAATCGTAAAATTGTATTTTGAAATACTGCTGAGGGCTTCGCTGCCGACGATCGCCTGGGTAAGGTTCTTGATTTCTCCCCCGATGAGGATGGTCCGAAATCCTTTCTCCGAAAGCAGCTGCGCATGACGGATGGAATTCGTCACATACACAGCCTTTTCCTGCTCTGCCGCCTCCGCCAGCAGAAGGGTTGATGTACCCGCATCGACATAGACAAAATCATCCGGCCGGATCAGCGCAGCCGCGTAAGAGGCAATTTCTTTCTTTTCCTCATAATGCAGCGTCGTTTTCTCTCCCATAGATAAATCCCTTGGAGATATCGCGCCTTCCAGCACCGTAGCGCCTCCATAAATTTTCCGCAGAAGTCCTGCTTCATCCAGCTGAGTCAGATCTCTTCTGACGGTCGATTCAGAAATTCCGAATTCATCCGTCAGTTCCTGCACTGTTACTGTCGTATTCTTCTGCACCATATCAAGTATGGCCTGCTGTCTCATTTCTGTTAGCATACTCTAATTAAAAATTCTGAACTTGAATGTTTATGATTTATAACTTGACTATATTGGCATGCTATCATCATAATCGCTCAATGTCAATCATAATCAGTCATTTATGTTCCCAAAATCATGCATTTTTTATGTATTTTCTCTGGGAACAACGGTACAGACGCGGAGCCGGTCTCTCCGGTCTCTGTATATCCCCACAGCTCCGTCCAGATCCGTCCGGTATACAGGAATCCTGCGGCGTTCAAACCGCTTCAGCACTTCCCTGCAGGGATGCCCGTAAGTATTCTTTTTCCCCACTCCGATCACAGCAATGGACGGAGACACGGCATCGATAAATTCCTCCGTGCTGGAATAGCGGCTTCCGTGGTGACCGACTTTGAGCACATCGCAATGCAGTGCATCCGTTCCTCTGTACAGATCCAGCATCCCCTGTTCTCCGGTCTCTCCCACATCTCCGGTGACCAGAACCGTCAGTCCTCCCGTATGAACCTTAAAAACAAGGGAGTTCAGATTCTCATCCTCTTCCTCCGGATCCTGCCGCAGGGGCCAGAGAATCTCAATATAGTCATTTCCGCCGATCAGATAGTGCTGACCGGCATGTCCTTTCGTAATCAGCGAGCGCACCGGGTACAGCTCCTGAAGCTGCTGCAGCCCGAGGAAATGGTCCATATGCAGATGGGTGGCCATCGCCGCATCCAGTTCTCTGCATCCGTTTTTCAGAAGATATGGTTTCAATACCTGCTTTCCGATATTTCTCTTCGGCGACCCTCCCCCGTCCAGCAGAATATTTTTCTTTCCCTTTATATGCACACAGTCTCCCTGACCGACGTCCACCAGGACCACGCTGGCCTTCCGGAAATCATCCCTGCAGAATCCAGCCGCTGCAATGCAGGGGATCAGAAGAAAGGCAGCCATCTTCAGGAGATATTTTCTTTCCCCTCTCATCCAGAAAACCTGAAAGAACTCTGAGCAGACAAAAAACACCAGCAGTCCTCCCGCAGCAAGGAGAACAGGAGAGATGGACACCACGTCCACAGCAAAACGCCCGTCCTGAGACAAAAGACGGTTCAGTTCCAGCATTCCGCCTGACAGAAGCCGGAGAATTCCGCTGATTCCCCGAAGCAGAATACTGCAGCTGCAGCTTTCTGGAAATACAGACAGCAGCAGTACTGCCGGAATGGCAAGAATTCCCGCAGGTGCGAGAATTCCAAGCAGAAGCAGAACCGGGATATTACAAATAAGCGCAGCCAGGGCGATCTGATTAAACATGCAGGCGCAGTAAGGCACAGTTCCGATCTGTACGGCAAGGGAAGCGGGAATTTCAGCCGGAAGCCATGCAGGAAGTTTCCTTGCAATAACCGGTGAAATAAAACTGATTGACGTTACCGCAAGAAAAGACAGCTGAAAAGAAGCTCCCAGCACTGCATATGGATTGTGCACGGCAATCAGCGCTGCAGTAAATCCCAGCGATGTCAGAAGATCATACCTCCTTGACAGCAGGCCGCCAAAGGTCATGAACAGGATCAGCAGGATGGCGCGGACGACAGAAACCGTCCAGAGGGTGATGCAGCCATAAAAAAGAAGGAACACGATCAGCAGCGCCTGGTCATATTTCTTCTTTCTTCCTGCGGTCAGCCTTCTGTACAGCCCGTATATCACACCGACATGAAGGCCGCTGACGGCCAGAATATGCGCTGTACCGTTACTCCTGAAGTCTTCCTTCATTTCTTCCGGCATTTCTTCTGTGCAGCCGAAAAGCACCCCGGCAAGGAGCTGTTTTTCTTCATCTGGCATATTCAGACTGTCCAGAAATCTTTCCCGGATACGAAGAATCCCTGCCCGGATTCTTCCGGCCGGCGACAGAGGAGCATCCGTAACCAGTATCTTATCTGTAAACGCCGTATGGGAAATTCCCCTGCTGAGAAGATAGAGCCGGTAGTCAAATGTATTGGGATTTCTTCTTCCTTCCGGCTCTTCCAGGACAGCTGAAAATCGGATCATTTTTCCAACCAGCTCCGCGCCGGACGGAAGCTCTTCTCTGGTATATAAATACGTGCGCTGAGAAGAATAGGGATTCCCTCTCAACCCCTTCCCCGGCCCGGATTCCGGAAAAGGACCCTGCAGACAGCAGAGCAGTCTGCTGCTTCCTGAAACCGTCCGGGAAACACTGCTCACCTTCCCCATCCAGACCCTCTTCTCCCCGTTCAGAGTCTTCCCCTCCCTCACCGCTGCGGACTGAAGCAGAAACAAAGCCGCGCCCAGGATGAAACTGACCCATACTGCCCGTTTCAGGGCACAGGAAAACAGATTCTGCCTGTCTTCAGAAAAACAGAGCGCTGCAGTCAGAATACCCCCGCAGAGCAGGCAGAAAATCAGATGGATATATGCCGTAACGATTCCTGCAATAAATAAAAAGCAAATTATTGATAGCTTTCTTCTCATCATATGACCTCAGAGGAAGCCGTCAATTTCATGAACACATGTTCATTATAGCCTTTTTATGTACCGAATACAAGTGCAATTCACCACATATCAAAATTTCATCTGTACAATAATCTGTTGAAAATTCAATATTTCACCGGATAAACGCAGGATTCTGCGCATCTTTTGATTTAAACGTATGTTCTCTATTTTCCAGTAATCGTTTCACATGACTTCTCCCTTGTGGTATAATATATCGAAGTTAACTTTTGTCGAGAAGATTGAAATCTTAA
>JBJFHK010000255.1:0-6227 GCA_051893535.1 Eubacterium sp. | reverse complement strand
AATTTCAATGCTCTATGTTTTTGACGCTCTACACTTGCCACTTTCCTAATCTATTAATCGTAGAAAGCATCTCTCCAAATGTCGACCGATGGCACTCATCGATGATAAAGACAAGGCGCTTTTCCTTCATCGCTTCTAGGTCTTTCGTACGCATCTTGCTGGCGGCATCTTCTTTAATGTTGCTCATCTTCTGGATGGACGAAACGATCAGAGTATTCTTTGGATCATTGCTTTTCAGCTTCGAGATCAGCGTGATGGTATCCTCTGTCTCCTGCACATCATCTGCATTGTCCGCAAAGGCACGGTATTCCTTCAAAGACTGCGTGCCAAGTTCAATCCGATCCATCAAAAAAACAACCTTGTCCGCATCTTTGGAATTAGCAATGAGCTGCGCGGATTTAAATGAGGTCATCGTTTTCCCAGAGCCCGTAGTATGCCAGATGTAGCCGCCCAGCTGATTACCCTCAGACCAGTCATTTTTCGCTACACGATCAGAAATCTTATTTGCCGCGTAATACTGGTAGCTGCGCATTACCTTAAGAACGCCATCGGAATCATCTGCAACGGTATAAAATCCGATCAGCTGATGGGCCATCGGAATGGACAGAAGTCTCTCCGCAACACGCTTCCAATCATTAATAGGATCGTTATTCAGATCCGCCCAGTGAAAATAAAAGTCGGAATTAAATCTCCCATCTGGACCCGGATTGGCAAAATACAGTGTTTCTTCTGGATTCATGGCTACAAAGACCTGAACAAGTGAGAACAACCCGGTGAACACGCCTTCATGGGCATATTTCTCGATCTGATTGACCGCTTCCTGCACCGGAACACCCGAGCGCTTAAGCTCAATATGGAATACCGGCATTCCGTTGATCAGAAGCATGAGATCACCACGCCGATCCTGCAGCACCTTATCATGCCGCGGAAAGGCCGGCTGCTCTACGATCTGATACCGACTCTGTCCTGCAGCAATTTCCATGCGATCATAGATCTTAAGACTGACTTCCTTGCCATAGTGCAGACTATCCTTAGGATTTTTCCGGGTAATCGCGACCGTCTTACCATTAATAAACCCATTCAGCGCAAGAGGTGTACGCAGCTCACGGATCTGTTCCAGCAACTCATCCATTTCCTCTGGAATCAATGGACAATCATTCAGACGGTCGATCACCCGATTATTCTCAAACAAGATGTTAGCCCAGTTCTGAATCAGATCTTTTTCTGTAGGATGGTAAATAACCTGCTTTTCCCACCCATAACTCTGTAGTGCAGCGATAAGCGCATGTTCAAAATCCGCTTCTTTATCAAAATGATCCATGTAAAACTCTCCAATTTCTATACTTACCCATGAGGTTTGCCTTTCGTTGATGAAGGGTGATAAGGTGGTCGAGGTTCTTCAAGACTTCGGTAATTTTTTTTTGTTCCTCGACAGACGGTAATACAATACTGACTTTGATAAATGAGTCCCAGTATAGTCTCTTTCTAAAATCCGTCACTCCATAAGACAAATTATCTATCTGATTTATAACATCTGGTCTACGTAAACAATAGTCCATAAATTCCGGATAAATACTATTAGAGGGAATGGCAGAAACATAGGCAGGGCTTACCATTCCCTCAGTTTTAACAACACCGATTGCGCCTTGCCACGCTCTCATCATATTGAAAACTAAATCCCCATAATAGACATGCTTATACAAAGATTTATCTTCACTACGCCTCACCTGTTTTCCTAAAGCATTTGAATCTAATTCTCCGTTTGAAACCCCATGATGAATCGAAACTGACAAAATTCCCAGGTTATCATTGCCACTTTCATTCCGTTCAGTATAAATTTCTCCCAACTTACGCTGTTCCCAAGAAAGCGTACTCATTCTGATTTCAATATATCTCATCACAATCAACTTTCGTTGATGAAGGGTGATAAGACGGTCGAGGCTTAATAATGTATCTGCGATCTTTCTTTGCTCGTCGATCCCTGGCAAGAATAATCGCTTGCCCATCAGGTCTTCTTTAGTTATGCCTTTTATAGCTGAACCCTGTACAATATGAAGGTCTTCTTGCAGCTTTTTATAAAGGGCATAGCAAAGAAATTTCGGATCACATTTCAGGTCTGACAGCGAAATAAAATCCTGGCTTGTGGTGTAGGAATATGGCATAAACACGAGCTTTCCGACACCAACATGCGTAACAACAGCCACTGAGTTCTCAGGAACAAGTTGAGCAGCCGAATGTGTTAATCCATCCTTTGAAATATACTTCTTTACGTCTATATCAAACAACTGATCTTCAACTGCATTTGACGACTGAATCCACGGAATATCGCCATTCCAGTATTCTTCTTTTGACGTGGTTGGAGTGCCGCCACCATAAGTTATTCCGACAACATCAGAAACCTTACGCTGTTCCCAAGAATTCGTGAAAGCAGTAATATCCGCTTTTTCCCTCCAAAAAGCCTTACTCTGATGAAGGGTGATAAGGCGGTCGAGGTTCTTGAAATAAGCTCCGATCACATGCTGTTCAGCAGCATGTGGAAACATAAAATCGAGTTCCCCGAGCTTTTTCCCGGATATTTCAGCGAATGTTGATCCTGCAGCAACTCTTTCAGCCTCGGCTTTAATGCGGTCTCCCATAGAGAACACAAAATATGGATCGATGTCATCATGACACACGATTGACTGAAAGCCTTGATTGGTAGCCGCTGGATGCTGCAAAATAGCCATATTTCCAATTCCAGCACGGCTTGTAAACAGCACCGTTCTATTAGCTGGTAGAATCTTAGCAGAGCTGTGGTTCAACCCTTCTTTTGTTAACTTCCGAACACTCCCCTTTGCAAAGATTTGTTCCCCTATTTCTGCCGGAGCATACCAGTCAATATCTCCATCCCAATATTCTGGATTTGACGTGCTTGGTGTTCCTCCACCGATGATTTCGGAGACCTCCCCCAACTTACGCTGTTCCCAAGATATCAGCCTTTATAGCAAGATCTTCGGCCTTTATAACAAGCACCATTCATCATAAATCGCTTAAAATAGACTTACGATGGATATGAGAATTTCAAACTTGCCAGAAGCAATCCCCCGAAATTTCAAAATTTGTGCGCTCGTTCACACAAACATGTATTGAAGCATAGATTTTTTTATCTTATGCAATTTATCCAGCTTACGCTGATGAAGGGTGATAAGATGGTCAATGTTATTGAGATACTTTCCAATTTCTTCCTGTTCTGGCGCCGAAGGTATCCTGACTTCTGTTTTAAGAATATTGTCATTGTACAGTCTTTTAATTGTACTGCCCTCAATTCCAGACCATCGGATTACCTCATAAAGATGCTTTAAAAATGAATTAACGATCGTTTTGTCATGCTTAAGCCAGACGATATTTGAATCCTGATAATAAGCATCTTCACCTGTATATTCGACGGTTCTGCCGATACTCCCAGAAGCCGAAATCAGGATATCTCCTTTCTCTGGATATGAATACAGATGCTTGTATTCTTCAAATAGATCTCTCGAAATATAAGCATCAGGTTCACCACCAAAAGTTCCGATTTTGTAAAAAGGTATATCACCGCTTTCCGATGTCTGATCCTTAAAAATCCGTTTACACATGGCAACGGAGCCGAAATCTCCCAACTTACGCTGTTCCCAATCGTCAGTGAATCCGGAAAACCGGAATTTAGGAACTTTTTCACCATTTTTCGGAAAACAATTTTCCAACATTGATTTTTTAACCGTTTTCAGTTTGTCAAGCTCACGCTGATGAAGGGTGATAAGGTGGTCGAGGTTGGTAAAGGTTTTAGCAATCTTCTCCTGTTCATCACTAGAAGTCGGAATGGTAAAAATTGCGTTTGACACCAGTCCCCAGTCCGCTCTAGGCATCTTAGAACCTGAAGACTGGTTTGCGATATCATCAAACTGCTGGGTCTGCATGAGTCTAAACAAAAAATTCTTATCTATCGCGTTAGGCTTTAATACCCACCAATCGCCAACGGCAACGCCGGAAAAATCAGGGTTTAACCAATTGTGGAGATACGGACGGAGCTTACCATATAAAACTTGTGTGCCATCAAAGGCGATACCTTTCTTGGAGACATCTTTCTGGTAAATGTCTTTCCCTAGCCTGCCTTCTTCGGGGACGACGTCTTCATACTCAACGCATGGATTATCAGCAGAAGATACAGCCGTCGCTGTTTCTCTCACAGCAATATCGCCCAACTTACGCTGTTCCCAATCGTCTTCAAACCCCTTAAATCGAATCCGCGGCACCTTTCTTTCATTCATATTCCGCACCTCCCAAGAGCTTCCGGAGTTCCCGTATGCCCTCCATATCTGATTCAGAACCGGTCAGATCGTTCAACATAGCAGAGAGAGACTTTTCCGTCTCATGAATTTCTTTCTCAAGATCATTCATCGTAACGGCATACTTGTCTGCCAGCGCTTCTATATTCTTTGTAAATGAATCCAGCATCTCATCAGACAGATGCAGAATGCCACTGTAGACAGGCTCGATCCATTTTTCATGAAGCAGCCTCTTCACATCGGCATTTGTAAGATTTTCAATTGCTGTCTTTGTAGCAATATGCAACGCATCCCGATCCTGTTTGATTTTGCTCTTCAGACTCTTTTCTTCTGAGTTAAGCTGCTCAGCTTTCTTAAGAACCTCAATCAATTTCGGATCCGTATCCGGATCTGCCTTCAGCGTCTTGATCATTGCTTTGATATTTCCGACCACAAAGGCGTCATTTTCTTCTGTCAGTGCGTCAGAGATCGTTTCCTTATCTTCTTCGCTGAGTGACTCCAGAAGCTCATCATACGATGCAGGAATCTCCGAAAGTTTTTCATTTTCTTCGTCGATCTCTTTTACCTGATCCGCCAGGCAGAATTTCTGAACCAGATCAAAAGGCAGGATATGGCCCTTCCATCCATCCTGCACCTCTGCGTCTTTTCCATTTTTCTTCTTGACCACCATATTGGGATCAACCTGTTTTACAGCCTGCAGACCTTCTGCCTGTATAAGTTCCAGATCACCGGAGATAACGTTGTACTGATTTTCAAAGATCTCATACGCCTGATAGGGATCCAGAAGTGGAATGTTCTCAAATCGCTTGAAAATTCCAGTTGCTGCCTCTTCCTCTGTCTTTGGAATAGAGAGATTTTCCGCTTCATCGATAAGCATGGAATCCATATCTTCGCCAAAGTCTGCAAAAGCGCTTCGGAACGATTCTCTGAATTTCCTGACATCCGCATTTACCTGGATCGCAGCTTTTACATCTGTTGTCTTAAGTTGAAAATATCCATTCTCCCCTGAGAACAGCTCTTCCTTGAGACTTGGAAAGACTCTCCACCAAGCATCAAAACTCTGAAGCTCTGATGCCGGAATACCGCCATACATCGATGCATAGAGGTCATAGCCTTCAGCCGCTTCGGAAGAATCTACATAGCGCGGAATATTCAGATTATAATCATTGGCACGAATTTCTTCTCTGCTCACAACACGGGAGAACTTCGGCGTATCTTTGCGATCCCGGACAGTATCAACAATCCTCCGAATGTCAGAAGCTCTGAGCTTATTATTTTTACCTTCTTTAGTAAATCCTTTCGATGCGTCAATGATCAGAACATCCGTGTTCTCTTTCTTCTGCCGTAAAACCATTATGATCGTCGGGATACCGGTTCCAAAAAAGATATTGGCAGGAAGCCCGATGATCGCATCAATGTTGTTTTGTTCCACCAGATTTTTTCTTATGGTTCCTTCCTCGCCTCCGCGAAACAGAACGCCATGAGGCAGAACGATCGTCATGATACCGTCTGGTTTCAGATGATAGAGATCATGCAGCAAAAAGGCATAATCTGCTTTTGATTTCGGTGCCAGTCCATACCGGGAGTAACGAGCATCATTTTCCTTACCGGATGGATCCCATCTTTGTGAATACGGCGGATTGGAAACGACCGCATCGACATAGAGCGGCTCATAGGTGCCCTGCGGATCAGACTCGTCAAAATACGGCCAGTCTTCTTCAAGGGTGTCACCATTCCTGGTCACGATATTGTCCGGAAGGATTCCTCGCATTACCAAATTCATCCGGGTCAGGTTGTAGGTATTACGCTTCAGCTCCTGCGCATAATAGCGGATGCGATTCTCATCCGCCATATATTTAGCTGCTGTCCTGCCGATATTAATGAGTAAGCTGCCCGATCCTGACGTCGGATCATATATTTTAA
>JBJFHK010000254.1:0-6250 GCA_051893535.1 Eubacterium sp. | reverse complement strand
CGTCATAGTTTCCGCTCTTTGCCATCTTTGAGGCGATGAGCGGGATCTCAAAGGCCCCGGGCACCCACGCGACGGTCACATCGTCGTCCGATACGCCGTGACGAATGAGGCCGTCCATTGCGCCGCTGAGCAATTTCGACGTGACAAATTCGTTGAATCTCGCAACGACGATGCCGATTCTGCTGTGATTACTGACCAGTTTTCCTTCAACTTATGAAACTCATGCTAGGCCTGTGACAAGCAATTGTCAAGAGCTTTTATAGCCTGATAATTCCGTTCGCAGTTATCTTGGTCATGCAAGGTAAAGAAGGCCCTCTCTTTCTCCAGATAAGTCTCTTTATTTTTAAAGTCCTGCTCCGCATATTTCAAAAGTGTACGCTTCACATCACTGTATGTCTCGCAGACCGGTCCAAAACCATCCCTCTTATAATCAAAGTACCCATGCTTATACTGGTGATTAAAAAATTCATCGGCATCAAACTGGTAATAAAGCAAAGGCTTATACATATACGCGAAATCCATCGCGACACTTGAGTAATCGGTAATCAGAAACATTGCCCTTCTCAGCAGATCCTGAACATCGCATGTTCGCCAGTCCGCCATGATAATCCGTTCAGATTCTGTATAAAACAAATGCAGGAACCTCTGCATATCGTGATGCGGATAAAAAAGGAGCTTCAAATCATTTGCTTTCAGGAATGAATCAAGCTCAGGATCCTCAAAAAATTGCTGCCACGCCTTATAATATCTGGTTCTGATAAATTCATCATCCGAATCCATCCGCTTCGCAAATGCCGCAGGATTTGCAATCGTCTTTCGCCATGTCGGCATAACCAGGATCATTCTCTCACTCTGCCAGTTATATAAGCCATCAAATCTTGCGAGCCCGAGATATTGCACATAGCCTTTCGGGTATCCAAAGTGATGACTGACATATAAAAATTCCGGCTTTGCACTGCAGACAAAGAGCCTCATCTTCGTATTTCTGTAGTGAAGAAATTCATTGTCATTATGAATCACACCATGTTGAAGAAAAACACGCGTATTTTTCCAGATCCCCGAAACCTCCAGTGCATAGCAGACTGCCGCGTTCGGCTTTCCTGATTTCTGTGAACTGATATTATATTCCGCTGCCAGATAATATGCCCAGTGTTTGATTGTTCCCCATTCGATAATCTCGCCGTGAAGCCCCGTCAGCTTCTGATAGTCCGGCGACCGCGAATCAATCACGTACACGGCATCGGTTGAAGGATATATATTACAAATATACCGGTAAAGCCAGTATCCGTTATCTCTTGCCTCCATCCTCAGCTCACAGATCAGCCATATATGCGGTCTTCTCTTTCGAAGAAGCACGGCATACGGAACAGCCGCAAAAAGCTTGAGAACGGACAGAAGATCGGATCCTCTCACATACCGCACTTTATTCCAGAACGATTTCAGACTCATCGTGAAGTTCCTCCGAGTAATACATGACGCCTGCTGTCACAAAAGCAGGCAGCAGAAAAAATTCATCGAAAAACAGAATATCAAGTCCAAACCATGGAAATACAGTACCTGCACATAAAAGCAGAACAGCCATCATATCTGGCTTGTAATAAGATTCTTCCGTGATTGTCTTTACAGATTTATAAATCCAGGCGATAAGAATCGGAAATCCAAGTATTCCAAATTGATAAATTCCCTGAAGAATCGTATTATGGGATGCCTTATTTCTCAGTGAATCCAGGGTAATATTTGTAAAGCCCTCGCCCAGCAGAAGCAGCTTCGGATTATAGGCAAATTCCCTCAGATAGTCCTTCCACACATCTGTCCTTCCGGTCGTGAGACCAGATATATCATACGCAAATGAAAACCTCTCACTGACCATTTTAAGCAGACCCTGAAATGCCGAGGATGAAGCCACGATCAGTATCGTTGCCAAAATGCCGATCAAAATCCGGAACCGGATGCTCCCTGCATTTCTCCGCCCCATGAGAAGCAGAATCCAGAGAAAAAATTCTGTGGCTCCTACGACAATAAAAGACTTAGATGCCGAGAGAAGCCCACAGTAGAGCAAAAGAACAGCAAAACAGTCAAGAATGAATCTGCGTGTGATTCTTTTCTCTCGTACCAGGACCAGCATGATGCCAGCAAGACAGGCAGTAATCTGAGCGCAATAGAAATTCGCATCCCCATAATACCCCGAGAGCCGTGTAATATTAAGATATGACGCGACATTAATATACCTTGAAATATTTGTATATCCGGCTGCTCTCTGCGCTGTCAGCGCCGCAGAAATAATTCCCGCAGAGAAAAATACCGTCTGTTCAAAAAAAAGATTTGTGTCAGTGATTTCACGAGTTACACAGGGAAAAAGCACCAGCATACAGAAAAACAAAAGATACGCCTTGCTGAAGGAATTCCCTTCTGCCACTTTGGCAATCATCGTCAGAACCACCAGCAGAGACGGCAAAAGAATCTGATACAGCTTCATTTCAAATCTGTGAATAACCAGGCAGTATAAACAAATCACAATCAGTGCAATTGTGAAAAATGATGTGCCGCCGGGCTGCAGCTTAAGAAGCGGACTCCATGGCAGAAAATATAAAAGCACACACAGAATAGCCTTTTTACGGCATGCTGCGACTGCCAGAAGCAGAAACGCAGCTATAGCCAGTATTATCATCGCCCGGCTTCCACGTATCTGCGCAAAGCACAAAAGCAAAGAGATCAAAAAGCTGCCAGACAGCAGGCTCCATGGAGACGCTATATACTCTTCCCGCATTTTCAAATTCCTTCTTTTTTACATGCTGTCATCAGATCAGAAAATCTTTGAACAGCCTTGCGATCCGTAAATTTCCTGTTTAAGAGCTCAGTCTTTTTCTCGCGAATAAGAGATGGATGTTTAAGGATTGCCAGCAGACCATTTCGTATTCCTTCCTCCGAGTTTTCGCACACCCAGCCGTATCCGGTACTCTCTATCATTTCCTCCGAAGACGAAGTTTTCGTCGAAAGAACCGGCGTACCAAGACTGGCCGCTTCTCCAATAACCAGAGGTGCTGCCTCTGCAAAGGACGGAATCAAAAGCAGATCCGCTTCCTTCATGCGACCGTATGGATTCTTGAGCTCTCCCAGAAGCCTCACATTCTTCTCGAGTGCGAGGTCTTTGATCATCTTTTTTGCCTCTTCAAACTCTCTTCCGTTCCCAGCAATCTCATATCTTACTTTTGGGAACTGTTTCACCAGACCGGCAACCACACGAATCGCACGCAGAATACCCTTTTCTCTTCCAAATCTGGCTACGGTAAGAATATAAAACGCATCCTGTTCCCGACGTACCGGGATTTTCTCCGCCATGGAAGCTATATTTTCGTAATCATGGCAGTTTGGGATAACAATCGTTTTATTCTGAAGTTCAGGGACCTCCGCTAGGAATGCCTCCCTACACCCCTCCGAACATGCTGCAATGTAATCAAAAGACCTGTACAATTTCCGGTTATAGGCAGAGACCGCCTGTATAGCTCGAAAATCATTGTGCAGAAAAATTACTTTCTTTTTTGCTTCCGTACAGTGAAGCGCAAATTCAGCGCAGCCCCCATAAAATGCCCTTGGATTTCCACTGTGAAGGAAAGAAATGACGACATCATACCCGTTTAGCTTCTGCTGACGGATTGCTGACAGAGAAAAAGAAATTCCTCTCCCACACGTCCGAGCAACCACTGCCAAAATCGAACGGCATAAACGGTCCCTCCTGCTTTTCATTTCCTGTCCGTCTGTACCCCAGAAACGGACAGCCGTTTTCGGAGACATAACTTTCACATCCTCCGGGATGTCATCCATAAGCTCCCCGACCGGGTTAAGCAGCAACAATGTTATATCATACGATCCGTGAATCTGACGCAGGAGATTCCGCAAAGCCTTCTGCACACCGCCGATCTTCATATTGTTGTTAATGATCAGAAGTTTCATTCTTATATTTCTCCCGCATCTGCTGATCTGCAATTTTATAGATAGCAAAAACAACCATACCTGATATCAGGAAGACAACTCCGCCACAGAGAATCCAACTTCCGTAATTTGTAATATTTATGTGTCCGATCAACAATCTCCCGATAAAAATCATCAGGTTCAGCAAAACTAAGCTTCCACCGAAATACAGAAAGCTTTCTGACATCGAAATATGGAGGATATACCTCGATGCGTATCGGATATAATAAATTCCTCGGAACAGGGTAGCCGCCAATGTCCCCGCCACAACGCCAAGCAGAGGATGAAACTGTACCAGGATGCAGGACAGGCCGAGATTGACAGCCGCTTCCCCATACGCTCCCCACCTCGTCTGCTTCAATTGATTTGCAGCAACCGGAAGACTTGCGGCCGGAAATGCCATGCAATTCACGGCCTCCGCCAGAATCAGAACCAGCGCAAACTCCGGCTGCAGATAATTTACATCGTTGATGCCACTGGTATAAAGTCTGACAAAGGGAACGATCAGAATTCCCGCACATCCAAAAAGAACGAGTGATGCTGACGTGAGTAAAATCAGATATTTACGATATTCCCGGCGAAGTTTATCGAATTCCTTCTTGGCAAACAGCTCGCCGAACATCGCCTCCATCCCACCCGAGAAAGCCTCAACCAGAACACGGATGTTGCTGATAATCATGTTGTAGACTGAATAGACAGCAACAAGTTTCGCATCCGCGAACAAAGTGAGTAACATCACATCCGTATTCGTATGCAGAAAATACGCAATGTGCTGACCAAGGCCCGTCCACTTCTGCTTCAGCTTAACCGTTTTTGTCGGCTTTCTAATGATTCGATAATGGTGCCGCACATAAAATGCATACAAAGCAGGTCTTGTCACAAATACAAGGCTGCTTCCCAGCTTCACAATAAGAAAATCACATCCAAGTCTGGTTAAAATAATCAGAATAGCAGTGTTTGCAATTGTCGTAGCAATCAGAATGATATTATTCACGTATACATGCTGATCCGCAATAAGCAATGTAAGGTTCGTCAGGCCGCCCATATACTGCGCCAGCGTGGACATTCCGATCACAAATACAAGGCCGAATACATATGTCCTCGAAAACAGGGTCACATGCGCAATGTAAGGATAGATCAGTCCAAGAACGATACTGTACAAAACAAAGATCAGCGATATATGCTGAAAAAACCGTCTCTCAGCTCTGTACACACCGCTGATTCCAGCGGCATCTCCAGCCGCAAGCGGCTGATACAGCTCCGCTCTCGCAACGCCTCCGATTCCACCTTCCAGCAGCGAAATATAGGACAGGAACTGCGTGATCGATACCGATATTCCATACGCCTCAGATCCGTATGTTGAAATCAGCATATGCGGAATCAGAATTCCGCAGGCCAGAGTCACCGCCTGATTCATGAGAGATGTAACTATATTCAATTTCTCGCGTGTGATACCATATTTTCTCATGACACCTCTTGTGATTCCGACTGACTCTAAAGCCCAAGCCACGCAATCAGGAATTTCATTTTATCTTTAAAGGACAGATAGATAAAGTATCTGCGGTAACGGATAGACGAATTAAAATCATCTCGAAAATGACGGCGCCTCCTTCTTTCCGAGCAGCCCGCATGCGTGCCTTCTCTTCTCATATAAAAATATGCATTACTGAAATTGCGCATATAATATCCGGCCAGTCTTTTTTTGTCTTCGGAACCGCTCAAATGCCAAGTTTCCATGTACTGCAAAAGATAATGAAACATATCATTTGCCAGCCGGTCTGATGCATTGCCCGTACATTGGCATGCCATAATGCTGTTCTCACGATAATGATACCGATACAAGACAGCCGGAATATAGAAAATAGTTCTGGCTAATGTCAGCGGATGCAGAAGCTGCACCTTATCCTCACCATATTTTTTACCTCTCATGCCGGAGTAATCCGTCGCATCATGTTTAAATAAAGAGGCCCGGAATGCTTTGATGCACAAAGAGTTCAATTTATCTGAAGAAATGAGCTGCCTGCGAAAGTCAATTACATCAATCTTCTTCGGATCATCTCCCAGATCACCTATTCGCTGCATTGTCATTTCTTCATTTTTCCAGACACAGCCATTGAAAAGAAGAATATCCGGATTCTTCTCACAAAGCGTCTGATCAATTGTTTTCAGACAGACAGGCTCCAGTGCATCATCACTGTCAAGAAACAGCAGATACTCTCCACGGGACTGCTGAATCCCATGCTGTCTTGCCAAAAACTGCCCGCTGTTCGACTGATGCAGA
>JBJFHK010000253.1:0-6356 GCA_051893535.1 Eubacterium sp. | reverse complement strand
CAGCATCGCCGTCTGTTTTACAGGTGCATAACTCTGTCTTTGATTTCCTGGGTTCTGCCCTGGTTCCAGAACTGGGTGCCGATGTATCCGCATGTACGGCGGGCAACGGACATCTTATTCTGGTCGCGGTTTCCGCAGTTCGGGCATTCCCAGACGAGCTTGCCGCTCTCATCCTCGACGATCTTGATTTCGCCGTCGTAGCCGCACTCCTCGCAGTAGTCGCTCTTGGTGTTCAGCTCGGCGTACATGATATTATCGTAGATGTACTGCATGACGGTGATGACAGCCGGGATATTGTCCTGCAGGTTTGGAACTTCAACGTAGCTGATGGCTCCGCCCGGGGACAGTTTCTGGAATTCGGATTCGAACTTCAGCTTATGGAAGGCGTCGATCGGCTCGGTGACGTGTACGTGGTAGCTGTTGGTGATGTAGTTCTTATCGGTGACATGCGGGATGATGCCGAATCTTCTCTGCAGGCACTTTGCGAATTTGTAGGTTGTGGATTCCATCGGGGTTCCGTAAACGGAGTAGGCGATGTTCTCCGCAGCTCTCCACTCTTTACATTTATCATTCAGTTTCTGCATGACTTTCAGGCAGAATTCGCGTCCCTCTTCAGAAGTATTGCTCTTTCCGATCATTCTCCAGCACATCTCGCAGAGTCCTGCGTATCCCAGGGAAATGGTGGAATATCCGCCGTACAGGAGCTTGTCGATAGTCTCACCCTTCTTCAGGCGGGCCAGGGCTCCGTTCTGCCAGAGGATCGGGGCAACGTCGGAAACGGTTCCCTTCAGTCTCTCGTGACGGCAGCGCAGTGCGCGGTGGCAGAGTTCCAGACGCTCATCCAGAATCTTCCAGAACTTATCCATGTCTCCGTCTGAAGAACATGCTGCATCGACCAGGTTGATGGTGACAACGCCCTGGTTGAAGCGGCCGTAGAACTTATGGCTGCCGTCCGGGTTGCGCTGAGAATCCTCAACTGTCAGGAAGGAGCGGCATCCCATGCAGGTGTAGACATTGCCGTCTTTCAGCTGCTTCATGATCTTCGCGGAAATGTAATCCGGAACCATTCTCTTGGCGGTGCACTCTGCGGCAAGTTTTGTCAGATAGAAGTACTTGGAATCCTCGTGAATATTATCTTCATCCAGAACATAGATCAGTTTCGGGAAGGCCGGGGTGATCCATACGCCCTTCTCGTTCTTTACACCCTGCATGCGCTGGCGCAGAACCTCTTCAATCATCATGGCCAGGTCGTCTCTGGTGCGGCCTTCCGGAACCTCGTCCAGATACATGAACATGGTGACGAACGGTGCCTGTCCGTTGCAGGTCATCAGAGTGATCAGCTGATACTGGATGGTCTGGATTCCGTCTTTGATCTCCTTCTTCAGACGCATTTCTGTAATGTCATCGATAACCTTGTCATCGACATGAACGCCGGTATCTTCAAACTCCTGAATGACGAGTTTACGCAGTTTCTTTCTGCTGACATCGACGAAAGGTGCCAGATGAGACAGGGTGAAGGACTGTCCGCCGTACTGGTTGGACGCGACCTGGGCGATGATCTGTGTGGTGATGTTGCAGGCGGTATAGAAGCTGTGCGGCTTCTCGATCATCGTCTCGCTGATGACGGTTCCGTTCTGCAGCATGTCTTCCAGGTTGATCAGATCGCAGTTGTGCTCCTTCTGCGCGTAGTAATCCATATCATGGAAGTGGATGATTCCCTCATTATGTGCTCTGACGATCTCCTCCGGCAGCAGAACACGGCGGGAAAGGTCCTTGCTGACTTCTCCGGCCATGTAATCTCTCTGCGTGGAATTGATCACCGGATTCTTATTAGAATTCTCCTGCTTGACTTCCTCATTGGCCTGCTCGATCAGAGACAGGATTTCATCGTCTGTGGTATTGGCCTTGCGCGCCAGAGAACGGCGGTAGCGGTAGCGGACATATTTCTGTGCAACCTCAAAGGCGCGCATTTCCATGATGCCTTTTTCCACCATGTCCTGAATTTCTTCCACATTGATCGCGCGCTGCATCTTCTCCACCTGCTGCGTCACATTTTCCGCAACGGCTTCGATCTGGTACTGACTCATCTGATGAATACGGTCCACTTCTTTATTGGCCTTGCTGACCGCATTGACGATCTTTGTCTGGTCAAACGGTACTTCCTGGCCGCTTCTTTTAATGACGTTGCAAACAATTTCTCTGCCCATTGCCGCTCTCCTTTACCTTATCCACATTCAGAGTTTTCCACAGCCATGTGCATAATTAATGTATACATATAGACGCAGAAAACCGCAGGGCCGCGCATTTTCACAGTCTCTGCTGCATTCTCTTCAGCCGGAAAGCCGGATCAGTCTGCGGTCCCGTAACTCTGCATTATCGTAATCTTGTGCCCTGTTTTATCTGCGGCACAAGATCTAGTTCATTTTATTTTCGCTCCTACACAATATCTTGTGTTCCTGCGACATATTTATCTTATACCCAACGACCGGCTTTTTAAAGTACTTTTTGAAAATCATCCGGTATACATGACAGGTGCATTTCTTACGATGACAAAAGCCTCAGCCTGCCAAGGGAAAAACGTGCATATTTATGCAAAAACAGGTAATGTATATTTATGGAAAATCATGCCCGGCGCGTGCTCCTCTGCCAGTTTCATTTTGTCATAAAACGAGCCGGTGAATAATCGAAACATTCACCGGCGTCAGTCAGTCATTAAATTGCCCAGCAGATCTGATCGGTCTCCGGCAGTCCCTCAAAAATCCCATGACTCCGCAGGGTTTCTATGACACTCTTTCCAAGATGCGCCCTGGTCTGGCAGTCTTCCACCGTGTCAAACGGCTTCTCCTTGTAGGCGTCCACCAGCTGACTGGCCGCTGCCGCGCCGACACCTTCATAGGCCGCGAAGGGAAGCAGAACCTTGCCGTCCTTCTCCCAGAAACGCTCTGCGTAGGAGGAACCCAGCTCCGCCGGCAGAAATTCATAGCCTCTGGCGAACATCTCGTAGATAACCTCCAGAACGGTCTCGCTGTCCTTCTCCTTGGCAGTGGCATTGTTTCCCTTCATATTGATCTCGTCCATCTTTCTGAGGACGGCTTCCTTCCCTTTCAGCGCGGTCTCGGCGTCAAAGTCGGACAGCACGCTGGTGAAATAAGTCGCGTAGAAAGGAACCGGATAATACACCTTATACCAGGCCATACGGAAGGACATCATGACATAGGCTACCGCATGGGCCCGCGGGAACATGTACTTGATCTTGGAGCAGGAGTCGATGTACCACTGCGGGATGCCGTGGTCACGCATGACCTGTTTATGCTCCTCGGTCAGAATCAGGTTCTTCTTACGGGTCTCCTCCATGATGCGGAAGGAGGTCTCGTTCTCGATGCCGTGGGCAATGCAGAAGTTCATGATGTCGTCTCGAGTGGAAATGACTTCACGCATGGTGGCAGTGCCGTTCCGGATGTATTCCTGGGCGTTGTTCAGCCATACATCGGTTCCGTGGGAGAATCCGGACATTCTGACCAGGTCCTCAAAACGCTTCGGCTTTACGTCGTCCAGCATCTGACGGGTAAATCCCGTGCCGAATTCTGGAATCGCGAAAGTTCCGTGGCGGAAGCGGTAGTCCGGATCCTTGATATCCAGTGCTTCCGTTCCGTTGAAAATGCTCAGCACCTTCTGGTCGGTCAGATCGACATGCAGCGGGTCCACGCCGGTCATATCCTGCAGCTGGCGGATCATGGACGGGACGGTGTGTCCCAGAATATCCAGCTTCAGCAGGTTCTTATCGATCTTATGGTAATCGAAGTGCGTAGTGATGATGTCCGTCTTAGTGTCGTTGGCCGGGTGCTGGATCGGGCAGAACTCGAAGATGTCGTGGTCTCTCGGTACGATGATGATTCCGCCCGGATGCTGGCCTGTGGTACGCTTTACACCTGTGCAGCCTTCCGTCAGCCGGTCGATCTCGAACTTATTGACCGGACGCCCGGTCTCTTCGAAAAACCTTCTCACGTAGCCGTAAGCAGTCTTCTCGGCGATGGTACCTACCGTGCCTGCCTTGAATACATTTTTCTCACCGAAAATCACGCCGACGTACTTATGCGCCCGTGCCTGATACTCACCCGCGAAATTCAGGTCAATATCCGGCTCCTTGTTTCCCTTGAATCCCAGGAAGGTCGCAAACGGAATGGTGAAGCCGTCGCGCTTCATCTCTGCGCCGCATTCCGGGCATTTCTTCGGCGGCATGTCCAGTCCGTTATCGTACTTGGTCATATCGCCCCACTCCAGGTGTTTGCAGTTCGGACAAATATAATGCGGGTCAAGGGGATTGACCTCAGTGATTCCCGCCATGGTAGCCGCGAAGGAGGAACCGACGGATCCTCTGGATCCGACCAGATAGCCGTCCTGCAGGGACTTGTTTACCAGACGCTCCGCGGAAACGTACATGACGGCGTATCCGTTGCTGATAATGGCGTTCAGCTCCGTGTCCAGACGTTCCTGAATTTTATCCGGCAGCGGATCGCCGTAAATCCGGTGGGCTCTTTCAAAACACTTATTATACAGCTCTTCTTCCGCGCCGTCGATTTTCGGCGGGCACTTCTCATCCGGAACCGGCTTGATGCCCTCTTCCACCCAGTCCGCAATCTTGTTGGTGTTGTCGACGACGACCTTCTGGGCCATGTCTTCTCCCAGATAGGAGAATTCTTTAATCATTTCATCCGTGGTCCTCAGATACAGGCCCTGACCGTTCTCCGCATCTTTGAATCCCATGCCGTAGAGCAGGATGTTTCTGTAGATGGCGGAATCCGGCTCGTCGTAGTGGGCGTCAGTCGTGGCGCAGACCGGCTTGTCCAGCATGTCCGCGATATGAACGATTCTTTTGTTGTATTCTTTCAGATCATCCCAGCTGTTGACGTCCGGAAATTTATCAGAATCCAGCATAAAACGGTTGTTGATCAGGGGCTGGATTTCCAGGTAATCGTAGTATTTTGCGATTTCCGCGACTTCTTCATCGGACTTTCCCTGCTCCAGCGCGCGGTAGACCTCTCCCGCTTCGCAGGCGGAACCGATAATCAGGCCGTCTCTGTACTTATCAAGGACCGTTCTCGGGATTCTCGGCTTCTTGTAGAAGTATTTTACGTGGGAGATGGAAACGAGCTTGTAGAGGTTTCTCAGGCCGTGCTGGGTGCGGCAGAGCAGAATGATGTGGTTCGTTCCCTTTTTCTTCTTGTAGTCGATGTTTCCTTCGGCATCGATGCAGCCCTCATCGTCATAGAGATAGCCCTCCATGCCGTAGATGACCTTGATCGGCTTTCCTTTTTTTGCCAGTTTTCCAGCTATGGCCGCCGCATCCGGGAAGGACTGGACGACCCCGTGGTCGGTAATGGCAACAGCCGGCTGCCCCCAGTCGGAAGCCAGCTGCACGATACGCTCCGGGTCGTTCAGAGCGTCCATGGCACTCATCTTGGTATGGCAGTGCAGCTCCACACGACGGCCCTTTTCCCAGGTATCCTTTCTTTCCGGGATTCCTTCTCCCTTGGAAATATTGCGTACGATGACGTTCAGCGCATTATCGTACTTACTCCACTCAGTTTCTCCCTGGCAGATGATGTAATCGCCCTCATTAATCCGATTGTCGATGTCGTCCCATTTCTCATTTTTGACAAAGGCCTTCACGCAAGTGGATGACTTTTTATCGGTAATCAGAAGGGTGACAATCTGCTTGTTGTTTTTGATCGGCCGGTTCTCTTTATGGAAAACGATTCCCTCTACAACGACCTTGCCGCTCTCCGGAGTCAGCTGCATGAGCGGGGTGGATTCTCCGTGAATTCCCCGTCCCAGAACGACTTCTGTGCCCCTCTTCATGCCGCCGGAAGCCCGTCCTGCTGCAGGGCGGGCCTTTCTGGCATGTCCGGTGCCGGAACCTTCCTTTCTGGAGCGGGACAGGCCGGACGGCGCCGCTGCGGCCATATCCGGCTGCTTCTGCGGTGCATCTTCCCAGGGCGGAATTTCTCCCACATCCCCATCCGCAGAAGGCATGCTTCCGCCATAGGCTGCCAGAAGCTGATCAGCATCCGCACCCTGCGCCTCTCTCATACTCTGGTCATAAGCATCGAATCCAGTATCAGCGGCAGCATCAAAATAAGGATCTGACCCGGGAGAAGAGAATATTTCATCCTGGGAAAGTTCGCGCTTTCTCTTCTCTCCAACTTCTTTATAGCGCTCTTCATCATTTTCAAAACGGACGCTGCAGGTAAATCCAAAGGTTTCTCTGACCTTCTGGGAAAGCTCTGCTGCCAGCTCATCATTCATCTTCTCCGTCGCCATCCGGCCGAAGGACCCCAGAACGGCGCTGCGCCCTT
>JBJFHK010000252.1:3071-6435 GCA_051893535.1 Eubacterium sp. | reverse complement strand
TGTCGCACCCCGCGAGGGGTGCGTGGATTGAAATCGACACCGCGCACCCATGCCAATAGGAAGATGGGTCGCACCCCGCGAGGGGTGCGTGGATTGAAATATAGGTCTGATCATAGTGCTGCGTCCGAAGCTCAGTCGCACCCCGCGAGGGGTGCGTGGATTGAAATAAATGGGCCGGTACGGGTAATCAATATGATCATGTCG
Source organism: Eubacterium sp. (assembly GCA_051893535.1). GTDB lineage: Bacteria > Bacillota > Clostridia > Peptostreptococcales > Anaerovoracaceae > Aminicella. Next base: position 6,231 of record JBJFHK010000252.1, on the reverse strand, counting down.
CACCCCGCGAGGGGTGCGTGGATTGAAATATTGCCGAACGGTTTGATTTTGATCTGCATTACTGTCGCACCCCGCGAGGGGTGCGTGGATTGAAATTGATAACCTAAAAACTCTCAAGGAAGAGGTGGATGTCGCACCCCGCGAGGGGTGCGTGGATTGAAATAGAGTGCAAAAAAGAATGGACGTATGAAGAATGTCGCACCCCGCGAGGGGTGCGTGGATTGAAATATAAAGCCGTACCAGAGCCGGAGCAAGGCGCAAGTCGCACCCCGCGAGGGGTGCGTGGATTGAAATCAGCAAACCGTTGTTACCCCCAGTCCGTTAATGTCGCACCCCGCGAGGGGTGCGTGGATTGAAATTCTGACCTGATCCATAGACTTGCCCGATCTGATGGTCGCACCCCGCGAGGGGTGCGTGGATTGAAATAAGGAATCAGGCGGGATCGAGTACGGTTCAGACAGTCGCACCCCGTTAGGGTGTGCGTGGATTGAAATACCTCTCCGGCTGTGTAGACCGGAACGCTGGTGCGTGGATTTCCATTATCTTGCATTTTGACAAGCACATCCACTGATGTTAGAATGCAAATAAGAAAGGTGCTGCCGACAGACGGTCAGCCCAATTTAAGCATTAATAGCCGTCTTATTGGAGCATGGGCGGCTATTTTTTTCGTGTGTTTGTTACTATCCCGGCATCCGAATTGATAACCGAGACTGAAGCATGCTATGCCGAAGCTCAGCACACCAATCAGATCAATTATCGTCATGGCCAGGCCCCCCTTTCCTTAAGATTTCCCGAAGGATATCTGTGTGATCGGAGGGTAACGACCCTCCGAAGAGGGCTAACCGCCTACCGTATATGGCAGCACCTGAATACCACCATATCATTTCATTTTTGTATATTCCACTTCTGATTCGCTTTTATCTGATAATTGCATCATGAATAAAATAATAGGTGTGTTTTCAGTGTATGTAACATGATGTTGCCAGGAAATATTTGTGTGATAATATAGTACTACAGACAGTAAGTTTACGAAAAAGTGTTCACACCAGAAAGGGCCACATCATGAAGCATAAGAAAGTTATTACCAGCATCCTCATCTGCGTTCTCGCGATTTGTGTCTGTGCCTGCGGAAGCAGCAAATCGTCATCCGCAGCGACATCTAAGAACAGAAAGACATCATCTGCGGCGGCATCTAAGGCCAGCAGATCATCATCGCGGAAGGATTCTGGTTCAAAGAAGGAAAGCACAAAGGCAGCGACTGCGGCAGATGTATATAAGCTGAAGGCGGAAACTGTGGTTGATCCTGCCAGTTCCGCAGCGGCGAAGAAGTATTTCCGCGTCTATAAAATCAGTAAGGGTGATGCGGTGTATAAAAGAATCGCGGGAAAGTCGTTTAAGACGAATGGCAGGGTTTCTCTGTCGAATCTGCGCTATGTGAAGGTTCTGCATGTTGGATACGATAAGAAAACGCATGTCGGTGAATTAATTGTCAACAGTGCGATTGCTTCGAAAACGAAAAGCGTGTTTTATACCTTATATCAGAAGCATTACCAGATCAAGTCTATGAAGCTGATCGACAATTACTATAAATACCGCGGTGAGGACGGCAATAAGGCGGATATCCGCTCGATGAACGCGGATAATACTTCGGCCTTTAATTACCGTTTTATCACGCACACGACGTCGCTTTCCAATCATTCCTGGGGACGGGCGATTGACCTGAATCCGCTGGAAAATCCATACTCTAAGAAGTCCAATGGCGTGTGGTACGCGGTGGATCATCCGGAGCTTAATAAGTATGCGAGGAACCGGTCTTCAAAGATCCCGCACGTGATTACGAGGAAGGATACGGCTTACAAGACTTTTGTGAAAGCCGGTTTTTTCTGGGGCGGAAACTGGACGCAGACACCGGATTACCAGCATTTTGAGTACCGGTAAACAAAAGCTGTGCCGGCAGGCATGTCCTGCGGAGCAGGGGGGCCGGGATACCCGTCAGCTTTATTTATTTCCATGCCGGGTGAATTTTGCCGGGGAAGGAAGAAAGTGCCGGGACAGCCGGCGGCAGCTGTGACCTTGAAGGGAAACATTTTGTCGAAAAAGAACAGGAATGAAATGGGCAGGATTCTGCATCTGCAGGGTTCTGCTTTTTCTGTTGTTTTAAATACCGGCAGTGTGGTATGATTATTGTCGCGGCGCATTGTTGCTGGTTACAATAAAACAAAATATTGTTTGTGAAATGTGCTTGCAATTTATTAATAAAGTGGTAAAATAAACACGCTTTCTCGTTAATGGGACATAAAAAATCGCTTGCGAGAAGAGAGCAAAATTGTTTGTTTTACTAAAGTATATGTTGTTTTAACTATGGATTGGAGAGGGAATCGATGAAAAACAGCAGTAATGAGGTCAGCGCGGGCAGTGCGCCTGCGCAGAAGAGGTCTAATTTCTCTGGAAAGCTCGGATATGTGCTGGCAACGGCGGGTTCTGCCGTAGGTCTTGGAAATATCTGGCGTTTTCCTTATCTTGCAGCTAAATACGGCGGCGGTATTTTTCTGGTTATTTATCTGATTCTGGCCGTGACCTTTGGCTATTCGATGATGACATCTGAGGAGTCGCTGGGCCGGTTCACGCGGAAGAGCCCGGTCGGCGCCTTCGCGAAGTTCGGTCACAGCTTCGGCTTTAAGTTCGGCGGCTGGATCAATGCGGTCATCCCGATGCTGATTGTGCCGTATTACAGCGTCATCGGCGGATGGGTCACCAAGTATCTGGTTTCGTACTGTATCCACAGCGCAAAATCTGTATCAGGAAATACATATTTTACTTCCTTTATCAGCAGCGCGGGAAGTGCGGAGCTCTGGTTTATCGTGTTCTGCGCGATCGTTGTTCTGACCATTCTGGGCGGTGTAAAGAACGGAGTTGAGCGTGTTTCCAAGATCATGATGCCGATTCTGGTTGTTTTGTCTGTGATCGTGGCGATTTACTCCATGACGCGTCCGGGCGCGCTGGCTGGTGTGAAGTATCTGCTGGTTCCGAACCTGAAGCATTTCTCTGTGATGACGATTGTAGCGGCAATGGGACAGATGTTCTATTCCCTGTCCATTGCAATGGGAATTCTGTATACATACGGTTCTTACATGAAGAAGGATGTCAATGTCGAGACGGC